>JBBRDO010000011.1:0-68855 GCA_038203825.1 Chloroflexia bacterium | reverse complement strand
CTGGTTCTCGGCTTCGGCTTCTCAGTTTCAGCAGGCGCTGGCACAAGCTCGAGTGCAGCGCGATCAACGACCGCCGGAAGCTCAAGCGGTGCTGCCTTTTCGACCGACTCCATGCTGGGAGGGGTAGGCATCTGCAACTCGCTGGGTTCTCCCTCAACGGATTGCTGCATCAGTCCACCCGCAGGCGTCATTGGGCGCACCTGACCCTTGAGCTTTTCGGGAGGTAGATTGGCGAATACGGGCGGACGCGCTGTGCGGTCGGGCGGTGCCGGCGACTGCTGGGGCGGCATCTGGCGGGCAGGAGGCGTGGACTGCACAGCAGGAGTACGGCGTTCTTCGCGCCGGGGCTCCTGCTTCTGGGGCCTACCCTGCGCCTGATGTTCCGCAGGCATTATTATGGCCTTCTCGTCCAATCCTGAGGCTTGAGGTGCCATAGGCTCACCCGCATCTACAGGGTGAATGATCTGCCCTGCTCTGGGGGCAGCGGGCACTTGAACTGCACCGATTGCCGGTTTGCTTACTCGTGCCATGCCGTTGCGAGATGCTTCCAGCACCAGCGTTACGATCTCGTCACGGTTGGCGACCACACTTTCAGCATCCAGTCTTATGTAAACCTGGCCGGTGGGTGTGAACGCATAAGGCGCATCGTCGCCCTTCGGGACCGTTATCGTGATGATGCCGCGCTCCTGCGTGCCGCGAGCCACGAACTCAGGCTCTACAGGCGGCTCAATTGTGCGCTTGAGGTCTTCTTTTAGCATGCGGATGGCCTCGTCGGGGCGCTCGATGCCATGTATGGGCACGCTCTTGTCGGGGTTGGCACCCACATAGATAGTGCCGCCATCGCCATTGGAGAAGGCCACGATGTCGTGCAGGATGGGACGCGCCCTGCTGGTATGCGTAAAGGGGCGCTCGTGGAACGACTGACTATAATTCTGGCCCTCCAGGCGCGCTCTCTCAATGTCCTCCCAGCCCGAACCCTGCTGGTAAGGCCGGGTTCGTGTAAAGTCGCTGCTCGCGAACAATTCTTTTAGAGCCGCGAAACTGGCTTCTTTCACCAGTATCTCGGTTATTCGTGCACCCACGCCTAAACGTTTGTTCATGCCGTCAAGCTGTTCAGTATTGAGGGAGTGTGCATCTGATCCCTGGATTATGTGCATACGGCGAGGATATTCGGGCTTCGAGCCGTTGTAGAAGCTTGCGGTGTTGCGCCTGCCGCTCCCCTCCAGGTCGGTCACTTCCAGGGCTACAAGGTTGGGGTCCTGGGTATAGGCGATTTTAGTTTGCCCGCCGAATGGGAAGCCCTGCATAGCCACGCCATTGGATGAGTTGGCATGGGCCGCGATGGCCAACCCGCCGGCCGCAGTTATCGCGGCATAGGCTGCCAGCACATCGTCGGTGGCTCCTGCGTCGGGCGCGCCCAGCAGCATCTTCTCCTCAGGCACGTTTAAGTTGAGCAAGAGGTATTCCAGTTTCCGCACCGACATATTCTCAGGGAAGATGCCCAGTATGTGGAAACCGAAGGTTGCGGTAAACTCGAAACCGGGTAAGACGGTGATCTTGGCAAGCAAGCGCTTGTACTCGGAGAGAGTTGTGCGCTCTTCATCAGTTGCCCTGCCGAGTCGCTCGAGCAAGGTCAATGTTTCGACCTCGCGGTGCATGGCTGCATAGCCGGCTACCGTGTTATGGTCTGTGAAGGCTATCATGTCGAGGTTTTTCTCTTCAGCCTTCTTGAGAATATCCAGGTATGAGATACCGGGATCGCGATAGTCGGACGAGGCCGGGGTATGCAGGTGCATATCCATGCGCTTCCATAAGAGGCCGTCGCCTGCGGGCCGGTTGCGCGCTATATCTTGGTCGCGCTGTAATTCTTGCATCTTGACGGTACGTATACCGCCCTCGCGGCGCGGTGCGCCTCGACCTGCTGTTCTTCTGTTCATTTCTATCCCTCGTGAGAGATCGGGTGTCCAGAGCCAGTTACCAAAGGCCGGCTACCAGCGTGCAAGCTCAATATGAGCCTGGCTGCTGAGTCCGGTTCATTGATTGGTGATCCATAGTCCCGATTCGGTAATTCACGGCATGAGCAAATAAGGGAGTTGGTCTCCCTGATATTTCTTGCGTTGTTGCCGTGGGTTTGTCTATTGTGTTCTTCGGTGCGAGGCCGGTTAGGTTTTGGTTGGTAAAGCTCCTAATGCAGGAGTTAGCTGTTGGCAGAGTCAAATTGTGCGTCTGCATCTGCGACCCTCAAGTGCTCGACTGATGGCTCTTTCGTGCCGCGTTTACCACGGGCCTTGCCTGGACGTTTGGGCTGAACGCTGTCGGGCTCATTGCTTGCGGGTTGAACGGAGTCCGCAGTCTGCAAGCTTGGGCTTTCAGCATCGGCATCGTGGCTGGGCGGGTCTGAGAGGGTATCCTCATCGACCGGCTCCGGCGTCTCGGATTGCGCACCTTCACCTGCTTCGACATGGACGGGCACAGCTTGCTGTATTTCGGGCGGCAATAAAACCGCCTGAACTACACCATCCATAGTATCGACCCAGGTAAAATGAAGGTGCCTACGGGCAGCGGGTGGCAGTTCGGCCCAATCGGGCTTGTTGGCAAGGGGAGCAATGATATTTGTTATGCCTGCACGGTGGGCAGCCAACACTTTTTCTTTGAGGCCACCTATCGCCAGCACCCGACCCGTAAGCGTAATCTCGCCCGTCATGCACACATCACTTCTGACAGGTCTGCGTGTGATAGCCGAAATGAGAGCCGTAGCCATTGTAATGCCTGCAGACGGGCCATCCTTGGGGATTGCCCCTTCCGGCAAATGAATATGCAGATCAGCTTTTTCAAGGCTTTCGAGATCTATATTCAACTCCTTCGCACGCGAACGTGCGAAGGAAAGCGCGGCCCTCGCCGATTCCTGCATTACATCGCCCAGGCGTCCCGTTATGGTTAACGAACCCCGACCGGGCATAACAACCACTTCCACTGGTAAAAGCTCACCGCCATGTTCTGTCCATGCCATTCCGCATGCCACGCCTATCTGGTCGTGGCGTACTTCGTCTTCGACACGGTATCGTGCGGTACCCAGGAACTCTTCCACGTTATGTGTTGTTACCCTGACACGTGTGATCCGTCCCTGTACTACCCGGCGTGCCGCTTTACGGCAAATGGTCGCCAACTTGCGGTCCAAATCTCGCACCCCGGCCTCGCGGGTGTAGGTGCGAATTATGGTCCTCAGCATGCGATCGGGTATTTCAAGGAAACCAAGTTCCAGCCCATGTGCCTCCACCTGCTTGTGCAGAAGGTGACGGCGTGCGATTTGTACTTTCTCTTCTTCTGTGTAGCCGCTGATCTCTACAACTTCCATCCGATCGCGCAAAGCACGTGGGATGCTGTAGAGGTTGTTGGCCGTACAGATGAAGAACACGTCCGATAGGTCGTACGGTACGTCCAGGTAATGATCCGTGAAAGTATGGTTCTGCGCCGGGTCAAGTACTTCAAGCAACGCCGCTGCGGGATCACCCCGCGAATCGGACGTCATCTTGTCTACTTCGTCCAGCAAAACCACAGGGTTCACGGTTTCTACGCCCTTCATCGCCTGAATGATGCGTCCCGGCATTGCGCCGACATACGTCCGGCGATGACCCCTGATCTCGGCTTCGTCGTGTACTCCACCAAGCGAAAGACGCACAAACTTGCGGTTCATGGCTCGCGCTATGGATTGCCCCAGGGAGGTTTTACCCACACCTGGAGGCCCAACAAAGCACAGAATCTGCGACTGCTCTGCACGTTGAGAGCGCGCTTTTGGTTGCGGAGCGTTTGCTTTCTGCTTCTTGGAGCCCGTACCGACTTCGCTGAGCGCAGAACGTTTGCGATGGGTCAGTTGCCGGACTGCCAGGAAGTCGAGTATCCGCTCTTTCACCACGCCCAGGCCGTAGTGGTCTTCCTCGAGGATTTGTTCCGCTAGCGGCAGGTCTATTCTGTCTTCCGTGCGCTCAGACCAGGGGAGTGAGAGAGCCCAATCCAGGTAGTTACGGAGAACAGTAGTCTCCGGCGACATGGACGGCATCCGCTCGAGCTTTCCAACTTCTTTCAACATTCGAGCAAGGATGTCTTCGGACATCCCCTTTTTGCCGAGGCGTTCCCGTAGTTCCGCTATCTCGTTGCCACTATCGCTGGACAGCTCATCGTGGATCGCTTTCAACTGCTCACGCAGATAGAACTCGCGCTGGTTCTTATCAATGGAAGCGCGCACCTTGTCGCGTACCCTCTGATCAGTTTCCAGCACGTCGATCGCACCGGCCAGAACGCCACCTACATACTCCAAACGGTCAGCCTGGTCCGTCATTTCAAGTATACGCTGGCGCTCTGCCACATCGGGCACAAGGTGTGCAGCTAACAGGTCGGCCATGTAGCCTGGCAAGCGTGCTGAACGGATGTGCTCCTGAGCCTCAGCAGGCAGTTTATTGTTCAATCCGGCATATTTGCTGAACAATTCGGCTAGGTGGGACATCAGCGAGGTAATCTCGCGGCCCCCTGCCTGCTTTTCGGGCAAATCCTCGACCTCGGCCATCATGCAAGCATCGTCGCCCTTGATCAGCTGAATCACTACGCGACGTAGAGCCTCCACTTCGACCTGAGCCGTATTTTCGGATTGAGGGCGCACCGCGCGCACTTCCACGAGCGTACCGGTAGTATACAGATCAGCAGGCGATGGGTCTTCGCTTTCCCCGGATTTAACTGCCGTCACGACCATATAATGGTCACCCGCTAGCGCCAGGTTGGCAGCATTTAGCGAGCGAACATGTCCTATATTGAGGTTGACAATTGTACGTGGAAAAACTACTACGTTCTTGATAGGGAGAAGGGGAACCTCCAACCTGTCAGGTGCTACGTCGTATGGCATAGCTTGCGCCTTGTCTGCGAATTGCGTTTACAGTGCAAAAGTCCGAACTGCCTGTTACGCTCTTGAAATGAATGTCGGCCTGCCACACGCTCGCCATCTCTGTCGCTCGTGCCCTGCCTTATCAGGTGGAACGAATGGGGAAAACATGACCATTTCGCTCCCTGTTCAAATTATAGCACAAATCGTAAAACAATATCTATAGCAAGATTGAGCTATCCGGTCCTAATACTTTTGGGTACACACGTATGACTAACGATAGTAGATGGGCATGATACACTTAATTGCGCGGTGTATAATCAATATTGTAAGCCCAATACACCCCTCGAGGTATTAGCCATGCAAAAGACGGATCCAATAGACAAGCCTGCCCTGTCAGGTGTCACTGTGAATGAGGCCCTTGCTGCTATCCTTGCAGGGTTCCAGCCCCTCCCCAGCATCGATGTCGAGCTGGCCGACGCCCTCGGCATGGTGCTTGCCGTCGATATCACCAGCGATATGGACATTCCTCCCTTCGATAATTCCTCGATGGACGGTTACGCGGTGCGTGCCGCCGATACCACGAGCGCAACCAATGAGCAACCTGTAAGCCTGCGCATAACAGGCTACTTGCCCGCAGGCGGTGCACCTGCTCCCACGGACAGGGTGGAACAGGGCACAGCCTTCCGCATCATGACTGGCGCACCGATCCCGCCGGGTGCCGATGCCGTAGTGCGCTTTGAGGATACAAGCGAGGGTCGCCCCCTCGATGCTCCCGCCCTACAGCCCGGTGACTCTCACGCTTCTCCTACGCGAATAGGTGACCAGGTGCTTATTTACAGGGGCGTAGGCGCGAGCGTGAATGTGCGTCGAGCAGGAGGAGACACCCACAAGGGCGATATCGTGCTGATAGCAGGCACCACGGTCAGGGCCGCCGAAATAGGAGTGCTTGCGTCGGTGGGTATGGAGCGAGTGCCTGTCCACAGAAGGCCGCGAGTGGCGGTGCTGGCAACGGGAGATGAACTAGTTGGCGTGGGCGAGAAGCCCGGCCCCGGCCAGATTCGCAACACCAACAGCTACGCCGTCGCCGCCCAGCTGCGCTCATGGGGAGCAGAGGCGCTCGACCTGGGGGTGGCTCGTGACAATCGCGAAAGCCTGGTTGACAAACTGGATGAAGCGCTCGCTCTCAAGCCCGACCTGCTGGTAACCTCGGCAGGCGTATCGGTGGGCGACTACGATATCGTGAAGCAAATACTCATGGAGCGCGGCACGATCAACATGTGGCGCGTGCGCATTAAGCCGGGCAAGCCTCTCGCCTTCGGTCGCCTCAACGAAAGCGGCGTGCCCTTCCTCGGACTGCCAGGCAACCCTGTATCCAGCATGGTCACAATGGAGTTGTTCGGCAGGCCCACCGTCCTCAAAATGCTGGGCAAACGAGACCTGCAAAGGCCGACCATCATGGCACGCGCCACCGAGCGCATCGAAAGCTCACCCGGACGCGAGAACTATATAAGAGGGATAGTCAGCTACGAAAGCGGTGAATACAAAGCCCGCAGCACAGGAGCCCAAGGATCCGAGATACTAACATCTATGTCGAAAGCCAACGCGCTGCTGGTCGTGGACGAAAACACCCACGTCATAGAAGTTGGGGACATTGTGCGGGCGATGCTCTTGGATTCCTAGAGATTTTGTGTCCTAGCAGAGAGATGTCGCCCCTCTTACTGAGAAATGGAATTCGGAATTGCGCAGCCCTAATTGTGCTTCAGGCTCACGGTCAGGCCGTTATTGTCTGTAACCAGGCCGTCAATTCTGAAGTTCGCTGCGTCAAGGCTGGGCTTAATGTTAGCGTTGATCTGCTCCAGCAACAGGTTATTATTCAGCCGATCAACAGCCTGGCGTATCATACCCGGTAGATCGAACGGGAGCACATCAAGCGACACATTGAGATCGCCCAACTGCGGGTCTCCCACCATAGTCAGCACCAGCTTGCCGTCCTGCACGCTGAGACGGTTGTTCACACGAGCATTAACGTCGAACTGGAAGAGCCCGGCGTCCACCCGAAAAGTGGGCATCAGGTCCACCCGGTTGGCTGTGCTGACATCTACCCTGAGGGCAGTAAGTGTGAGTCCATCGATGCCCGTAGCGTAGGAGTTCCCTACCTGCTCTGTAACCAGCTTATTGAGATAACCCTCGTCCACAGTCACAACTATATCGGCTGTACCTGCAGAAGGGCCGATACTCAAAGGCAGGAAACGCGATGCGCCAAAAGTGGCAAGCGCCAGCACCAGCACCACCCCTCCCAATAAGCCGAACGAACAGCCTACGGAGAACCAGCGCAAGCGCATACTCCCATGGCGAGGTTCCGAGATACCGTGCGGCACACCTAGCGAGTTTCGGTTATCTATTCTGGCCAAGCGCCGTTATACCCCGTGCCTCTCGCGTAGCCAGTGGGCAACATCCTTATGGTCGATGCAGATAACCTTCTTGCCCTGCCTATTGGCTTTCAATTCGCCACTGTAAATAGCATGCATCACTACGTCCAGACTTGTACCAACGAGGCGTGCCACCTCTTCGGGCGTGTAGTCCTCCTGCATAAGATCGACGTGGGTGGGATCATGCCTATCGTGCCTCGTGTGCCTCTCAAGGATAACACGCTGCTCAAACTGCTCTACATCGGCAAAGCCGACATGCGGGCTGACGTCGGTGGGGTCGACCTGAGACTCAACATCATCTGACGCGCCCATGTCCATGCCCATCGCCCTGCGGTCGTTAGGTTCTTGATTCATGCTTACCTCCCATGTCCTGGTGGGACGTCACCCGGTCCAAATCGTCTATGATTAGGAATTCGTCCTGGCTATCCAATCCTGAGGATTACGCAATTCCTCGAGGGTGGGGAGGAACTCCGGGCCTTCCCATATCCGGTTCGCCGTTTCGATACCGCGGCTCGCCACGACTTCGTTGATGAATGTTTCGCCCAGGCGATACTGCTCCATCTTCAAGGCGAGGCCGGTGATCTTGATAAACAGCTTCTCGATCTGGCTGCGGTTATTTGCTCGTTGCTCGATCCGATCTTTGATCATGTGATAGCTGGGCAAAAGGCGTTCGCCAACCGCGTTCATTATGTAGTTAGAATAGCCCTCTATAATCGACATCAGCGCCTGTAGCTTCGAGAACAAAGCGCGCTGCTCGGGGCTCATTACCGATTCGACCCAGTTGTCGCCCGTGGTGATATTGGAGCGCACGCGGTCCACCATGCCACGCAAGCCGTTTACCCCTGTGCCAAATTGCACGAGGTCGTCGCTAAGAAGGGCGAAGTATTCTTCAAGTACGGAGTTGAAGTATTCGCGCACCCACGGATAAGCCTCGAACTCGTAAGCGTGCGTTGTTTCGTGCAGAGCGATCCAGAGGCGGAAATCGTCGGCGTTGAGGCCCAGTTCAGCCTGTACGCCTGCTATATTGGGTTCGACGAAATAGAGCCTGCCTGCGCTGACCTCTTCCTTCCCCAACAGCGAGAGGTCGTACTGGCCCAGCACGCGACGCGCCAGGTAGCCTAACAATGCCCCCATCTGCGTGCTGAGCAGCCCCTGACTCATCTCGCCCATCACGGCAGTACCTAAAGAGTTGGGCTTCTGAACGCTCTTGTAGATATTCTCCAGCACGTCAAACAACTTCTCGAATTGGGCTATATTGGCGTCGATCCACTCGGTGCGCGTAAATGCGTCGATCTTATCGACTGGAGCGGGCAGCGCCCTGCCCATTTCGGCGGTGATGAGCGGGTAGCAGCGCGCTACCATATCGCGATAATAGCTTTCCCACGACGCGTGCCAGCCGGCGTCAACTGCCGATTCTGCAACAATACGGTGAGCAGTCTTGCGTACGCGCTCCCACTCGATCATAGCGGGCGGGCCGTGCTTGGCATAATAGCGCTGACGCGACCCGGCCCAAACAAGGCCGGCCACGCCGCCCGCCAGTAAACCGAGCCCTATCAGGCGCGGGTCGTACCCGAGTCTTCCCTGTCTTTGTCCACCTACAAATCCACTTCGTTCAGACATGACTTCTCCAATCAAGAAGGCCCATCTCGTGTTCCCAGGCCTATGCACAATATAAAACTTGGGATAAGGCGGAGTCAAGACGCGGACGGGCAAAGTGACAAGTGATAAGTGGGAGACGTGCTGCTTCGTTGCCGCCGATCACTGGTCACTGGTCACTGGTCACCGGTCACTGGTCACCGGTCACCTGTCACTGGTATACTTAGCGCATAAATAGCTGGGCGGCCTTATATCACCCCGAGTCCAATTAAACACACAGAAAGAGAGAGGTAACATCAAATGACCACCGCGACAACCTCCATCGCACCTGAGCGCTTTAGCCAGGGCCTAACCATAACAGAGTATATGAATGGAATGCAGGAAAACCGGGAGAAGCTCGAAGGAAACTACAGTAACGTTGTGCTTACGAACGCAGAGATCGAACGCATTCAGAAGAGCAATATCCCCGTGAATGTGCTGGTAATAGCCGAGGACTGGTGCGGCGACGTGCTACGCTACCTGCCCATGCTGGCACGAATGGCCGAGATCGCAACCAATTGGAACGTACGCATTTTCTACCGCGACCGCAACCTCGACCTCGCCGAGCGCTGGCTGAAAAACGGCATACATCGCGCTATCCCCGTGATAGCCTTCTTCGACGGGAATTGGAATGAGCTGGGCTATTACCAGGAGAAGCCCGTACAGGTCTACAAAGAGGAAGCAGCAGCGATCGCCAACTTCGCCACCCTGCACCCAGACCTCCCCGACTCCTCGCTGCCTTACGCCGAGATGAGCGACACCACCAAGCAGTTATATGCGCCCTACATGATCAACTTTCGCTTGAGCAGGATGCCTGCCTGGCAAAGCATGTTTGTGGACGAAGTGCTCGGCAAGCTGGTATAGATGGACGACGGGCAACGTTGCCAGCTCGTCCGATGTCTAGCTCATTGCCTGATCTAAATCTTCAATAATGTCTTCTGCGGCCTCTAGCCCCACCGACAGGCGGATCAGGCCCGGCGAGACCCCGCCGATCTCGCGTTGCTCCGCGGACTGGTGGCCGTGAATCATTGAGGCCGGGTGCGTGATAAGCGATTCGACCCCACCCAGGCTCACGGCCAGCACGCATAGCTCGGTGCGTCCGATGAGGCGATATGCGGCATCGAAGCCGCCCTTCATCTCAAACGCCACCATCCCGCCAAAGCCGCCGGGCATCTGCTTCAACGCAAGCTCGTGCTGGGGGTGCGAAGGAAGGCCTGGGTAGAACACCCGCTCCACAGCCTTGTGTCCTTCGAGGAAACGCGCGACTTCTAATCCATTGCGATTGTGCACGTCCAATCTGAGCGGATAGGTAAGCAAACCCCGCCGCAACAGCCACGAGTCAAATGGATGCAAAACAGGCCCAAGCACTCGCATCCAGACCCACGCCCTCTCTATAATCTCGCGCGAACCCATAAGAGCGCCCGCCGTTATGTCTGCGTGTCCATTCAGATACTTGGTTGCGCTGTGCAATACGAGGTCGCAGCCGAGCGATAGAGGCAACTGGTTATAGGAGGAAGCAAACGTATTGTCCGTAATGGCTAGCGCTCCCACCGAATGGGCAAGATCGGCCGTAGCCTGCAAATCAGTTAGCTGGAGAGTGGGGTTTGTGGGCGACTCGGTATAGATGACCTTCGTGTTGGGACGCAGCGCACGCGTAAATGCAGCGGTATCAGTCTGGTCCACCTGGGTGACCTCCACACCATAACGAGGCAAAACCTCCGCCAGCATGGTCATCGCCGCCGTATAGTGCACATGCTGGGCGATAATATGGTCGCCCGCCGCCAGGTTGGACATCATGGCTATCGTAATGGCCGCCGCTCCCGACCCCACCACAAGAGCCGCCTCGGCTCCTTCAAGATCGGCCAGCATAAGTTCGACTTGCTTATTGTTGGGGGTGCCGTACCGAGCGTAGAACTCGGACGGTGCAACCTCTGCCGCCAGGGCTGCACCTTCTTCGGGGGACGACAGACGAAACGTGCTGGTTGCGAAAATGGGGGGCGTCACAGCCGAAGTATCGTTGGCGGCCTGCGCGCCATGTATCAGCCGCGTTTGCATCTTGTGCTTCTTGTTGCCTGCAGCCTGTCGCGGCTTGCCGTTGTCGCCATTACTCTTGCTCACAGCCTCAACCCCCTGTCACGCACGAAATATCATTCGCCGCGTTTTACTTCTTGGTCGTCTCGCGTATCGCGTCGTTCATTTCCGTCTCAACGCCGATGTCCTCCAACGCGGCCAGATCCCACTCACGCCCGCCTATGCTTGGATTGATAATGTGGTTATGCTCGTCCACGAACACCAGGTGTGGGTGGAACCCGGCCAGTTCGTCCTCGGTTACCGACGCACTACACATGATGATAACCTTGTCTCCCTCGAAACCCAGGCGAGCCGCTGCGCCATTGAGAGCAATAATGCCCGACCCCGCCTCGCCGGCGATAGCATAGGTCTGGAAACGCGCCCCGGTCGTGACATTCACTACATGGAGCCACTCGTAAGGGGCAATGTTAGCCGCCTCCATAAGAGTGCTGTCAATAGTGAGGCTCCCCACGTAGTTCAAATTGGCCTCTGTCACCCAGGCCCCATGTATCTTCGATTTGCATACTGTTCGCATCATAATGAGCTGTTCTCCTCGATCCTTTATATTACGCGCGTTAATTATACCCGATACGGGAGAGGCGAGAGGTTGGGAAAGACGAATGATCGCGAAGCACACAAAGACTAAGAGCCCACTAGGGTTCCTAGGGAAATCACGTTTCGCACCTCATACTTCCAATCTCAAGACGGATGTGGAAAACTTTCATTGCTGCCCATTGACAAGCAATGAGGTCATCCCTATAATGATGTTACTTCGGAACTACAGGGACTGCCGCTCGGACGACTAACTACTTCGGTAGTGAAAAAGATGTACGGAGCGTTTGCCAAAAGCATGTGAACGGTTCGCCGAGAACGTGCAACGGTAGAAGTTACGAGATACGGACTCTTCGGAGGACGCCTCGCCGGTCAAGGGAAATTGGAACGCTAGCCTACCGCAAGGTGGGTGTTCACAAAGGACTTCGGTTCGAGTGACGCGCCGGTTCTTCTGTAGCCACTTCGGAGAACAAGAACCCGGATGATCCGCAAGGACTGTTCGGGTTTTTTGTTGCCCTTTTTGGGTGAAGCAAGAGAGAGTGCCCTACTGCTGCCTGGCTACTAAATAAGTGCTGTTTCCTTAACCTCGTCCAATATCTGCAGCCAGTCTTCCTTGGGCACCCTCAAGAAGGCCTTTACCACATTTGGATCGAAGTCCTTGCCGTTGTCCGCCAGTATGGCAGCAGCAGCCTGTTCATAAGTGCGTGCCTTCTTGTACGGCCTCTCTGAGATGATAGCGTCAAAGGCATCCGCCACCGCGAATATGCGGGCTTCCAGTGGTATTTGCTTGCCTTCCAGGCCATAGGGGTAGCCTGTGCCATTGAAACGCTCATGATGGTAGCGCACCACGGGCAAAGCGTCCTTCAGAAACTCTATGTCCTTGAGAAGGCGATAACCAAGTTCCGGGTGAGAACGCATCTGCTTCCACTCATCGCCATCCAGCGGGCCGGGTTTCCTGAGGATCGAGTCCTCTACCCCCACCTTGCCGACATCGTGCAATAGTGCTCCCATCTCTAAAGCTCGCAAGCGCAGAGGGTCGGTCAGGCCCATCGAGTGCGCAAGGCGCATAGTCAACGCCACCACCCGGTTACTGTGGCCGCGAGTAGCAGTATCGCGCGCGTCAAGCAGACCTGTTAGAGCCTGCAAGGTGCCCTGGTAATTGGCCAGCAACTCTTTGTTAGCCTTCGTCAGCAGTTCGCTCTTGGCGCGTTCCTGCTCGAACAGCCGCACATTCTCTACAGCGATAGCGGCGGTATCAGCCATCGCTTCCAGGAGTTTCAGGTCGTCCACATTGAAATCGCCGCCCTGGAGCTTATCGAGCACCTGCACCACTCCCGTGATGCGGTCTTGCACCTTCAACGGCACGCACATGAGCCTGAGCACAGCAGGACCGCTGTTCTTTTTGGTCTGAGCTACGAAGAAAGGGTTGTGCGGCACATCGTTTTCGCAATAGGGTTGGCCGCGCAGCGCCACCCAGCCGGGAACCGTGCGCTCGTCCATGTTCAGCACAGCGCCCTTGAGCCCCGCGGCAACTCTGCCCGAGGTCACTTCACACTTCAAAGAGCCGCCGACCGGGTCTAGGAGCATCAGGAAGCCCCCGTGCGCCTCGACCATCTGGACAGCAGAGGCCACTATCTGATTAAGCAGATTGTCCAGTTGAGTGATTGAATTGAGGGAGCGCATTATGTCATAGAGACGTGTCAGCCTGTCGAGAGGCGACAATGCACCCATAGAAGAAAGCGGCGCGGTCTGCAAATACGGCTCGTATAGCAGCTCCGTGTTTTTTGGCTGATCAGGCATATGGTTCGATGCTCCCCCTGCAAATAGACGCAGGGGATTTGCTCTCCTTATCCAGTTCCAGCACATTATAACAGCGGACCAGGTCCCAACCTATAAGCCTATATAGGATATTGCTCCTATAACTGAATAGTGGTATGGTACCAATCGTGAGCAGAGACTAAACAAAAGCCCTGCGTTTTGCCGTACGCAGGGCCATTAACACAAGTATGCACTTTTGTGGGCGGTGAGGGGCTCGAACCCCCGACCCCGTCGATGTCAACGACGTGCTCTAACCAACTGAGCTAACCGCCCGGCCCTCAATTATAGCCGCGCCACGCGACAGGTGTCAAGGCATCTGGAAGGAGATGGAATGGAAGCAGATTGGCAGGCACTGAACGAGGAGTGCATCAAACACTTGCAAGCACTTATCCGCCTGGACACAAGTAACCCGCCAGGCAACGAAGCAATCGCGGTCGCTTATATCAAGGCGCAGATCGAGGCCGCAGGCGTAACTTGCGAGGTAGTCGAGTCCGAGCCGGGACGGGCCAACCTGCGCGCAATCCTCAAAGGCGACGGATCGCAACGCCCGATCCTGCTGATGTCACACACGGATGTTGTGCCGGTCGAGCCCGAATACTGGACTCACGATCCATTCTCGGGCGAGATCGAGGACAGTTACGTCTGGGGGCGCGGGGCCGTCGACATGAAGCAGTGGGTTGCCTGGCATCTGACCATCTTCCTCCACCTTGCGCGCGCCCACACACCTCTCACACGGGACGTTGTGCTGCTGGCAACGGCAGACGAGGAAGACGGCTCCTACAAGGGCATGCGCTGGATAGCAGAGCAAATGCCACACTGGCTCGACGCCGAATACGGGCTCAGCGAAGGTGGCGGAGGCGAAATGCGCGTACACAACAAGTCATTCTTCCCTTGTCGCGTCGCCGAGAAAGGCGCGTGCCGGTTCAACATCATCGCGCACGGCACTCCCGGTCACGCCTCGCGCCCCCACAAGGACAACGCCATAGTCAAGCTCGGGCGAGCCCTTGATAGACTGGGAACCTACTCTTTGCCTTTGCACCCAACTGAGTCTGTGCGCAGCATGCTGGAGGAGTTGTTGAAGGATGACCCTGACAGAGATGGCTTTCTGTCGGATCTGCTGCGTGGGGAGACGTTTGAGGCCACTCTTGAGATAGCGCCCTTCACGCCCGCCATGAGAAACGCCCTGAACGCGCAGATGCACAACACCGCAGCGCCTACTATCCTTCACCCAGCCGGAAACCGCATCAATGTCATACCATCGACGGCATCGGCTAGTTGCGACGGGCGTACATTGCCGGGCGTCTCCAAAGAAGTCTTTGCGCTGGAGGTCCAGGCTCTGGTGGGAGATGAAGTGCAGATCGAAGTGTACGAATACTGGGACGGCTCGGCCAGCTCATTCGATAACGACCTCTTCCGCATTATGAAAGATGTGACGCGCAAGCTAACCGACGCTGAGTTGGTTCCCTACATGGCAACAGGCGCAAGCGATGCCCGCTTTGCGGAGCCTCTTGCAGTCAAGGTCTACGGCTTTGGCCTGATGCGCAACGAAGACAAAGCCAACCCCGCAGACTTGATGCACGCTCACGACGAGCGCATCTCCCTCTCCAACATAGACCTCGGCCTCCGCGCACTCTACGAAGCGATCACGCAAATAGCCACCTGAGCGCCGGCATCGCGGCACGCCACTTGCACTAAACATCCCTGACAATAACACTGGGAGGGGTGCGCGATGAAATTCGGCGATATACTTGACCTGGCAAAGCAGACATTCAAGGAGTGGAGCGAGGACAAAGCCTCACGGTTGGGTGCGTCTCTGGCCTACTACACCATCTTCTCCATTGGCCCTCTTCTGCTGATCACAATAGCTATTGCCAGCTTCGTCTTCAGTAATGCTCAGCAACAGATAGTGGGAACAATATCGGGGGTCGTGGGCAGCGCCGGCGGCGAAGTCATCACACAGACGATACAAAACGCCAACAAAGGCGGGGCGAACATAATTGCCACGATCATTGGCATAATCACCCTCCTACTGGGCGCATCCGGCGTGTTTGGTCAACTGAAGGACGCCTTGAACACGATCTGGGAAGTCGAACCCAAGCCCGGGCAGAGCATACTGGCGACTATCAAACAGCGCTTCTTCTCGTTCAGCATGGTGCTGGGCACAGGTTTCCTGTTGCTGGTATCGCTGGTGGTGAGCGCAGCGGTAGCTGCAGTCAGCACATATTTGAACGGTATCTTGCCGGGGGGGCAAATAATAGGCCAGATCCTGAGCATAGTGCTGACATTCCTGGTTATCACCGTCATGTTTGCTCTTTTGTTCAAGTTCCTTCCGGACGTCAAAATCGCGTGGAGCGATGTGTGGGTAGGGGCCGCTATCACAGCAATACTGTTTGGGTTGGGGCAACTTGCGCTTGCCTTATATTTGAGCCTGAGCAACGTAGGTTCGGCCTTTGGCGCCACGGGCGCACTGGTAGTGGTGCTGGTCTGGATCTATTACTCAGCACAGATACTCCTGCTGGGGGCCGAATTCACCCAGGTGTACACCAACAAATACGGTTCGCATGTCCGTCCTGCTGAAAACGCCGAATTTGTAACTGAGGAGGCCCGCGCCCAGCAGGGTATAAAGAGTGGAGACGATAGATCCAAACAGACCAAGAAGCCCCGCCAACTGAAGGCATCGCCCTGGTTTAATTAGGACGCTGCGGCGTCCAGCCTTGATAACACCACACCCGGCATAGTATCCTGTAGGGACACGCATTCCCCTATCCTGTGCGTGCAAGAGGACCGCTATGCGAGACAAAATCGAGGTAATAGAGGGCGACATCACCCAACAGGACGTTGACGCCATTGTGAATGCTGCCAACAACAGCCTGCTGGGCGGTGGCGGGGTGGACGGAGCGATCCACAGGGCGGCAGGGCCGCAACTGCTCGAAGAATGCCGCACCATCGGCGGCTGCGAAACAGGCGACGTCAAGCTGACCCGCGGCTACAACCTGCCCGCCCGCTGGGTAATCCACACGGTCGGCCCAGTATGGCAAGGCGGCAAGCACAAAGAAGACGAATTGCTTGCGCGATGCTATCGCAACTCTCTGGCTCTTGCTGAAAAGCAGGGCATACGCACAATCGCCTTCCCTTCCATAAGCACGGGCGCGTACGGCTTTCCACTGGAGCGCGCCGCAGGCATAGCAGTCTACGAGATCTTTACCATGCTCAGGCAGACCGATGCCATCGACAAGGTGCTGATAGTCTGCTACAACAACGAAACGTACAGGGCCTACAGCGAAGCGCTGGCCGGCTTCAACAAGTAACGTCATCAATCCCATTACCAGGCCCAACATGCAATACTCGCTCATTGCCTCGCGCCCGACCCCGCCCGCCGCAGTCATATTCGACATGGACGGCGTGATCGTAGACAGCGAACTGCACTGGCACTCGCTCGAAGGCTACTTCTTGAAATCGCTCATCCCCACATGGACGGCAGCAGATCAGGGACGTATCATTGGCCTCAGCCTTCCCAATTCTTACAACCTGCTCAAAAGCGAATACGGCCTGCATACAGATGAACAAGAGTTCCTAGCCCGTTATCACGCTATGGCGACCGAGATCTACAAAGACAAAGCAGAGCTCCTGCCCGGCTTCTCTCGCACGCTGGCTTATTTGCACAAGAAAGGCATACCCACGGCTATCGCCTCCTCGTCGCACCGAAGCTGGATAGAGCTCGTGTTGGACAAGTTCGACCTCCACTCGGCCTTCCAGGTGGTAGTGAGCGCGGACGAAGTAGGCGGCAAAGGCAAGCCAGCCCCTGATATCTATCTCTACACAGCCGGCAAGCTCCAGGTCAAGCCGGAGGACTGCACGGTGATAGAGGACAGCCACAATGGGGTGCTATCCGCCACGAGCGCAGGTATGTTCTGCATCGGCATCCGCAACGGCTTCAACGAGGAGCAGGACATTTCGGCAGCAGACCTCATAATCGAGGGTTTCGGCCAACTGGACCTGGCAAGCTGACGCCCTGCAAGCGGCGACCCGGTCCCATAGTCCACTTATGAACACTTTATCCTCCCATCAAACCGGCCCATCTGCGATCGTAGTTGGCGCAGGCCTTGGTGGCCTCGGCACAGCGGTCAGGCTGGCGGGCGCAGGCCATCGCGTCACGCTCCTCGAGAAGAACGCACGCGCCGGCGGCAAACTCAACATCGTCAAAGAACAGGGCTTCACGTTTGACACTGGTCCATCCCTTGTCACTCTGCCCGGCGTACTCGCATCCACCTTCCGAGCAGCAGGACGCCGCATGCAGGACTACCTGACCCTCACGCCGCTCGATCCCATCTGCCGCTACACCTTCGCCGACAGTTCTCAGCTGGATATGTCGCTTAGCCTGCCACGCCTGGTAAGCGAACTCGACGGAATTGCTCCCGGCGAAGTGGCAAGCTTCTTCCGCTTCCTCGCCTACGCGCGCACTCTCTTCGAGCGAGCAGGCCCGATCTTCCTCCTGCGTGAGCGCCCCGCCCTGCGCGACCTCCTTTCCCGGCGCGGCCTCGACGCTGCTCGCATTGATGCACACCTGAGCATGCACACCGCGGTCAGCAGGTTCTTCCGCGACCCGCGCCTCGTCCAGTTGTTCGACAGGTACGCCACCTACAACGGCTCCTCGCCCTATCGCGCCCCGGCTACCCTCGCCATGATCCCGTATATAGAGCTGGCGGGAGGCGGCTGGTACATACAGGGTGGCCTGTATCGTTTGGCCGAAAGCCTGCTTGCTGTCGCGCAGGAACTGGGAGTCGAGTTCCGGCCCAACTCTGAGGTCGCAGAGGTGCTAATAACAGACGACAGACGGCGGACGACGGACGACGAAGGACGGATGTGGGTCGCCGGTCGTCTGTCGTCTGTCGTCCGTCGTCGGTGCTCAGGCGTTCGGCTGGCGAATGGTGAGGAATTGCGCGCAGACAACGTCATAGTCAATGCAGACCCCATCTACTCGTATCCTGCGCTCATACCCACGCGCTACCAGGATCGAGGCCTGGTGAGGCGCATGCGCGAATTGGAGCCATCCTGCTCAGGTTTCGTGCTCTTGCTTGGCGTGAAGGGCAGCTACCCGGAGCTTGCGCACCACAACGTCTTCTTCGGCGGGGATTACCCGGCAGAGTTCAGAGCCATCTTCGAAGATGGCACACCTGCACCCGACCCAACTATCTACGTAACCTGCACCTCCAGCAGCGATCCCACGCAGGCCCCTCCCGGCCATAGCAATCTCTTCGTGCTGGTAAACGCCCCTGCCCTGCCGCCCGAACACAGCGACAATACGGCCCCCTGGAAGGAATGGGCCGTACCATACCGCGATGCTATCATCGCGCAACTGGAGAAAGCAGGGCTCCCCGGCCTCGGGTCGCGCATCGTGTATGAGCAAATCATTACGCCGCAGGACTTCAAGGAGAAGTACAATGCGTGGCGCGGCTCGATCTACGGACTGTCGTCCAACAGCCGCCGGACGGCATTTCTGAGGCCACCAAACCGAGCTCCCGGCCTCGACAACCTCTACTTCGTAGGTGGCAGTGTGCACCCGGGCGGAGGCATCCCCCTCGTGCTGCTCTCTGCACGGCTGGTCACGCGCATGATAACGAGCAAGAAGCACTAACATGGCGCAAGCACCGGCACCATTTCACAAAGCCAACAAGAACGCCCTTGGCGAGTGGGTGGTATACCGCTTCCTGCTCTCTGCCGGGTTGAAGCGAGCATTTAGCGGCCTCTACGTATCTGTCGACCCGTCCACCATGCGCTTGCGGCATGGCACACGCTACTCCGTCATCTTCTGCATGACCCACTCAGGCTGGTTCGATGGGCACATAGCAGCGGTGCTGAATAAGCGCGTGTTCAAGCACGACGCCTACCTGATGATGGAAGAGCCTAACCTTGCACGCTATTTCTTCTTCACCTGGGCCGGGGTCTTCGGGATAGACCGCGACCACCCACGCAACGCATTAGCATCCATCCACTACATAGCGGACATCCTGAAAGGCGGTCCGAACAAGGCGCTCTGGATGTTCCCGCAGGGCATAATGCGCCACCCCGACGCTCGCCCCATCGAGGTCTTCGGCGGCGCGGCAAACATCGCTCGCCGCGTGGGCGGGTGTTACATCGTTCCTGTAGTGATCCGGTACGACTTCACCGTAGACCAGGCTCCCGGCGCGTTCGTGCGCATCGGCCCTCCCCTCCTCTTCAACGCAAATACGACAAGAGACTCCCGCGAGATGACGCAGATGTTGGGGGAGGCTCTGGAGGTCGAAGCCGACCGGTTGCACAGCGACATAGCTGCTTACAACACTCGCGCATACAAGCGCATACTCGCAGGCAGAGGTTCGGTAAACAAGGGTTGGGATGCCGTAGTGAGAATGGCCCGCAAGGTGGTGAGGCGACAGGCGTGATCCCTTTCGACTACATATACGCTACGGCGATCCTGATCGTCCTGCTGGCCCTGGCTATCATGGTGGCCATAAACCTGCGCGTTCTCCCCACAACCACTGACTACGTACCCCTCCCTGCCGCCCAGCCGTCAGTAGCAGCGCTTATCCCGGCACGCAACGAGGCCGCCAATATCGAGGCTTGCCTGCGTTCTTTGCTGGCGCAGGACTACCCTAACCTGCAGATCTGGCTCTACGATGACCAGTCAACCGATGATACAGGGGCTATAGCCCGCCGCCTGACCTCCAGCACAGAACAGTCAACAACTCACGTAGTGGATGGCACGTCTCCCCCGCCTCCCGGTTGGCTGGGCAAAGCTAACGCCCTCCACAACCTGTATGCTGCTGTGCGTGCCGAGTCGGATCCCGACTACATTTTGTTTACAGACGCTGATGTGACCTTTGAGCCGGGCGCTGTCTCGCAGGCCGTTGCCACAGCAATTGCCTGGCGGGCCGGGCTGCTGTCGATATTCCCCAGGCAGAGCGTCCTCACTCCGGCCGAGCGATTGGCCGTTCCCATCGCCCTCCACTGGACTGTCTACAACTTCCTGCCCTTGCCGGTTGCCTTCAACACGAAGATTCCGGCCTTCGCCGCTGCCAACGGCCAGTTCATGCTCTTTACCCGCGAGGCTTATGATGAGTGTGGAGGGCACGCCGCTGTCCGTGATAAAATCCTGGAAGACGTAAGCCTGGCCCGGGCCGTCAAGCAGGCGGGCCACCGCGCCATCCTGGCCGACGGCGGCCCCACAATCTACACGAGGATGTACAAAGGTGCGAGCGAAGTGTGGAGCGGTTACTCCAAGAACGCATTCGCCTTCTTCGGTTATAATCCCCTGCTGCTGATCGTCGGGGTCATCGTCCTGATGGCACTCTACGTCTTTCCACCCATCCTGGCGCTGCTTGCGTTCATAACAGGAAACTTGACGTTAGGAGCCCTCTTTCTTGCCCAGTACTTGATAGCAGTGCAAACGCGCCTGTTGCTGGCCACGAGATTCTCCTATCCCCTTGGCAGCACTTTCCTCCACCCTGTGGCGATCCTCTTCTTCATCGCTATACAGCTAAACTCGCTGCGCTGGCATTTGACCAAGCAGGCTAACTGGAAGGGACGGACGCTAGGTTGAAAGCACCCGTACGCTTCTAGCCACGCGTCAGCATTACAAGCGCAACGAGGCAACCCACGAAAACGAGCGGTGCCAGCACCCTACCCCACGTGGGTGCGGCACGATAGCGCTCGACCGACTCGCGCCACCCGGCGCTCATCGCGACCCCAAGGGGAGGAGGCGTGCGAGACAACGTAGCCACAATAGGCACAGCACGATACATGGCCATAGCCAGCGGCTGCGCCACTATAGTTACCAGGAAGAGAGTAGCAAAGAGCAGCCAGTAGACGACGACGAAGAATCCTATAAAGAAGAAGTAGAGAAACCTTATAGCCGGCGATAACTGCACAACCGGGGCATATCGTGGAGGTGAGTAAGGGGGCACCACTGCCTGTTGCGCGGGTGGGAAGTAAGTGGGAGGCAAGAGTTCAAACTCGGACGCGCCACAGCCCGCGCACGCTAGTGCTGAGGCCGAGTTAATGCGCCCACAGTAAAGGCATTTCTTAGTGTATCCACCTGCAATCATCCCATGCTCCAACGAATGACTACTGCGCTATTGCGCCCCTGCTACTTCTACCTCTACCTCGGCGCGCCGGACAGCCTGTGCACGTCCGCGTTCGGCCATAACCGCCAGAACAATTCCGGCCAGCAGTACGAGGCCGCCCATGATCTGCAACCACTGTGGACGCTCTCCGCGAAGTACAAAGGCCAGCACAGTCGAGCTTATAGGCTCACCCAGGATCGCCACGGCGATCACGGTCGCCGAAAGATAGCGCAAAGCCCAATTGAAGGAAGTGTGGCCCAGTAGCTGCGGCCCAACCGCTAAACCCATCAATAGAATATACACCACGAGGTCATACCCGAACAAAGAATACCCTGCCAGCAGCGCCCACGCCACCAGTACCACCGCCGCGGTTGTGTATGCTAGCCAGATATAGGCCAGCAAGGATAGCCGTTTGCGCGCAGACTGCCCGGCGAGAAAATAGCCGGTGACCGCGACAGCCCCCACCAGCGCCAGTGCGTCGCCCAGAAGAGGATTGCTACCTATCCCACCACTACTGTCGCTCAGGGCTATCAGGAGGCTGCCTGCTGCCGTCAGCGCGATGCCCGCAATCAGTCCACCGGCCAGCTTCTCTCGAAACAATAGATACGATGCTATCCCTACGAAAATGGGATTGGTGGTCACCAGCGCTGTGGAGGAAGCCACAGAGGTGTAACTGAGCGAAGTGATCCATGACGCGAAATGAACAGCCAGGAAGACGCCAGCGACAGCGCCCAGCACCAGGTCGCGTCGTTGGGCGGTGCGTATCTCGCGGCCTGATCGCAGCCATGCGACGGGAGAGAGTAGTAGGGCGGCAAAACCTAGACGCCCAGCCGAGATGACCAATGAGGGCGTGCCGTGGTCCTGCGCGCCCTTGATCATTAGAGCCGCAGTGGATGCTATGAGCACTCCAGCAAAGACGACAATGAATGGAACTAAAGACCCCTTGCGCATTACTCCACACCTTTTGGCCGCGACAAAGACAAGTGATCCACTTTATACCTGCTCAGCCTGAGACGGCCCCCTGGCCACACGCCACCCAGCAATATCAGCCCGACCAATCCCGGCCACCAGAAGCCATGCGCGATGTTGACTATCCCGAACATCACTACGTTCATTGTGTATAGAGTAACAGGCAACCAGGTTCGGCTGGAGGCCTTCCGCGCAGTGTACAGCAGCGCCAACGGGATAGCAAAGGCCGCAGCCGCTACGAACCACGCGACAAAGTTGCTCCAGGGGATGTCATAGTAGCCCCCGCTACCGGCGAGCCATTGCCAGTACCCTTTTACATGGTACGCCACCGGTTCAAGTAGCAGGTCGAGGCCAACAGCGAACAGAGCACCCAACAGAGAGAGAGCCACCACGCGCACTACCGACCGGGATCCGGGAAGTATCAGGCGGCTTGCCGTAAAAGAGCCGCTTATCACGATCAGCAGCCACGCGAAACCTATCGCGAAAGGCACGCCTCCGGGCAGTTCGGGCACCAGCACACCGGTGTATCTGTAGGAGCCGAACGGGAACCCGGTCAGCACACCTATATACTCAAGGCCCACGCCCAGCACGAAGAGAAGTGCGGCTACGGCTAGCCCTCGCATCCCGTAGTTGGCCCACAGCCACCCAACGCACGACAAACCGAGCAGCACCAGAAGCAGGCTGCTCATCCACTCCATCCCGAACGGCATCCAGTCGAAGGACATCAGCAAGATCGCGAAGGGGTATACAAAGCTGTAGACTCCGAACGCTCCCAGCATCAGCAGGTCGGCAGGCGTCTGAAATGGGCCAGTCAAAGAAGAGCGCATCTAGGAATCAAAGAGGACACCCGGTGCGAGTGTCCCCAAGTATATTCATGACTTCAGAAGCGGCGTCCCATACAGGGGCCGCCATCTAACGACGATCGTTTCAGGCCGGACTAGTGGCAGCCGCAACCGCGGGCAGAATCGCCGTCGGAGCCTGTGTCGAATGAGTGGCCACAACCACAGCTGCGAACAGCATTCGGATTGAGAATGCGGAAGCCGCCGCCCATGAGGCTATCTTCGTAATCGATCTTGGCGCCGCTGACATACTGTGCGCTCGTCTCGTCTACGTACAGGTTGATGCCCTGCGTGTGAATGGTAAAATCATCGTCCCCTGGCTGGTCCTCAAAGGCCATACCATAGGACATACCGGAGCAACCGCCCGGGTAAACAAAGACACGCAAACCCAGATTGGGGCTGGCCTCTTCTTGCTGGCTGATAAGTTCCTGTAGCTGGCTTACGGCCGATGGGGTGATACTAATAAGTTCAATGCTGGGCGCCTGAGTTTCGACCTCAGTGGCCAGTTGCTTCTGATCTATAGCCATGTCTGAATTTTCTCCTTATGATATGCTTGCTGCCTCGTGATTCAATTCTACCAGAGAGAGTCAATAGGGGCAAGGGGCAAAAAGGCGAATATTGCGCAAACTCGAACCGCGCTCTACCCTGCCATTGGCGAAAGTATACCCGATGACAACACAACATCCAACGCGAGGGTCTTATAACCTACGTCGGGGAAGTGAACAGTCACAGTATTATCCTCCAGAGTCTGGATTGTGCCGGCTCCCCACTTCCTGTGCGTCACCGTTAGTCCCTGATGGAATGGGCTTGCAGGCACGCGCACGGCTAAAGGTCTCTCGATCTTGATATCGTTGTTCAGGTTGGCTTTCAGACAGTGATCGCAGGCCCCGCAGTTGTCGCTGTCATACGCTTCGCCAAAGTAGCCCAAAAGCAGCTTCCGGCGGCATTCGCGCGTGCTGGCGTAACGCTGCATCATATCGAGTCTGCTTTGCTCATATTGCTTGCGCGCCTGCAACTTCTTCATATCCAGCAGCAACCTGCGACCAAGCACCAGGGTTTTGCGGAAATAGGCTATATCGTGGTTATCGCCGGTGCCTTCCAGCACGACCACGCCACCCGCCTGCTCAAGAGCGGATAGGAGAGGGCGCACCCGTGCCACCGGCAGATTGCGTATCTTCGCAACCTCTGTGATAGGCAGGGAAGTTACTCTGCCTGCCCCTGGGTTCGTGCGTTCTTTCGCCCGCAGTGTGCGGCGTATCTCGTCCCAGAAATCGCGCAAGCTGGCTTCCGAGGGCACGCTCCCGCCGATGAAGAACGACTGGATGTTGCGGTCGCGGGGATCATAAATCAATATTGCTTTGGAGGGAAGGCCATCGCGCCCTGCACGACCCGCTTCCTGGTAATAGGCTTCAAGTGAGGCAGGCAAATCGTAGTGCACAACATAGCGCAGGTTTGGCTTATTGATACCCATACCGAACGCCGTAGTAGCCACCACTACAGGTGTAATCTCGTCCATCCACGCCTGCTGCACGCGGTCGCGGTCACTCTTACGCATCTGGCCGTGATAGAAGGCGGCGTTGATGCCTGCCTCGTTCAACAGAGCAGACACCCTACGCGCCTCAGCGGTAGTGGCAACATACACGAGCCCTGAACCTTCCAACGTGGCGCTCATGTACTCTAGCTTGCTCAAAACCTCAGGCACAGCGCCTTCCAACGGTTCGCGCCTCGATACAGTTGAGGTAACATAGCCGCTAGCATCGCCGTTATTGCCCGAAGTGGCCTTGCCAAATAGCCTCAGCAAGTGCCAGTCTTTTTCGCGGTCGGTGGAGGCCGAAAGCACATCAAAGAAGAGGTTGGGCCTGTCGAAACCATGAATTATGACGAGCGGATCTTCGAGACCCAGGTTGCTCTGAATGTCGGCGCGCACCTGTGGGGTGGCTGTGGCTGTAAGAGCAAGTATTGGGGGACGCTTGGCTGCCTTGATGGCCTTACTAAGCATCAGGTAGGCGGGCCGGAAATCATATCCCCATTCTGAAATACAGTGTGCTTCGTCTACAACGAACAAACAAACGTTTGTCCGCTCTAAATGCTCCAGGAACTCGGGGTCCGAGCAGCGCTCGGGTGTTACGTAAAGCAGCTTCCCATCTCCGCTAGACATCTGGGTCAGGTGATCGCTGACCTCTTGCACGGTAAGCGTCGAGTTGATGGCTGACACGCCCTCTATTGAGCGGCTTTGCAAGTCCACCACCTGATCGCGCATCAGGGCGATCAATGGAGAGACGATTATAGCGGTGCCGGGCATAAGGAGGGCCGCCAACTGATAGGTCAGCGATTTACCGGCCCCGGTAGGGAAAACGGCCAGGGCATCTTTCCCGCTCATAAGGTGCTCCAGCACCTCTCTCTGCCCGGGTCGAAACTCGCTATAGCCAAAATAATCGTATAAAGGTTGTTGCAAAGCGTCAAATTGCGCTTTTTCTGTCATCATGTCAAATCTTCCTCGTGCTTACCCCGTAGTGTGCGTACCTTTACGCAGCCTACGCATACTCATTACGTTACAGGATCAAATCTCTGTCTTATGTTTATCCACCTGCTTCGGCTCTGATCAAACAACGTCCAGAATCCATACTCGGTGTCAGCAACGTAGATATACACCCGGTAATAAACTGGGCGGCATACCATACTCGCGTCCTATTATTATAGAACGTCACAAACGGGCAATTCGTTGCGCGAATACGCCCTAAACTATAGAATCCGATGCTTGCCGGAAGTCGTCATTGATAGGCAACTTCGGGACCTGTCATAGCGACTCCTCCCGCTTCATTGTTAATGATAACAGTAAGCAAGTCGCGTGCCAATAGGACTTTCGGTGTAACTTTTCTCATGCTCCAATATTATAACGCATATGAGTTACAGATAATTACCTTTCACACAGCGTATCTTCTGGAACGCCTTTCTACAATGTAGATCACTATGCCGCCTATCACACTGATTGTGATTTGAGTGATGGCAAGAGCGAGGAAGGGAGCCTCGATACTGCCCTTGTAGAGCAAGGCGGTAACTATAGAGCTTGCGAACGCCGCAATGGTGCGGACGGTGCTGAATACACCTTGCAGTTTGCCGCGGGCGTTCTCCGGCGAGAGGTCCGCAATAAAGGCGCTGAGAGCGGGTATGCTGATAGCGAGACACGTGCCCTCCAACGCTCCTACCAGGGCGATCAGGAAGAGGTCGTTGGTTACGGAATAGGTGAAGTAAACCGTGCTTACCAGCGCGTACGGGATTGTGATGAGCAGGGCAAGTTTGCCTTTGTCGGCCCATTTGCCCGTTATGGGCATGAAGAGCATGAGTGGCAGGGAGAAGATAACGAAGGTGAGGCCTATGTAAGAGTTAGACGCATGCAGGTCGTTCAGCCAGATAGACCAGATCGAGATGAAGAGGCCATCGCCGAATCCTGCCGCGATTGTGAAGGCCATCGCGCCGATCAAGGCAGGCGCAAACAGCGACTTCGGTACGAGCGTGCTTCGCTTCTCCGGCTCCTCCAACTTTGGCGCCATAGCTACTGCGATACCGGCGTCATCGATTGTAGGGCCTTTGGCTCCGGGCCTGACATTCGTCATCTTGAGTACGAGGAAGGCTGCGGTTATCATGCTGGTTATGCCACCGAAGAGGAACGGCGAAGTGTAACCCAGCCAGTCGCTCATCGGTCCCCCAATTGCCGGGCCCATCATGAAGCCCGCGCTAAAGGCAGACCCAAGCCACCCGAAGGCAGCGCCACGCTCTTTTTCGGGAACGGTATCTATCACATAGGCGTTGGCGGCGGGCACGACTACGCCACTGGATACGCCTTCAACAAAGCGCAAGGCGATGAAGTACCAGGGTGCATCATTGAGCAGGAACAGGAATGAGATAAGGCCACCTATGGCCACGCCCGCTACCATGATCGGCTTGCGGCCCCACTTGTCCGATGCCCAGCCGCCGGGGAATTGGAACAGCAATTGACCCAGCAAGAAGGAGGAGGCCATGAAGCCGATCTCTTCGAGGGTCGCACCCATATTGCGGGCATAGATGGTGCGCACAGGGACGACAGCCCCCACGCCAACCAGCATGATGAAGATGCCTATGCAGATGAGACCCAGGTCGGGATAGCGCATGAGCGGGCTGTTGCGCACCCACGCCGATATGCCTTCCAGAGGGCTATTGCGTCTTCTTCGTCTGCCTACGCTGGCTTCCATCTATTCATCCTTGTCACACCTAATTTGACTGCCATATGAGCGCAGCCAGGCTTGGCGCAGTTACGCCATCATTAACTATAACAAATAGGATC
This sequence comes from Chloroflexia bacterium, assembly GCA_038203825.1. GTDB lineage: Bacteria > Chloroflexota > Chloroflexia > QHBQ01 > JADMIH01 > JADMIH01. The sequence continues at coordinate 41,247 of JBBRDO010000011.1, read as the reverse complement.
GCGAGATGGGAACGTTCGAAAGGCCTATTTTATCAATATCTAAGCTCGTTCTTGAGGCGTAGATTTCTGAGGCTTATCGACGAGGGCGGCATAATAATCGCACCAGTCGCGCAGAACGCAACGCTCACATTTAGGCCTGCTCCAGACGCAGATACGCTGGCCGTGCAATAGCATGTCGCGATGGAAGGCGAGCACGTCCTGGGCATTGTCAGGCTCGGGCAGGAGAGCCAGGATCTGCTGGTGGGCATTGTCGGCGCTGACTTTCGCGCCGATCAGACCAAGACGTATACTGACGCGGTGAACGTGCGTATCTACAGGCAAGACGGGTCGCTTGCAGGAGAACAGGAGCACGCACGCAGCGGTTTTGGGGCCAACCCCGCCGAGACTTTGGAGCCAGGCGTTTGCTTCGTCGAGGGGCATTGTGCGAAGGAAATCGAGGTCGAAGCTGCCGCGTTCCTCGCTTATCCGGCGCAGGATAGCCTTAATGCGCGGTGCTTTCTGCTCGTGAAAAGTAACAACCCCTATAGCATCATCTATGTGCTCAACGGGGGCGTTGAGCACCTGCTCCCAGGTAGGGAAGCGGTTACGAAGCTCGTTGTAGGCGGCCCAGGTTTGAGGGTCGGCTGTACGGTGCGAGAGCACTGTCTCAATGAGGGTGCCCAGGGGGTCAAGTATGGGCCAGTTGGGTTCGCCGTATTCTTCCCGCAAGAGAGCGAGCACCGCGCGAGCTTTGGCCCCTAGAGGGTCATCCTCGGCTTCGGCTGTGGCCTTGTCCAGTTCGAGCTGAGTTGTGGCGCGATCGGGACCCGGACTGGGCACGGGCCATTTTTCGCGCTGGTTTGTGTCGAGTTTAGCCATTGTCTTGTACCGGCCTTTCAATTAGAGTTCTGTCGTTCTGCGCTCCGAGATGCCTGATACTTCTCCATCAACCGGCAGGATTGGAAGCCATGCTGCGCCTTCGCAGCGTCCGCGCGCGTACGAGAATCTACGTTTGTGTGCAATCTTCCGGACAATGCGCTCTCGCGAGCCTGAGCCGAGAACGTAGGCATCATATTGCGGCAAGAGTCGTACCGAGGTTTCGCCTGCATCTCCTGTGCGAGGTACCTCCGATGCCGGTGTCAAAAGTAACTTTTGTAATCTTAATGAAATATGAGGAGTATATGATACTGTAGGAGGACCAAATTGCCAACTTTGCCGCCCGTTAGAGAAGGGAGCACTAATTCATGAGCGACCCGCCCAACCCCGCGAACTCTCCTGCCCGCACCGGAGCAGGCGTTCGGTGGGCTATAGCAATAGTGGCGTTGCCATGCGTAGTCGCGGCGTTATATCTTGTCCTGTCCTGGGCCTGGCCCGGCGCGAACAGCCAAGCCAACGACATAATTAGCGGTGACGCAACCACATCCGCTGTCAAGGCTTATGTAGACAGATGGATTGCCGTTGACGTGATAAATCGCGCTGATGCCGGACCCTTTGATATTACTGAATTGACTATTACGGGGGAAAAGGGATCCCTAGCGGTAGAGATGCGCGGGCAACAGGTAGATGAGCTTCGTAACGGCATGTACGCGCAGACGCCTTGCCCCTCAGGCTGCCTGTTGGGCATCGCCTATGCAACTCTTGAAGGCGATGTCCTGGTGACCTCTGTCCAAACTGCGCCCGGCTTGACTCGTCAACTCACGCTCAGGGTGAAGGCGCCAACCCCTGGTTCGGATGCGTTGCTTACGGTAGAGGATACGGTAATGCTTGGGGGCAAGGCGTTGGCGTCTTCTACCCGCGAGTTCGTATCGTACGGCTTGATACACCCCGAACGGATGATGGATACAGGCCTCGCGAAGCTCCGGTAGCTACGTTCCTGGGATGTTTCAGAAGGAAAAGAGCTACCCTGATGTCACAAATTGCCGATCAGGCGTTCCAGCGCACCCTAGACCCAGAAGGCTTCATGGCTACAGTTCGAGGTCGGTGCCGGGGAAGTAGTCTATCTTCATTGCGTGGCGCACGGCACGTATGGTTTCCTCGCCCTGTTTGCGGGCGCGCCGCGTGCCTTCCATGACTATTTCACGCACCATTTCGGGCTTTTGCTCGAACTGCGCCCGGCGTTCTCGGATCGGATCAAGGAAGTCGTTCAGGGCCTTCACCAGCGCACGCTTGACTGCCACGTCACCGACGCCACCTGCTTTGTACAGGCGCTTGAATTCTTCAACTTCCTCTTTGTTGGGGTTGAAGGCGTCGTGATAAGTGAATACAGGGTTACCTTCGACGTGGCCGGGATCAGTGGCACGCAAACGCGTGGGGTCGGTGTACATGCTCATCACCTTGCGCTCAACCTCTTTAGGGCTATCCTTCAGGTAAATGGCGTTGCCCATGCTCTTGCTCATCTTGGCTTTGCCGTCTGTGCCGGGCAGTCGCGCTACTTTGCCGATCATCAGGTCGGGCACGTTAAGCGTTTCACCGTAGATATTATTGAACCGGATCACTATATCACGGGTTAGCTCGACCATCGGGGCCTGGTCCTCACCCACGGGCACAAGGTTGGCATTTACGAACATAATGTCGGCAGCCTGAGACACAGGGTAGCCCAGAAAGCCGAAGGTTACATTGTCATCCATGCCCCGTTCTTTCATCTCGTCTTTCACGGTGGGGTTACGTTGCAACCTCGCCACTGTAACCAGGTTGGAGAAGAACACAGTCAGTTCTGCGATCTGAGGCACGAGAGACTGTATGACCATGGTGATTATGTCCGGGTCGAGTCCGACCGCCAGGTAGTCGGTGGCAACCTCGAAGACGTTGTCGCGCACTTTCTGAGGGTTGTCATAGTTGTCGGTCAGGGCCTGGATGTCGGCTATCAGGATGTAGCTGTCATATTCGTGCTGAAGTCGTATGCGGTCGGCCAGCGATCCTACGTAGTGCCCCAGGTGGAGCGACCCCGTCGGCCTGTCACCCGTCAATATGCGCTTTTTAGTCATTGACTCTCTTTCTCCTCGATAGCCGGTAGATGAATTGTAGGTTACTTATAAGACTATAAACTCAGCGTTTGGGCTGAGTCAAGCCGTAAGCGCTGTTGTAAGCCGGGCAGATGGAGGGTTGGGCCATACATTGTACCTAAGGCGAGACTCGCCCCCTGACCCCTCCCTTTTAGGGAGGAAGAGAGTATACATTGCTAGCGTATTGTCTCCAGAGGAGCGGGCCCTAGTTCGCGTTGCTGGATCTTGAAGAGGTTGAGGTCAAGCGGCGGACCGATGCCTACGTTGGGTGGCGGAGAGAGCGCAGACGGCGGCACTATGGAGTCCTCACCGCCTGGAGGGGTCCAGCGCCATTCTACGTCGCCTCTTGTGTTGTCGAAGACCACCTTCAGTTCGACTGTGTGCTTACCGGCAGGCAACACGATGCCAACTGCGCTCTGGGTGTCGGAAGGTTGGCTCGTGGCAATTACTGCGGTATTGTCGAATCGTAGGATGGCAACTCCCTGAGCCAGCAGGGTCATCGTGTAGGCGCCTGTCACAGGGGCATCGAGGAAGCCTGTCCAGGTTACGGTGTAGGGCTTGCCGCCATCCGGCACTCTTTCAGTCAAGCAGCAGTGCGCGACCGTATGGCTGAAGAAGTGTGTATCCTGTTTGCCCGCTTGCTGCACTACCGCGTACAGGCCCTCGGGGGTTGATTGGTTTGCTGTCAGGGCATCGGTGCCGACGGCGCTCCATTCCATGGGTGCAGAGTCGCCGTTGTTGTCGGGGCGTGTAGCCTGCGCCCACTCGAAGGTGGGAGGCTTATTGGCGGCTTCTATGGTGCCCTCATACGCAACGGCGTGGTCGCCTGCGGACAGGGCTACTGTAGTCGTCATCGTCCGGGCCGACGCGGGCGCGTTCAGCACCTCCACTCCGTCTATGGTCAGCCGCGAAGGACCAGGGCCAATGCGGAAGCTGTAGTTCCAGTATGCAGGCACGCGCAGCCCCGCGGTCCATGTTACCTGCGCCGGGAAAGCCGTCATGTCCGGAGGCAATGCACCCAACGTGGGTACCCGCACAGCCTGACCCGCCGGCAAGTGGGCAGTTGCGCCCTGTGTGGCAGCCCAATCGCTTTGCTTCACCTTGTACATCGTTACAACCGTGCCCTCGGTCGGGTGCGTATAGACCTGTGTTACGCCTGTTGGGTAGATGTCGCGCAGATATGGCAGATAGAAGCTCGCATTGGGGTAGATAGCGAATGAGAGGTTCGTGGAGGCGGGAACGGCGAGCGGTAGGTCCGTGTCGGGGTAGCGCATTCCTCCGCGAGGAGTATCCAGGGCAAGCAGGCGCACCCAGCCGGAGTTGACCATGTGAAAGGACCTGCTCAGCGTCACCACAAGGGTATCGCTACCCTGATCACGCACGGAGGTGCCCTGAATAGTGGGCTGGGGCCACCGGTCCATGCTGCCGTAGGTCGCAAAGTAGTAGCGACCCTGGTCCACGCAAATCCACGCTATCACGGCAGCTGCCAGGGCGGTTGCGCCCGTTCGTGCGTACTTACCCCAGTTGGATCCGGCGCGGGCGAGACCGCTGACGGATACCTCCGCCCGGCGGGCGAGATTATCCAGCACGAGAGCCGGAAAGAAGACCATAACGGGCACGGCCACCGCCAGGCGCTGGAAGTTGGGCGTTTCGACAGTGACGATCACGCCGGCTAATCCCAGCCAGAACCAACCGGCAAGGGCGGCAAAGCGGGGGTCGCGCACGCGCAGACACACCCAGCCCAACCCAAGCAGGGTCAGTATAGCCAGCAAGCCGTACATAATCGGGGCGTTGGTCGGCCAGAAACCTCCTTCGTCCTGAAACTGGTTGAATGCGCCAACAGAGCGTATTGTTTGCTCGCCCACCAGTTGGGGGGTTGACCACTCGGGCCTGTAGTAGTTAAGGCGCGTGGCGTTATTCTGGGTGAAGATGGAAGTGTCGTTTGCCCGCAAAGTGAACGTTTCGGGATGGTTCAGGCCGTTCACAACGAAGGGCATCATTATTATGACGGCGGCCACCGCTGCAAGCACAACGCCGCGCAGTATGTCGAGCCTGCGGCGTCCGAGGCCGTGCACAAGAAGGTATGTGCAGAACAGGGCGGCGAAGATGGGCCACAGCCTGCCCGTAGGATAGAAGTATATAGAGAAACCACCCGCAAGCCCCGCTCCGATCCACGCCCAAAGCCTGCCCGTGCGGGCACCCTCGAGGAAAAAGGCTATACTCAGCGCCCACAAAGTAGCTGTCGGTCCAGCTTCGCTGGTTTCGCGGGCGAACTGAAGAGCGATTGCCAGCAAGGCAAATAGCCCTCCCGCGAGGAGGCCCACCCGCCAGTTGAAGTGGCGTGCGCCGATCCAGATGATGATCGCACAGGCGAGCAGGCTTGCTATGCCGCCGAAGACACGCGCCTGCGCGAACCCCATGCCGAGTATATTGAGCAGCCAGGACAGCATGGTGAAGTACATCATTGATATCTGGTACCAGCCATCCGCAAAAATGCCGTCGGTGTTGGTGCCGCGCAGGATCTGTATGGCAGTGGCGGCGCGATCGCCTTCGTCGGCGTTGATACCGAACGGGACCGAGTCGAGAGACAGGAAGCGGGCCAGTGCGGCAACTACCAGCACGGCGACTATGGTCGCGATGACGAATAGCCTGCTTCGGGAGGACAGGCGCGCGCCTCCTCTCCAACGCGGCGCCCACCCGAAGCTGCGATGGAGCACGATGCCCGTGGCGGCCAGCACAACGAGGCTTGCCAGCCACAGCCATGCTCCTGCCCCTGATTGCAAGTTGGCACGCAGGCTGAAGAACGAGAGTATGTTCAGCACAACAGCAATCACCAGACCTGCCGCAAGCGTTATGACAGATCGCTTGCTTCGTCGGTTGGGCGCGAGGTCGGGGATGGGTGTCGGGAGATCGGCTGGGCCCGGCGGAATGAGCAGCGCACTCAAAGCAAAGAGCGCGATGCCTGCTAGGTAGAGCAGCAGGCTAAGGATGCTTGTATTATGAGACTCGACCAACACCTCGCCCGCGGCAGCCAGCGCAATGGCAACCAGCCCGCCAAGCAAGGACAGCCACGCCCTACTATTGCGGACCGGCAGAGGTTCGGGCAGGGGTTGTGGGTCGGGCTGGAGCAGAGGTGAGGGGGCGGGAGGCGGAGGTTTTGGTTCGATGGAGCGCCTGCGGGTTGGTAGAGGCGTGCTCGATGGTGACAGGGCATCAGGTTGTACCGCGGTGGCAGAAGGCGTAGGTACATCTCGCTCCACGACCTTCGCGAAACGCGGTGGGTGCGTCGCCCTATGCTTTTTGACTCGCGTACCAACCTCCGACAAGAAAGGGCCTCCTCGACTATTGACCAGGGAAGGCTGTTTGCTATTGGCAATTGTATAGTACGCGTGCCGCGGTCGCAAGGAGGGCGGTTGCTATTCGCGCGTGTGCTGGGTGCCTTCCAGGAAAGTGCGCAAGGCTTGTTCACTCCCGGGCTCGGCCATAACCATCACACGGTCATCTTCCTGTAATTTCGTATCGGCCCTGGGAAATATGGTCTCTCCGCTACGGTTTACTGAGACAACGAGCGTATTCGGCGGCCACTTTATCTCGCGGAGGGTGAGGTCGGACAGCACCGACGACTTGCCAACACGCGCTTCAAACATAACAGTGTTATCGGTCAAAGTGCGTGCCCTACCGACACTGCGCTGGAGAGTTGACTTGTACACGCGCATGATGTTGCGGGCTGTGAGCCTGCCGAGAAGGTGTTTGCCATCCACCACAGGAGCCCAGCTGAGGGAGCTATCCGACAGCTTTTCAAGTGCATCCTGCAAAGTTTCATTGGGCTCAAGAGTAAGTGCATCATCCACGATCACCGAGCGAACAGGCCTGTCCGCTAAGTGCGCCGGCGGCACATTGTCCAGCATTCCTTGCGTGATCACACCCGCGAAGATGTCGCCCTTATCTCCCCGGGTTACAGCAATTAAGCCGGGTGAATTGTCCTCATTGAGGAGGGCCTGCGCTTCACTGAGGAGGGCATCCTGGGGAATGACAGCACCGGGAGAGGAGAGGGCGTCGCGCACGAACAGCGACGAGAGAAGTGGAAAGCTAAACTTCACGCGGTGTGCAGGAGAGTCGGCGCGTGTTGGGAGCTGGCTGCGATAGATGGTGTTGTTACCGACCAGGGCGGTGGAGATAGCCACGGCCACCATAGCGGGGGCCAGCAGGGAGAGGTTGCCCGTCATCTCAGCAACCATGAGCATGACGGCCAGAGGCGCATGCGCGATGCCGCCAAAGAGTGCCATCATGCCGATGATCACGTAGGAGGCTGGGTCAGTCGACATTTGAGGCAAGAAGCCCTCTCCCAACCGCCAGAAAGAGGCTCCCAGCATACCGCCGATCACCATGCCTGGACCAAATATACCGCCGGAACCACCGGAGCCGATGGAGAGAGAGGTGGCAAGGATCTTTGCGAAGGGCAGCAGCAGTACAACCCACAGTGGAATGCCAAGCAAATCTTGCCTGTTCATGCCAATTTGCACCCAACCATAGCCTGTGTGCAGTGCTCCAGGTAGAACTATGCCCATCAGCCCTACCAGTACGCCTCCTATGGCGGGTTTTAGCCAGCGGGGGGCCTTGATGCTATGGAACAGGTCTGTGATTTTGTAAAAGGAGCGTGCATAGAGGATGCCTACGAGACCACAGAGCACGCCGAGTATAGCGTAGTACACTAATTGCAGTGGGTGGTCGAACACAAGCTGGGCCTGAGAACCAAAGATGGGAGAATAGCCGAAAAAGGCGCCATAGACGCTGTAGCCTACGATAGAGGCAATGAGGGAAGGTATGAGCGCCTCGACTTCGAGGTCGTGTATATAGAGGATTTCGGCTGCCATTACGGCGCCGCCGAGGGGTGCGCGGAAGATAGCGCCTATGCCTGCACCCATGCCCGCGGCCACGGCGGTGCGTCTGTCAGTGGCGTCGAGCTTGAGCCAGCCGGCAAGGAGTGAGCCGAATCCGGCAGATATCTGAGCAGTGGGGCCCTCGCGGCCTCCTGAGCCGCCCGAGCCTATGGTGATGGCAGAGGCTATAAGTTTGACCGGAGGAATGAGCGCCTTTATTCGGGCACCTTTATGATGTATGGCGTCGATGACCGCATCGGTGCCATGTCCCTCGGCCTCAGGGGCAAGGCTGAACACAATGATGCCCGCGATCAGCGCGCCCACTCCTGTAACTACGGGCAACAGCCAGGGCCTTAGAATGGAGGTGATGCCAGCATTTCCTTCGCCGGTGGGTGAGGGTGGAGTGTAGCCTGCCAGGGTGACGAGGAAGAAGTCGGTTGCCCACTGAATAGCCGAAAAGAAGACGACGGCGCCCAGGCCTGCGACAACACCAATAATGACGCTCAGGACGAGCCACTTGGTCAGATAGCGAGGGCTTTCAAAGCCGGCGCCACTGAAGTTGCCCTTTCCTGGCAAGCGCCAGCGCCGAAGCCGGTTGGGCCAGCGCGAGTTTGCTACCGGAGGAACGGGCAGTATTTCTTGTTGAGCGATTAGCTCGCTTCGGTCATCCACGGTCTTTATTATACAGGGGTCCGCAAAACCAGGCGAGCAAGGGAGGCTGAAGCAGAGCGTGCGGGCTTATTGTCTGGGTTCACAGTATTGGTTTGACGTTTGTCCTGCATGCGATTACAATGGCTGGGTACAATTCTTTGGCGATGAGGCTCGCCGGGCGCATGTTTACTCGATGTTGCGCTCAATGTCCGAGGACTGATAGCTTCTACTGACATCCCAGGTGATGCTCGTAGAGGCTTTTTTGTGAGGGTTGCACCGGGGGATAGATATGTGTGGGGGTGCAGAAGGTTTTGACACAGCATAGTAACGAACTTGCGGCAGGTGCCCGGGATGCGTGAGTTCTTCTTGATAGGTGCGGGCGCCGTGTTAGGAGCGAATACGCGCTACTGGCTTACCTCTTTGTTCACGGCTCGTTTCGGCACGTCGTTCCCATATGGTACGCTTGTTATCAATATCACAGGCAGTTTTCTTCTTGGCTTTGTGCTCGTGCTGATCTCTAATCGTATAGCTGTCGACCCGGGCTACAGGCTCCTTATTGGCACGGGCTTTCTGGGTGCGTATACTACGTTCTCGGCGTTCAGCTATGATACGATGGCGCTGTTGGAGCGCGGTGACCTCATGCAGGCGACGGTCAACGCGGCCGTCAGTTTGCTCGGCTCTTTATTCGCGGCGTACCTGGGCATCACATTAGCACAGTGGATAGGGTAGTTTCGACAGGTCTTCATGCGTATTCTCCACATAATCCAGCGCTACTATCCGTACGTAGGAGGCTCAGAGCTTTATTTCCAGGAGCTTTCCGAGCGGCTTGCGCGGGAGGGCCATAGGGTGGAGGTGTGGACAACAGACGCCTGGGACCTCGATTATTTCTGGACGAAGCGCGCACGCCGCATCGAAAGTGCACGCGACACTCGTAATGGCGTGTCAATACGCCGCTTCCGTGTGCGACATCTGCCCCTGCCCGCCATTTACTATCGTGGGTGGCGGCGCGTTATGGCGGAGATCGCGGGGCTCGGTGTCGGCGCTACCCCCCTCCTTTACAGAATGTCGCACTTCGCGCCCTGGATACCTTCTCTTGGTCGCGCATTAAAGACGCTAACGCCCGGCGCATTTGACCTTGTACATTCCACCAATATACCCTTCGAGTCGATGATCGCTGATGCTGCTCGCTATGCCGAGCGCGCTGGTATCCCACATATAATCACCCCGTTCACCCACCTGGGCGAGCCTGGAGAGAACAACATCAGCCGCTACTACACAATGCCGCACCAGATTGACCTGGAACGCAGAGCAACGCGAGTCATAGTGCAGACGAAGCTCGAACGCGACCACCTGACAGGGCTGGGCATTCCTCCCGGCAAGATGGTGCGTGTGGGAGTGGGCGTGAACCCGTGGGAGGTCGTGGGCGGCAATGGCCGGCGCTTCAGGGAAAAGTACGGCGTTGAAGGGCCGATTGTGTACTATATCGGGGCAGCAGCCTACGATAAAGGCACGGTCCACACTATAGAGGCGATGCAGAAGGTGCTGGCACGGGGTGTGGACGCCACGCTAATCATGGCGGGGTCTACCATGCTGGATAAGTTTCGAGACTACTACGAGGACCTACCGGAGCCTGTGCGGGAGAAATGTAGATGGCTTGGGTTCATCTCGGACGAGGACAAGAAGGACCTACAAGCGGCAGGTTCGGTGTTTTGTATGCCCTCGCGCACCGACTCTTTCGGCATCGTCTACCTGGAAGCCTGGCTTAATGGCGTACCCGTGATAGGGGCACGCGCAGGTGGAGTGCCCGAGGTGATCACCGACGGCGTAGATGGCTACCTGGTAGATTTTGGCGATGTCGCGGCGCTGGCAAACCGCATAGAGCTTCTTTTGCGCCGTCCCGAAGCTGCTCGCGCACTTGGCGAGGCAGGCCGCCGAAAGGTCTTGGCCGAGCACACGTGGGATCACAAGATCGCCCGCATAGTTGAGATCTACCGCCAGAGCATCGCCGGGACAAATGACCGAAAGTGATAAGCGATACGTGAGTGGTCAGAACGGTTTAAGGCTGGCTCTTCCCTCGCCCAGATCTAAAGGATCGATCCTAAGGCGGACTGAGAATAGCCCGCGAATGACAATGCTTTCTGCCCTGGCCCAATCCCGGCTGCATGATATAATAAGCGTATGATCACGGAGGAAAACACCTTCCCGCAAGGGCCGTTGACTGTACGCCCTGTTGCGGCGAACAGCCAACACAGCAGCAACGGCGCTCAGCAACCGCAACCGGCATCTGAGCAATACCCAGCCCCCGCGCCGTCGAGTGGAGATGCACAAACCGCTCCCGTTATAGCTTTGCAGAATGTGAGCAAGCACTACGGGAACTTGCAGGCGCTGCGCAACGTCACGATCGCAGTCGGCGAGGGGCAGACCTACGGCCTGCTGGGGCCGACGGGCGCGGGCAAATCTACACTGTTGAAACTGGTGATGGGCTGGCTGCGCCCCGACGAAGGCAGCGTCTCAGTCCTCGGCTCTACCGATCCCACGGGTATATTGGAAGCGCATGACAGCATAGGCTATATCTCTGAACAGCCCCAGTTTCACAACAATTTCACAGGCTGGGAATACCTGCGTCTTCAGGCGCGCCTGAGCGGTCTAACACGCAGGAACACAAAAGCCGCGGCAGAGCGTGTAGTGGAAATAATAGGAGCACGAGCCTGGATCATGAGGCGTATAGGCTACTACACAGCCGAGATGCTGCAACGCCTTGCTCTTGGGGTCGCTCTCGTGGGCTCGGGCAACTCCTATCCACCTTTGTTGGTGCTGGACGAACCCTCGAACCGGTTGGACCGGGCAGGACAATCTGCCATGCGCGACATTTTGCTTGAGTGCAAACGACGCGGCACTACAATCCTCCTGGCCTCGCACAAAGTCACAGAGATCGAGCGTATTTGCGATAAGGTGAGCATAATAAAAGCGGGAAAGATTATCACTGAAGCCGACGTTGAGAATAACCCGCGCATCATTATCATAGCAATACCGCGCAGCGACACCGATGCTGGTGAGCGGCTACCTTTTCTCGCAAAGCAGCTGAAGAGCCTGCATCCACTGGTGAGACTCACGGGCGGCAGCAACTCCGGACCGCTCGTGCTTAGCCTGCCCGCAGGAGACCAGGTCGCAAACTCACAGGGCATGAAGGCAAGAGCTTTGCGCGCACTGGTAGATTCCAGTTGGGACGTGATTTCGGTGTACGTCGAGCGCAAAGACCTCGAGAATATATACGCGCAGACCCTGTCACCGATAACCCAGGCGCAAACAGGGCCTCTTTCTACAGGCCCCCTGTCGATGAATACCGGCCCACTCGCTCCCATCACAGAGAGCACAGTTACAGGTCCTGTCACCCCGCGCCCTGCGATAGGAGAGACTCTGGGCGGGCGCCTCACAGGGCCGTTGGGCGAACGGAGCGCGTATAACGGCGCGGGACATAACACGGTAGAGGAGACACCAGCAGATAGTGGCAACGAACCAATCAACCATTAAATTCATCTCTGACCTCAGGCGCGCAACAGCGGATCCGTTCCGCGCGCCTTTGCTAATACCTGCATGGTGGCGCGGAGCCTCCACATTCGTAACGCTGTTGTTCTTCTTTCTGCGCGACTTCGTGCGCAGCCCCTGGGTATGGTTCAATGTCATGGGCGTGGTTCTCTTCCATCTCTTCTTTTTCGCGAACACCCCATCGAGAGATAGCTTCTTCAGCGTCACCTACATCGCAACCTTGCTCCTGTCGGCCCTCACCGCAGCGGGTATATTCTCGCGGGCCAACCACCCCCACACTTATCTCATCCTGGCGCGCCGAATAAGCAAAACCACGTTCGTAGCCGCGGGCATGTTTGCGGCCTGGATAGTCGGCGTATTGACCTACGTACTGGCGGCATTGCTGGTGGTGCTCAGATACAAGCTCCTCGCGAGCGACGCCGGTCCCGACTGGCTGACACTGAGCACGCTGGTGCTGGGCAGCATTACGATAGCTGTGGCCGCACTTTTCGCGGTCGCGCTTATGACACTGCTATCAAACTTCGTGGCTTCTTTTGCCGTGCGGATGATTACACTGGCTGTAATGACCATATCGGTGATGGCCTTCGATCCACGCAGCTTCCCAATAGAGAACCTGCGTCCCGTCATGGCAAGCATACCTCCTCTGTTCGCGCCCGTTATAGGCGCTATCCAGTACGCGGCCAGCGCGGACCCCGACACAGTAGCCCGCGCTTCTCTGCTCACGGTGGCCGCTTTCGCCAGCACGATTATCGGTATCGTCTGGTGGCTTTCGGCGCGCGGCGAGGTTGCTGTAGAGTAGATCTTGTGGTATAATAATCTTCGCGTCTTAAAAGGAGACGCAGCCAAGAGTGTAGAGCATAGGAGAATTGGAAGAATGAAACCCACCCAGGCAATAAATGCTATTACGTCCTCTATGTTGAAGACGTCCACACCAGATTTCAGCGTCGGCGACACCGTGCGCGTGAGCGTAAAGGTAGTCGAGGGAACCCGCGAACGTATCCAGGTCTTCGAGGGTGTTGTCATGCGCCGCCGCAAAGGTGGTATCGATGCCAACTTCACAGTGCGCCGCGTAGCCGCACATGGTATAGGAGTTGAGCGTACCTTCCTCCTGCACTCTCCCCGTATTGACAAGATCGAGGCCACTCGGCGCGGTGTTGTGCGTCGCGCCCAGCTCTACTATCTGCGTGGGCTTACGGGTAAGGCTGCCCGCATCAAGGAGCGCCGCTATCGCCCCGAAGCTAAGACCAAAGGCGCTGTTCGCCCGGTTACAGTTGCTCCGGTTGAAATGGACAATACGGAGCCTATCGAGGAAACAACCGAGAGCTAACACGCCGAGGTGGCACCCATCCAAAGTGCATAGAAGAAGTCGCAGAACTGTAATATGCCTGCGGCTTCTCTGATTCCAGCGGAGGTTATATGGACCTGTACGACATCCTGGTGTGTCCTGTTTGTAAAGGCGACCTTACGAGAGGCGATAAAACCCTGACCTGCGCAGCATGTGATCGCACGTACCCCATAGTTGACGGCGTGCCTGTGCTATTACCCGACGGTTCCGTCCCCTCCACCGAATACCAACACCGACTCCTGGCCCGCGATGACTACGGCCCGTGGATACCACGCCTGGTCATACAATCGCTACCGCCGGATGCTCTGATACTGGAAATCGGGGCGGGCAACATGAGCCTGGACGTGCCCAACGTTATCCGTATGGATGTGACCCTAACTCCTTACGTAGACGTGGTTGGCGATGCACATGCGCTTCCTTTCCGGCCCGGCACATTTAGCTTCGTATTTTCTCTGGCGGTTATTGAACACCTGCGCCAACCCTTCCTGGCAGCACAGGAGACTTTCGATGTACTGCGTAACGGCGGCTATGTGTATGGCGACTGCAACTTCGTCTTCGCCTACCACGGGTATCCGCACCACTATTTCAATGCCAGCGAGCAAGGTTTAGAGCAGACGTTCAGCCAGTTCGAGAAACTGCGCACAGGGGTAGCGCCTTACCAGATGCCGTCGTTCGCGCTGGACATGGTGCTCGGAACCTATCTGCGGCACCTGGGCAATAGCGACGACCCGGAAGTACAGGCCTATAGGGCTTTGCTGGATAAGGTGCTGGCCCAACCACTCAAAAAGTATGATGCACTCTTCACGGAGGGGGCCGCTCTCAACGTTGCAGCAGGTGTATTCTATTTCGGCAGAAAGGCGCTGCCGGGGAAGTCCGGTGTCATCCCGCAGGCAATACAGGATATATGGGAGCAAAGGACCGAGCTAAAGACACGGTTCCCCAACCTTTTCAATCTCGGAACGACCGAGAACATTATGCTGTGGGCCAAGCAGGAAGGTCGGAAACAATACGGCGATATCGACGAGCTGTTCCGGAATGCCACCCCGTTCCGAAAGAACTCGACAGTCGGCGATGAAGGACAAAAGGCCATCGACGCGAAGCACATCGCCGAGCCTGCGTTCCATACGATCCTCGATACCCGCGAAGGCACACTCGTCAAGGACGAAGAATACCGGCGGCGTATAGCGGAAGTGCTTGACGTAAAGAACAAGCACATAATACGCCTGGAGCGCCACATTAAGCGCATCGAATCGGGCCGTGTTATGCGGCTAATGAACGTATTGGGCCGCAAGAGGAAGTAGGCTCGGACAGAGGCGGACACAGACGCGACGAACCGTAATGCAAGCCTTCCTGCTGTGCTAAAATAGCTACATGGACAAGGTGGCCACTAATCGCATCTTCCCGACCTGGAACTTTGAGCGCGAGCTTTACGACAGAGGGCATCGCTTCATAGCAGGCGTAGACGAGGCTGGGCGTGGAGCCTGGGCGGGACCCCTGGTGGCGGGCGCGGTGATCCTACCCCACCCCGACACTCTGGACAGCACATCGGAACTGGCCGTAGGGCTGGCCGAGCTGCGTGACAGCAAGATGCTGTCGGCCGAAGTTCGCGAGCGTCTGCTCGTGCTGATACACCAAGCTGCTCTGGCGGTTGGTGTGGGCATCGTGTCGTCCGGCTTGATTGATGTCATCGGCATAGGCCCTGCCAATAGGCTGGCATGGGTTCGCGCCCTGCGCTCCATGCCCCTCAAGCCCGACCACCTTCTGCTCGATGCGTTCAAATTGCCCGCCATGCGCCTCCCGCAAAAATCGATAATAAGGGGCGACGCCGCCTGTATATCGATCGCTGCAGCCTCCATAGTGGCCAAGGTGACCCGAGACCGAATAATGCGCGACATGGACACATGCAATCCCGGCTGGGGATTCTCGCAACACAAGGGCTACGGCACGCGTTATCACAGCGCCTCTATCGAGCGGCTCGGTGTCGCGCCCGTCCACCGCAAATCCTTCGCTCCCATTCGCGCCGCCCTCATGGGGCAATTCGCCCAGCCGGATACGGGCGAACAAGGGGGTGAGGAGGAGATGGTTGTCGCCTGAAGACGCGAATAAAGCGCCCCGACCCAGCAGCATCACAGGCCGGAAGGGTGAAGACCGCGCAGCCGGCTACCTGGCAAGCCAAGGGTGCACTATTCTTGCTCGCAACTGGCACGCCCATCCCGGCGAGATTGACATAATAATAGAGTGTCCTTCGCTGGATGGAAAGGAACCGGCGCTTGCCTTTGTGGAGGTGCGCACACGCCACGGCAGGCAAGGTCTGGCCGAAGAGTCGATCTCACCGCGCAAGGCCGCCAGCATGGTTGCCGCCGCTTACGCTTACATGCAAGCCCACGACATCGACCCCGAGACGCTGCCCTGGTGTATAGATCTCGTGAGCATCGCGCTGGAAGGCAACAGATCCAACATCAACTGGATCAAGAACGCTATCAGCGAAGATATGCTGTAAGCGGGAGATAGAGCGCGACGGGCAGATAAGTATGAGACAGCTACACAGATTGGCCCTGTCGCTTTGAGCAGGGCAAGGAACCTCGAATCTCAGCAGACTGCCGGACCAGGGAATTACTCACCGTATTCAGAACTATTAAGCTTACATGACACTCTTTCGCCGGATCGTTCAGCAGAGCGAGCCCTGTATCTATCCTGCGTAACAACAGTTACGTCTTGAGAAATAAGCATTAAGAATTACGGCAGTCACCCGTTCGGCGCTTGACTCTCTTTCCCTATTTACGATAAACTTAACGGAACTATATTATAAACGCAACGAAGAATCGCAAAGCTGGCTGTAGCACGGAAATTGCAGTAAGCGTAACTCATCACACAAGATCCTTATGGAGGCAAAGTGGCCCAGACGTTAGAACGAGCCAAAATGAGCAACATCGTCATGAACGCCGACGGCAGGGTAAAGGGCAAGCTTTCGCTCGTCTTGCCGGCACACAACGAAGAACCCAACATCAGGGCGGTCGTCGAAGAGGCCGCGCAGGTGCTGCCTACTGCTTTTACCAATTATGAGATCGTAGTGGTAAACGACGGCTCGAAAGACCGCACCCTCGAAATCGCCCAGAAACTGGCAATCGAGAACCCGCACGTGCAGGTGGTGAATCACCCTGTCAATCGCGGCTATGGTGCTGCACTGACGAGCGGCTTCAACGCGGCCACCGGCGACTACATCATGTTTATGGACTCTGATCGCCAGTTCGATATCAACGACATACACAACCTCACTCCCTATGTAGAGGACTATGATATCGTGGCAGGCTACCGTATCAAGCGCAACGACCCTGCACACCGGCTGCTTAATGCTGCGCTGTTCGGGATGGCTGTGCGCTATATGTTCGACATCCAGGTGCGCGATATTGACTGCGCATTCAAGATCATGCACGCCGATGTGCTGAAAGATATCGATCTGGAGTCACCGGGCGCGCTCATCAACACCGAAATACTCGCAAAGGCCCGCACACAGGGCCGCTCTATACACCAGATAGGCGTGAACCACTACGCCCGCCTTGAAGGTGAGCAGTCGGGTGCCAGTGTGAAGGTGGTGCTCCGCGCCTTCCAGGAGCTTATGCGGCTCTGGTGGCGCATGAGAAGCTACGTCCCACCCACGGGCGAAGTAACAGTAGCACCGCCGACATGGCGCGGCTATGCCCTCTTCGGTATCGCAGGCGCTGTCACACTCCTCGTCCTGCGAGGGTTGCTGGGCCTCATAAAGCGGTAGACCAAAATCCAAACAAGTAAGATGCAAGCAGGGGCGGGTTTCACACCCGCCCTTATGATTCGGGCTTCAACAGACGTGCGGACTCGTGCTATACTAACCGGTAGTTTGCAACCACCCCGGAGATAAACTCTCCAGTAAGAAGCCGATATGTCCACGTTCGTCCTTGTCCACAGCCCTTTAGTTGGTCCTTATACGTGGGAGCCCGTCGCCCATGAACTGCGGCGTGCGGGGCATACTGTGACAGTTCCCCACCTCACCAACGACCCCCACAGCCCACTGAGTTACATCGACCAGCACAAGAACGCCATCTTAAGCTCCTACCAAACACAGGTCGGTAGAGAGGCCGCCATACTGGTAGGGCATAGTGGCGCGGGTGCGCTCCTTCCCTATGCGGGCGCGGCTCTGCCCAAGCTCAACTGCTATATATTCGTAGACGCCGACCTGCCCCGAGACAACGCATCAAGGCTCGACCGGCTTGCCCCGAAGGACGCCAAACTCTTCAGACATAGAGCGAAGAAAGGCTACATTCCGACGCCCTTCTGGGCAGACGAAGTGCTGAAAACTGCCATACCCGACGATGAAGCACGCGGCAGATTCGAGAGCGAGCTCCAACCTGTGCCCCTCAAAGTGTATAAGGAGCCTATCCCCGTGCCCCGACACTGGCCCGATGCTCCGTGTGCCTATTTGCGCTTCGCAAGCTCTGCTACTTACGAGGAGGCATCCAGAACCGCGCACAAGAACGGCTGGCCTTACGCCGAACTACCGGGCTACCACTTCCAGATGCTCGTGGACCCTCGAGGCGTGGCGGAGGCGTTGGTATCACTTTCACGTCATATACACAAAGGGTGGAGACATAAGCTATGGACAAAGTGAATCTCCGGCAGAAGCTGTCTCTGTTCACCGAACATTGGACGCCCAAGATCGTGGGCGAATTGAACGGGCAACATGTCAAGCTGGTAAAGGTACAGGGCGAGTTCACCTGGCACCGTCACGCTGACGAAGATGAGCTTTTCCTGGTGCTGCATGGCACACTCACTATCAAGTTGCGCGACCGCGACGTAGTTTTGCAGGAGGGCGAGTTCTTTATCGTCCCCAGGGGCGTGGAACACAAACCGGTCGCTGAAGAAGAAGCACACATCCTGCTACTGGAACCAGTTGCTCTCACCCGCAACACAGGCAATGTCGAGAACGAGCTAACAGCGGCTCCGCAGGAGCACATATGAGCACTAACCCCCTCTCGCACGACCTGTTCGAGCGCGCTCTGAAGGTCTTTCCCAGCGGCGTAACTCACGACAATCGCTATTTCGGCAACTTCGAGCCTGTGTACTTCAACCGCGCCAGGGGCTCGCACAAGTGGGACGTGGACGGCAAGGAATACATCGACTACTGGATGGGGCATGGCGCGCTCCTGCTGGGACACGGTTACCCCCCTATAGTTGAAGCGGTGGACAGGCAAATGGCGCTCGGCACTCATTTCGGCGGCGGCCATCCCCTTGAGGTTGAATGGGCAGAGATCATCCAGAGGTTGGTGCCTTCCGCTGAGCGCGTCAGCTTCACAGCATCGGGCACCGAGGCCGTAATGCTGGCCGTTCGCCTGGCCCGCGCCTGCACAGAGCGGCCGAAGTTCCTCAAGTTCCAGGGCCACTTTCACGGCTGGTACGACGCGATGACCGCAGGTTTCCAGGCCCCCTTCGACGTGCCATCTTCCGTGGGCGTATCGGGTGCGCTCCTTGAAAACGTGATCGTCGCGCCCACCGACCTCAACGCAGTGAGCCGCCTCTTCGAACAGCACCAGAATGAGATAGCCTGCGTGATCATCGAGCCAACAGGTGCAGGCTATGGCACCATCCCCCTACCCGAAAACTTCCTGTCGGGGCTGAGGGAGATCGCGCACAAGCACAAGGCGCTCGTGATCTTCGACGAGATAGTTACCTGCTTTCGCTACTCGCCGGGCGGAGTGCAGGCGCAAACAGGCGTGACGCCCGATATGACCACATTGGCCAAGATCGTGGCGGGGGGCCTGCCGGGTGGCGCTGTGGTCGGTCGCGCCGACGTAATGAACGCGCTCGAGTTCCGCCCGGGCGACTCGAACTGGAACCGCTACCACCGCATCAATCACCCCGGCACTTTCAACGCCAACCCTCTCAGCGCTGCCGCAGGTGTCGCCATGCTCAAAGAAGCCGCGACCGGCGAGCCGCAGAAGTACGTCGAGCGTATGGGACGCAAGCTGACCATTGCTCTCAACGAGGCGATAGCGGGACTCGGCATTGAGGGCAGTTGCGTATATGGCGACGGCCCGTTATGGCACGTAATCCTGGGCCGTGGCGCAAAGGCCAACCCCGACGGTACCCTCAATATGTCGAGCACTGACCCCGCCAGCCTACGCGAATCGAACAAGCCCGCTGTCAAAGCCGCCTTACAGGCAGGCATGATGCAGCGCGGCGTAGATTTGATGTCGGGCAAATCGGGTATTATGTCAACTGCACACACGGACATAGATCTCGAGCAAACGGTGGACGCATTCCGCGAAACCCTGCGTGATATGCTCACCAGCCATGTTCTCTGAGGAGCCAAAGATGCCACCCAGGATAGTCAGGACCCAACCCTATGTCCTTACCGACTCCAGCGGCGAGAGTGTTTTCAATGCAGTAATGGAATATGCTGCCCTGCTTAAGCCGGGCCTTGTGCCGGACGCGTCAGACATGGCAGAGCCCAAAGATGACGAGCCCGATCCGCACATTCATACACTGTCAGTAAAGTATGGCAAAGATGCCGGTGTCAGCTTTAACTCTCGCGAGGAACACGATCCTGAAAGCAACCAGACCACCCACATAAGTATAGAGGCATCGACCTTCGGTATGCCCGACGGCCAGAGTGCGCTTATTCGATATGACACGAACTGGGATAAAGGCAACAGGTCGTATATCGAGTTGGAGGTAGACGCCCACACGATAGTTCAGAGCAAAATTGTCGCACGCTTCAAGAAGACATTCGCAGCCCCGAGCGATGAGGATATAGAGAAAGAGAAAGTAGCAATGCAATCTGCCCTGAGGGAACAGCAGTGGGGAGCAACACAGGACTACGCAAGGGAGCTACTGATGTGGCGGCCCGACGACCCCGAGATTCTTCTCGCGCTCGGCACGTCGATGATAATTAGCAACCAGATGGATCAGGCTGAGAAGGTAATGGGCAGGCTGCTGGAAGTCAAGCCCGACTCCTATGAGGCGCATCTCAACCTGGGGTCGGTCTGGATGGACCGCAAGGACTACGATAAGGCCATAGAGCAGTACCAAGCTATGGTCGACCTGCAACCCGAGAAGGACTTCGCCACTTTTATACTGGCGACAGCCTACGAAGCAAAGGGAGACACGCAGGGTGCGTTGAAGCTATACAGGAAGGTGCTAACCCTGGAGCAAGCACCCGGCCCCACCAACTTCCACGACCTGGCAAGAGAGGCCATCAGGAAGCTGAACAATCCCAAATAGTACCAACTGTGGGCGAGTCTTGCGGCTCAGTCTCCGAAAGCCAGTCCTAGCACCGTCTTCTGGACAAGCGGCCACTCATTCGACTGTGGGTCTATCACCTCGAAATGGCCGGCGCCCTTCAGCGTGACAAGCGTCGCATCATCGCCCAGCGCCTGAGCGCGCTCTACGTACGCCTTGCTGATCTTAGAGGGCACATTAGGATCGGCGGTGCCATGTATCAACACCTGTTTCACGCCTAGCGGCAATAGCTCGGCGGGCGAAGCGACGGCGTACTTGTCAGGCTCGCTGGCTGGAGAGCCTCCCATCAAATCTTCAACTATGCCATCGCCCAGGCGCATACTCCAGCACATCTTCAAGTCCACCACGCCCGCCAGCGGCACACACCCCGCCAGCGGCAAAGGCGAGGGCATATAAAGCTCGTCACCTTCCGGTATTCGATGCCTCCCTGCTACCCAGGCCGCCAACTGCCCCCCGGCCGAGTGCCCGACCACAACCACCCTGCCCAGGTCCAGATTGTACTCATCCTCTAGCTCGCGCAGGAAATCAGTACCCAGCCCAACATCCAGCATCGTATTGGGCCAGGCTCCTCCCTCGGTGCCTACACGCCTGTACTCCAGGCTCCAGGTGGCGACCCCTTGCTCGGTCAGAGCAGCGCACAGGTGCCCGATGTGCTCCAGGGTATACCTGGCCCGCCAGAAACCACCGTGAATGACCACCACCACAGGATGTGGCCCCTCGCCCTCAGGCAGTCGTAAATCTCCGAATTGCTCCGGGTCATCCCCGTAGGCAATGCGGGCGTCGGCGGGGGGCGGATCTGTAGAGAAGATCCGGGTAGCCATAGAGTTCAATTGCGTGGCGCGTATAAGCCGCCGGAACACCGAAAACGGACCTGACACCAAACTACCTCCCGCCTACCAGGACACATCCTCGCGCACAAGGGGCATAGTCATACACCGCGCTCCACCCCTGGCCCGTGACAGTTCGAGACCACTGATCTTTATGGCGTATTTGCGCTCGGGGTGCGACCGGATATCCTCCACGATGGGGGCGTTCATAATCCATGTGCGCTCGCTGTCAAGCTCAACCTGCCAGCGCACCACGTCCCCTTCCTGGATTATTCTGTAGCCCGCCTCTTCAAGCGCCTTGTAGGTCTGCTCATTGCGCTCATAACCCACTATCAGGCCGGGGCGCAAGCAAAAGGCGTTGGCGCCATCGGTCCACTGCTCGCGCTCCTGGTACAGCCTGCTGTTCCCGCCGCAAAAGATCGGGTTGAGCGGCCTTTCCAACTCCTCTTCGAGGCACGCCACCAGCGATTTGCGCACAGCCGCCAGGTGGGTGGTGCCGTCAGGCTTAATGGTGATCCGCACGAGGCCCACCTGCTCCCCACCACCAGGCATTATGAGGGGAGGATATACCAGCAGGTCATCGTGCGACAGCATAGTAAAGATCGTATCGAGGTGCATGGTGGAGCGCTGACGAGGCATGATTACGGCGTAGATAGTCCGCACGGGGCTGCCCTGCCTGGCAAGCCCTTTCGCCAGTTCGTCCACCGCCTGGGGGCTTGTGCGCTCGGAGACCCCTACGAGCAAGAGGTCGGGCCGAATCACCAGTATGTCGCCCCCTTCGATTGTCGCCTCCGCGTTCTCCGGCTGTATATTCGACAGGCTGTCGAGCGAAAGCTTGTCAAACCACAAAGGAGGGGGGGTACCATCGCCGTCCACGATTTTAGAGTGTGCGCTGTATACGTGGCGCATCAAGAGCGATTCGCGCTGGCGAGCAGGGTACTTCATGTGCCCCACCACCAGGCCGTTATTGACTACAGCGCATGGGTCGCGCATGAACATCAGGTTTGGTATGGGAGTCAAGCTGTACGGCATGCCCGACAGGAACGAGGTAAGGTGGGTGCGCCTATCGGGGTCCGGTTTACCCGCTATGAGCCAGTGTGCGAGCGTAAGCGGATCTTCGTCGCGTAACCGGTCCCATAGCGTATCTTGTTCAGTAGCAGTAGCGCCCTGCAACATGGACACGCTCTTGACCAGCGCATGGCGCTCGTCTTCGTTCTCCAGCACGTCACGCAACATTTCCGCCGAGTCCAGTATGTCCTCCGGCGGCACGACGAGGGACAATATGCGCTTGAACGCCTCGTGCTCGTGCCGAGCCAGGTCGAGATAGAGGATATCATCGAACAGCAGTTCATGGCGTAGGGCAGGCGTCATGCGCCGTATTTCCTGGCCGGGCGTGTGCACCACCACCCGCTTCAGTGTGCCTATTTCAGAGGTTACATTCAGCATGTTGTTAGAAGACGCTCAGAGTGAATCTGCAACGGGTATTTGTGAAGCACATCATCAGCAGATCTGCCCTGGACATCGAACGAGTCTATCACACGTTGTATTACCTAGGGCAAAGCAAGTCTGAGTCGGCCCTCTTCCAGTTTGCCGATTATGTTTTGCCATCAGGCTACTTCTGTGGGTTGATATAGTAGCGGTATCAGTTGTTCTGCACGCAAAGTTAGCATTGCATAGGCACGACCCTCGTCATCGCTGAACTCTACCTCGAAGACGCCGGGCTCAAGTATCTCAACGATTGTGCCTACCTGCCCACGGCGCAATCCTTTGCTGGGTATATCTTCTGTTAGGGCTACAACATCTAGCAAATGCATATCATCTTTCATAGTATTCATCCCTCTCTATAGGATATAACAGGTTACGAATCGTGGGAAGTCCTCCGCTGTAAGTATGATCCAGGCGCTCCGCACCATCGCTGAACCTGCCGGTGTCGACATTGCAAAATCCAGCACGTATCGCTGTCCGTATTCATCCCATTCTGTGGCCGTTGCCTCGTATGAATTTGACGCAGCCAGCAAAGCCGATTGCATCTCTGACGCATCCTCCTGCGTCAATTCCAAAGCCGCAGCGAACACCTTTGCTTTATGCTTTCCACGGGGATGCTCACTATTTAGATTGTAATTGGTAAGCTTATCGACATCTACGACAGCCCGTTCATGGTTGGGCAGTTTCATGCTCTACTTTATCCCGCAACAAGGGCAGAACCAGCGAGCGGGGGCCGCCGTGCCCACGTGACAACTCTGATCCTTTCACCTTCAGTACCCACTTCTCGTCGTCGTCCAAACTCACCGAGGCCGCACCCGTGCGCACATCATTCACATCGACCACACGGTATCCGCGCTCCGCCAGCTCGGCGATGGTGTGCTCGGACGATCGGTAGATGATCACTTTTCCAGGCCCCACAGGCAGCAGATTCGCCGCGCTGAACCATTGCTCGCGCTGCTGGTCCATGGCATCTTGCCCGCCGCAGGGCACAGGCTGTAGCTCGACCCCATCCTTGCGCAGGCTCGCAAAAAAATCAGCGGAACGCTCAGGCTGCATAGGGAAGGAGCTCAGCTCGACACGCACAACGTCCACCGACGCCGGCCCATAGGCCTCGAACACAGGAGGATAAACGACGCACTCTGTCGGACCGATCAACCCCATCACGCTGTCGAGATGATTAAACCCTGCAGGCAGGCGCAAAATATAGAGTGTGATCTTCCGGTCTTGTGCAATGGCGTACTCGCGCCAGCTATCAGCTACCCTTTGTACCGACTCCATGCTCGTGCGCCCATTCACGCCCAGCACTACCAGATCATCACGTATTTGCACGACGTTGCCGCCCTCCAGGTGAAGCAGAGGAGAGGCAGCGAAAGGCCATGAAGGGTCGCTAACACGCGCATCAGCCCACGTCCAACTGGGGACGCCCTGGATTAAGGGGTGATGGCGATGCACGAAATCAAGCAACAGCGGCTCACGTGCGCGTCCTGAGGCTGCCATGCGGCTCAGCAACAGCTTACCGTCGACGATCGTGCCGATGTCGTGCGTGAACATCATGTTAGGCACAGGAGTCAGTGAGAACAAGCGCCCCTCGGCGAAGTTCCTCAGCGCATCCGTGTCCTCGCCGTCCATAGTTGCGCCCGTGGCATTATCGAGCCCCTGCATGGGCGATAGGGCACCGGCGCGCAAATCTATGCCCTCGATCAACTCCTCGGCCAGCAAGTCGAATTTGCCTTCATCGCACCAGCGGGTCAAGCGCCTGTGAACATAAGTATTTGCGCCGGCGGCATCTGTGGAGGATGCGGCTGGGGCAGCATGGCTGCGCGACCGTAACCGGGCAAGGGACGCCGGAAGTGAGCCTGGTGCGGCGGCCTGGGGCTCGCCTTCGGGGTCGCCCGTGTACTGTGGCCAGCCCTGCCCCTGGAACCATCGCACCATCACCTCAAGCTGGCCCACGCGCTGCTCGACGGGCGGCATGTCCTGTTCCAGCCGCATCACCTGCATGATGAGTCGTTGCCGCTCCTCTTCACTCGCGTAAGTCAGCGACTCGGTGAATAGATTCTCGAACAGGTGAATCTTCACGCCCAGATGATTCTGCAAGATGTCAACCAGCCAGTCGTGCTCCTGCTGTGCGTGTTCATCGAATAGCAGATCGTCGAAGAGAAAATAATCGCGCGTGGATGGGGTCATGCGCGCCAGCTCACGACCCGGACGGTGCATGATCGCCTCTCGTAGACGCCCGTATTCAGAGGTAATGTTTACTGGCATCGTCCCCACTTCATTGTGGAACAGGGTAACAAAATCACATCATATCCGGCGCAGTAATGCCCAACAGACCGAGCGCATTTGCCAACGTATATTTCGCCGCCGCGGTCAGCGCCAATCTGGCCCTCACCAGCTCCTCCGACTCTGCATTCAGGATTCGGCAGTGGTGGTAGAAGTTGTTGAACGCGTCCGCTAGCTCGAAGCAGTAGGTAGCGATCACCACGGGCTTATACATCTCTGCGGCGCGCGCCACTTCCTCGGGCAGCTTCGCTATCTGCTCAAGCAAATTGATTTCCTGCAGGCTGGGGTTGCGGAAGTTGTAATGCTCACCGGGCTTCGGGAGTAGATCCGCCGGGGCCTTCTCAAGTACCCGAGTGGCACGAGCGTGCGAATACTGCACGTAGGTGGCAGACTGGCTTTCGGGGTTGAGCGCCTGCTCCCAGACAAAGGTGATTACCTTGTTGTTATCCTTGTCGAGCATCCCCATCTTGAGCGCGCCGTAAGCCACCGCCCGGGCAATATCATCTTTCTGCGTTTCGGTCAGGTTGCGGGGCTGCTCTCCTTCCTTGGCGTCTACGATGGCCCGCGCACGAGCCCGTGCTTCTTTCTCCAGGTCTTCGTACTGGGGCGCTCCACCTTTGCGCGACGATATCGCACCCTCGGGGGTGTTCACCATCTCGTAGGCCAGTTGGAAGGCTTTGTCGGCCTGCCTGAAGCCCCAAAGCTCCAGCACCCTGAACACTTGCTGGAAATAGAGCGATTGCCTACTATCTATGACGTAGATCGAGCGATCAACGTGCCAGTCGTTGAACTTGCGCCGCGCCAGTTCGAGGTCTTTAGTAGCGTATAACGATGTGCCGTCCGACCTCAGCACGACCAGCACCCGCCAGGCGTCCTTGGGCGTGCGTGTGCCGTCCTTGTTTATCTTCCACAACTCTTTCTCGTACTTCTTCGACAGTTCAGGGTCGGCGCGCAGCTTGTCGTCTACCCTCACTATCACAGTCTCTCCGGTGGCCCGGTGGTCCTCAGCGATGCCTCTTGCGATAAGTTCGTCCACCACCTGCTTGCCCGGTTCCTCCACTTCGCTCTCGAAGAACCACGCATCAAATCTAACGCCCAGGTCGGTAAAGACTCTTTGCAGGAAGTCGATGCTCCAACTGCGCGTCTTTTCCCACAGTGCTACCAGTTCGGGGTCGTGCGCGTCCCAATCGGCAAACATCTGCTTGATTTCAGCGTTCCATGCGGGCACCTCGTCCCACCAGTCGCGGTGAGCGTCCAGGCGGTTGTACTCGGCGCGCAAGTCGCCCCACAGCGCGCTAGTGCCCTCGATGCTGCCGCCATAGCTGTTGGTCGCGTCCAGTGTAGACGCCCGCCCCACCAACAATTGCCCGAGCGCGTCCCATAGATTGAGCACGATGTAATCTTTGTCCGCCAGGGCGGTCTTCCACTCTGGTCCATCTTTGGTGAGCAGATTCTGTGCTATGCCCAGCGCTATGTCTGCATCGTCACGATTCATGTCCGATATGGCCTGCAAAACGTCAGTCAGGTGCGCGGCCACGGCCGGATCGGCTTTGGCGGCTTCTTCGATCTGCTGCACAACATCGGTGCGGTACTCTTGCCGCGCGGTGGCTTCCACATACACTCGCTCAAGCCAGACGCCCTGGTCGGTGTCAGGCTCTTGCCCGTTGTGGAATTTGCGATAGCACCAGAGGGTGCGCATGACATGCAAGCCTATGTCACCGATATAGGTGGCACCCACGGTGTCGAAGCCCGCGCTGCCCAGGATGTTATAAATAGCCTGCCCCAAAACGACGTTGCGCAAATGGCCGACGTGCATTGATTTGTGAGTGTTCAGGTTGGCGTACTCCACCATCACACGCTCGCCACGCGCAGGCCAGGAGCCGTACTTCTCTTGTTGCGTTAGCACCTGCCCTATGACTCGATTGGCGTACCAGTCTTTATCAACGTAGAAGTTGACGTAGCCGTTGACGGCCTCCACGCGCCCGATCTGGGGCAGGTGCGGCACAGCTTCCGCCACCCGGGCCGCAATCTCGGCCGGGTTGCCCTGCGCGCCCACTTTGCGCAACTGGAACGCAACTGCCGACCCGAAGCCCCACTCGCCCTGCAAGGGAATGGCGCGCAGGTTCAAATCGAGGCCATCCGTAGGATAACCAAGCTCGCGCACAGCCATATCGAGTGCCTGCACGATCTCTGCTTGCAAATCGCCGGAAGGCGAAGCATGCACGCTATTGTCTAACTTTTCTAACATCCTTCTCTCTATCTCCCGCCTCATCTAGGTAAGCCGAAATGTACCTGATTATCCCATTATACGCGCCCCACGCCTACAGGGACAACCTGAGTATGATGGGAACGGCGAGTAGCTGTGTCGGACACAAAAGGAGGGCGAGCTGGCATCACACCGGCTCGCCCTCCTTTGATTAATGTGTTGCAAGCTATCTGAGAGAGAATTGACAGTTGGGGAAGAAGGTGCTAGACACGATCTTGCTCGCCTGTCCTCTGCTGGCGTTTGCTCCCGGACGGAAGTAAGGCAGGTTGTTAGGTCCACATGGCTCACCCGCTCCGCCACATGGATATCCGTTCACCAGCCCTCGGTCAGACAGTCTCCAGATGAAGTCGTAGAAGGTCGAGCCCGGTAGTACGTCCTCATACTGTTGTGCGCCGGGTGTTTCAGAGTACCCCGCAGCATTGGCGTCTATCTTGGCTATCTGCCCCCGCGTGATATTCGCGTTTGGTCTGAAGTAAGGCAGATTATTGGGTCCACACGGCTCTCCGGCCCCTCCACATGGATACCCATTGATAAACCCTCGGTCTGACAGACGCCAGATGAAGTCGTAGAAGGTAGAGCCTGGGGCGACATCCTCGTATTGCTGTGCACCCGGTGTCTCGTTGAAGCCGGCAGCGTTGGCTGTGATCTTGGCGAATTGACCGCGTGTGACGTTGTTGCCGGGACGGAAGTAGGGGTCGTTGTTGCCGTTGCAAGGTTCGCCTGGTCCGCCGCATGGGTAACCGTTGATGATGCCCTGGCATGCCATGCACTGTATATACGGGTAGAAAGTGCTGCCCAGCGGCACGTCCTCGAACGAGATCGTGCATGCTCCAGGTGTGGAAGACGGTGTGTCGGTTGGTATCACCGTAGGTGTATCAGTGTCTGTGGGTGTGGGAGTATCAGTGTCCATTGGTGTGGCCGTGGGGGTGGGGGTGGGCGCCCCTTCCATCGACAATTGTTGCTGTGAGTTTGCCCGAGTGGGAACCGACGCAGGCAAAGCAGCCGTGGCTGCACCGGAACTCGATAAAGCTATAGCTAACAAGTATAGTAGGAATAATGCCGAGGTGACACCCACGACGCGTCCCAGAATGTGTTGTCCGGTAGTATTCATGGTTATATATCGCTCCTTCTTGTCTGTAACAAAATACTACTGCGCCTCATGAAGAAAGCTGACAATCTGACGCAGAGCAAAATACCGACGTTGCACGATTGTAGCATCGCTTACAGGCGGCGTCAATAGCAAAGCGACTATCTGACCACCAATTGGCCCGCAGCGCCCAATATCGCATCGAGATAATTACTGCCCTGTACAGTGCTCACGCTGAACGCAACCTGTGTATCGTTCGCCTTCACCTGTTGCGGAGTGAAGCCTGAGGGCAGCAGCAAGTGCAAGTGTACGGCCTGGGTGTAGCGCCCGCCCCACTTGAGGGAAATGCTGTTGTCAGGGTTGAAAGCCACGAGATAGGCCACGTAAGCGCCAGATGCAGGATACTGCAAGGCGACACCCACCTCAGCGCGGTCTGTTGCCGCCCACCGAGGGGACAAGTTCACATTCTGGTACAGCTTGCCACTGTCGATCACCCCAGCTAGCCCTTCAGTCATCGCGCTCAGCATCTCGGACGAGCCCCAACCGTCTGTGCTCAGCGTCGCGTCTGACGATATACCAGGCCGCCCGTCGGTGTGATACCACAAGTACGACCCACCATCACGCTCGATCATCGCGTAATAACGTCTAAGGATATCCACCCCATAGCTCTCAAAGCCGTTATCGAACGCCCCACGCGCCAGCTCGCCCCCCACCAGGGGCATGATCCCGCCGTTGACGTATTCGCCCGGCGTGCTGAAACCGTACTTGAAAGGCGCGTCAATGCTGTACCACTCGGCGAATATACTTCCCTGGTTCTGCACCATCCTCGCCTGGTATGTATTCAGCAGCGCCACCGCCTGCTCATGGGACAGGGTGCCCCTGTTCAGAGCATAGGCATTCGACAGGCTCAACTGTTGGCTTTCGTCCACACCGGTAGGTGCAACGGGCGTGAGATGAACCTGATGCGTGTAGAAGTTGCCGTTCCACGCAAGTTTGTTCAATTTCTCACGCAGTGCAGCCGCTCGCTCCTCCCATGACGTGGCGACGCCTACGCGCCCCAGGTAGCGCTCGATCGCCGCCAGCGTAAGGGCAGCATGGTAGGCTCCCGTGTTATCACCGTGCATGATGCTCCACTCGGTCTTGTCGTCAATATTGCGGCGCACGTCCTTCTCCGTGCTGCCCTGCTCGAAGTCCCAGGTGTCGATAGTAAAGGCGCGCTTAATAAGGCCGTATTCGGGCGACCACCGGCGCGGGTCGTCCCACAGAGAGGACAGGGCGCGCTCCATCGTGCCTACATTCGCCCAGAGCCAGGCATCGTTCCCTGTAGCCTCCCAGACCGTCCATACACCTTCGACAAAAAGATACTCCCTGTCGGCTTCCACCTCTATCTGGTCGGTGTACACAAGCGTTGCCCCTGTATGGTAAAGGTAGTCGTCGAGGCTGCCATCGGTGCGCTGAGTGGAACGAAAGTAATCGAGCGTGCTCGTCATATCCGGCTCGAAATACTTGAAGCCCTTCGACTGGTAGACGTAGTCGCGCAGCCAGATCGCTATGTTATCAGGAGAGCGATAGCCGTGCACGGGCGTGACGTTATCGGGCGCAAGGTAGTCCACCTGATCCTGCTTGAGGAACCCATCCACCTTGCTGTAGAGGTCGTCCCACGTCGCGTCGCCCGAATGCACACCCCATTCCGGCGCGGTCACCTTGTAGGCTCCCCACAGGGCGTCTACAGGCGACCCATTCACCAACAACACAATGCTTTGCTCGCCCCACATCCCCGCCGTGGTAAGCGTTACGGGCGTACCCGCCATTATCGGATATGTCGCGTAAACGCGATTGTCGCCTCCCAGCACGCGTATTTCGCCGCTCACATCGCTTAGGACGACCACCGGGTCAAGGGTAGCCACTTGCGTGTAGTGCCGATCCAAGCGCAGGTGCGCGCCCGGCGCGTTCTCAGTCCAAGGCGCTCGCAAGAGTGGGTCGAGCTTGCTTGCGCGCTCGACGCCCAGCAAGGTAAGCAGCACCTGGTACTCGCTGCCGGCGTTTTCGGGGTGGTACTCGAAGCGCGCTCGCTCGAAATACTGCACGACGAGGCCACTATTGCCGCCAGCCTTCTGCATTTGGGGGCTGAGGGGATATCCGAACTGGGCCAGACCTCCGTTGGCCTGCCAGTAGGCCAGGAATGCCCCACCCACCTTATAGCCGGTCTCAGGAAAGAGTACCTCGCCGTTAGCGGCAGGCCCAGTGTCCGGCTTCGGAATTATTATGCCTTCGCTTTTCAGCCACTCTTTGCCCAACTGCCCCAGCAGCACCTCATAGGGGGAACCCGCGTTTTCCGGGTGCAACTCAAACCTGCTGCGCTCGAGATACTGGACGAGGTAGCCGTTCTCGCGAAAGGCAGGCGTAAGCGGATAGCCAAATACGGGCAGCCCACCGTGCGCCTGCCAGTAATTCAGAAACTCGCCATCCAGATACTGCCCGGTGGCCTCAAAGTAAGCCCGCCCAGGCTCAGGCCGAGCCTGCAGGAGAGGAATTCCAAACGAGTTGCCCACGCCCCGCAAGAACGGTAGCGCCAGCAAGAGCAGCACCCAGGCAGCGCGCCCGGGCCGGCGTCCACGACCACCTGAGAGTCGCAACGTACACCCCCTGTTTTCCGGGTACAAAACGGATACGAAAGAGCAAAAGTGAACAGAGGCATGTGCATAAGCCCACCAGCCCCTGCCAAGTCACCCACATAAAAGAAACCCCAGACAGTCCTGACGGATCATCTGGGGGTTCATACTTCCGGTTTCCTAGACTTGCGTCCTTCAACCTTCAGTGTCCTAACTATACATCTGTTCCAACCGCCTGTCAATAGGTTTTCCAGCCAATTTCACAGGCATTTTCACTTCGGAGAGCGCAGTGCTCTGAGATGTATGATGCCGATGAAATACGGCAACTTGAGCCAAGTCGAATGTGGTATAATATGCATGAAGCAATTCTCGAAAGATAGCGCTTGCGCGTCCGTAGCTCAATGGATAGAGTAGCTGGCTTCGAACCAGTTGGTTGGGGGTTCGAGTCCCTCCGGGCGTACTATTACAGGCTGAGCCCCGACATCGGAGGCTCAGCCTATTAGATCCCTTCAAGTGTGACGCGAATAATGAATGTCGAAGTCCTGACGTCCTGTGATAGCGACGATCTTTGTCGTACCCTATTTCATTGGCATAGCGGTCGGGACGTCGGGCATGGGGGTGGATATGACGGACATAGGCATCGGAGCAGACATAGTAGGCAGTGTCTCCGGCGCTACAACAACTAAAACCCCGTAAGCCACCAGGGCAATAGCGGCCAGTTGAGCAATCCGTCGGCCCGCAGGCAAGGTCTTTTCGGCATATATGAGCAGCGCGAGAACAGCCATGGCTGCCACGTTCATAATGCCGAGAGGGAAAAGTATTGCGAAGAGCAGCCAGCAGCAGCCAAGGCAATATCCTCCGTGTTTGAGGCCCATGAGGAAAGAACCCCGGTAACCGGAGCGCCAGTTACCCAGAATGAAGCCCAAGGGAGTGCGGCATTTAGCCAGGCACACATCTTTGAGCGGCGAAAGCTGGTAGAGGCCGCCCACTATGAGGAGCGCTCCACCGATACGGCCTGCGTTGTCGGCTAGCCACGGCCAGTTTTGCGCCAGCGCTTCCACGCCCAACGCTACGATATACGCTACTACGCCGAATAAGGTCCAGATGAGAAGATAGGCGCTTACGAAGATCCATGTCGGTACGAAAGACTGTTCCTGTTGTCTCTTACCGGCATAAATCTTGGAGAACATCAGTATCATTGGCGCGGCTGATGGGAACATCATTGCTACCATCATGACCACCCAGATCACAAGGAACAACGTGCCGCTGAGACCCATGGTCAACCCTGCGGTCCCAGCATTTTGCATTGAGAGCGAGACAGGAGCCCAAAGCAGGAAGCCCCAGGCAGCCACCGTGAGAGCGAGCAGGAGCGCCAGGATCAGGTAGCGTTCGCGGGATTGATGGACAGAGTCTGCTGTTGGCACGTCACTCATGCCTTAGTCCTTCCGTTTTGTACACTATCTGTTGTCTATCCGGTGCGCCAGGTTAGTTCTGCTGCCAATCAAAAGGAGCGAAATGGCCATTGTTCGTGCCGCTTGTGTCATCCCAGTTCAGTCCAAAAATGTGCACGTGGCTGTCCTTCGATTTTGCCAGCGCTATGCGAGCATTGGCCGGGTGCAGAGTATTATCGAGGTAAAGAGCCTCAGCGTGTAATGGAGTGCTTAGCAGGAAAGCAGCGACAAATGCATGCGAAGAGGTAAAGGGACATAGCCCTAGAATTAATATCTACAGAGTCGCACTGTTCAGCTATCCGAGCAGAAGCATATTCCCCTGTCAATACAGTGCTTCCCTTATTCTCTGTGATCCCCCACCGGCCACAAAACGGCCCCAGCATTCTATTGCTGGGGCTTTGCATTTCATCTTCAATTGTCCGGCATCTTACCTGGTGGTGTAGAGAGCCATCCTGTTCCCGGCCGGGTCGGTGAAATAGGCAAACCAGCCTGTGCCGGGGATTTCGGTCTTGGCCATCACCGTCTTGCCGCCGTTAGCCTCGACCGCCGCAAGGGAAGCGTCAATGTCATCGGTGCCAATGTAGACAACCGGCTCGTTGATATGAGCATCGGCCTCGCTGCCGACTCCGATAAAGCCGCCGCCGGGGCCGCCCTCGGCTGAGAACATCCAGTAATCAAACTCCGGGGCATGCTCAAGTTTCCAATCGAAGGTCTTGGAGTAGAATTCGGCAGAATCTTTGGATACGATCGTGGGTATCTCGATGTGAACTATGGGGTGATTAGCCATTGCTGTTTTGCTCCTTATACCGGTGAAAGTGGGAATAGTTTGGGTGCCGATTAGTGCTGGAACGGCTGTCATAACGCCCCACTATAATAGCACAAATGTTCGTTTTTGTCAAGGGGATGTGGCAGTCATGTTGGACATCCTTTGCACCGGATCAGGCGACAGGCGTGCGTGCAATGCAGGCTACTTCAGCGCCGCTACTATCGTGTCAGTGTTGAAGCGCATCATGCCCTCGTAGGTTTCGCCGGGCGTGCCTTTGTCGCCAAGCGTGTCACCGTAGAGCGTGTTAACGACCTTGACGCCTGCGTCGCCCCCGATAGTCCGGGCCAGCTGAGGGTTGATCGAGCTTTCCAGGAAGATCGTTTTGACGTGCTCTGCTTTGATCTTGTTAATCAGATCGGCGATGTCCTGAGCCGAGGGCTCGGCGTCGGTTGACATCGACGGGATGATCGAGCCGGCGAAGGTAAGTCCATAGCGCTCTATGAAGTAACCGAACCCATCGTGGTTGGTGACCATCTTGCGTTGATCCGGTGGGATCGTGCCAATCTGATCCATGATGTACTTGTCGAGATCGGTCAATTTGGCGAGGTATGTGTCGGTGTTGGACTTGTACTGGGCGGCGTGTGAGGGGTCCACCTGGATGAGAGCATCGCGAATATTGCGTGTCATAGTCATGGCGTTGCTTACCGAGAACCAGATATGCGGATCGCCTGCCGGTTCGTGTTGATCGCCTGCGTGTATTGGCACGCCCGTGCTCACAGTGATCAGGGGTCGCTGACCGCCTGCATTGGTGAGTATCTTGTCTACCCAGTCGTCAAGGCCTACGCCGTTCTTCAATATGAGCGCGCTTTTGCTAATGGCCTGCACATCGCTGGGTTTGGGCTCGAATTCATGAGGATCGGCGCCGGGCGTCAATATTGAGCGCACATCGGCCAGATCGCCCGCCACTGACTGCGCCATAGAGCGTATTTGTGTGGTCGTCACCACGACGGACAGCTTGCTCCCGCTCGGGTCGGGCGTTGTATCCCCGGTGATGGTGGGCGCAGCACCCGAATCGCATGCGGTTAGTATAACCATGCACACCAGGGCCAGAAGCGCGATATGCTGCCGTAAACGAGAATGGTTTGTCCTAATCAAGTGTTCAGCCCTCTGTACGGAGTTGCGAATCGAGTCGTAGATCGTAAGTCGCTGATCGTAGGTCATGCGTCATGCGGCGTCGTCCTGACTTACGATCTACGACTTACGATCTACGACTCGTCCTGGCATTTGGGGCACAGACCAACTAATTCCAGACGATGATCTTCGATGCGGAACGCTGTGCGCTTTTCTACTTCGCGGAGTAAGGCATCCAGCGCCTTGTCTTCCTCGAAGTCAAGCACGGTACCACAACCCTTGCAGATGAGATGGTGGTGGTGGTGGTCGCCGCAAGCCAGGTAGGTATGGCAGCGCCCGCCCTGCGCGTCTTCGTGTATCCGCTGCACAATGCCGATGCGGCAAAGAAGCTCGAGAGTACGGAACACGGTTGCACGTCCGATGCCCGGCGCATCCCGTTGCACAGTTTGCAGCAGTTCGGCTGAAGTGAAGGGCAGCGAGCGGTGCACTATTTCGTCCACAACCATGCGGCGGGGCGCCGTAAGGCGGCAGCCTTCTTTATTCAATCGCTGCATGATTTGTTCTACGTTGGGCATAACCCCTTCTTTCTGAGTCATAAGTCGCAAGTCGCTGATCATAAGTCATGCGTTGCGGCTCGGCATGACTTGTGACTTACGATCTACGACTCGGCTTACCAGCCCATGCCTGGGAGCAACCACGAGCGATATCCCGAACCAGGCCGTAACTATGAGCACGATTGTGCCACCTGCTGCCCAGTCCGTGTAATAGCTCATCAACAGGCCCGCGACCCCGGCTATCGCCCCAAACAATGCGCTCAAAACCATCATGATACGTAGGCGATCCGTCCACAGGCGGGCTGCGGCAGCGGGCGTCACCAGCATAGCCACCACGAGTATATTACCCACCGCGCTCAGCGAGACCACAATAGTGAGCGCCATCAGTAGAAGCAACCCGAGATTCACCAGCCAGACAGGCAAGCCCACAGCCTCCGCCATATCGCTGTCGAAGGCAACCAGGACCAGTTCTTTGTGAAACAAGATCAGTACAAGAAGTACAAGCAGGCTAATTGCGGCGCTGGCGATCAAGTCTTCGTTGCTAACGCCGAGCACATTGCCGAAGAGGAACGAGGCCAGATTGGCGGTGTAGCCCTTGACTGTGCTGATGAGGACGATGCCCAGCGCGAACATGCCAGCAAAGAGCACGCCTATGGCCGTATCCTCTGATACGCGCCTGTTGCGAGACAACCCGCCTATTGATACAGCCGTGATCAGGCCGAAGGCGAGCGCGCCAATGAAAAAGGAGATGTGGAGCAGAAAGGCTACGACCACGCCCGGAAAGATCGCGTGAGAGAGGGCATCACCTATAAACGCCATGCCGCGCAGCACCACGTAAGTACCTATGAGACCGCAAGCTCCACCCATGACGAGCACCTCGACCAGAGCTCTCTGCATGAACGCATATTGTAGGGGATCCGTTATCCACTGGAAGATATCCAAGTCTTTTACCCTCACGAGTCGTAGATCGTAAGTCGCTGATCGTAAGTCATGCGTCGTCAGCCTTACTGACTTACGATCAGCGACTTACGATCTACGACTCAAACCCTCAGCGACCGATCGTTCCCGGAGGGGGTTGGCCGCCGGGGTGACCGTGTGCATCGGGCACGATAGTGCTGGGTTCGCCGTTCCCCACAGTGGGCACTACCAGCACCTGGCCGCCATAGGTGCGCCTCAGCACGTCAGGACGCAGGGCTTCCGCCGGGGTGCCGTAGGCGATGATGCCCTGGTTGACCATCACCAGCCTGTCGCACCATGCTGCGGCCAGCTCTATGTCGTGTGTCGCCATGACGATCGTTCCTCCATCACCGCGCACACGCTTCAACAGTTCGCCTATGGTCTCCTGTGTGCCGGCGTCCACCCCGTTGAGCGGCTCGTCAAGCAAGAGCAGTCTGCCGCCCTGGGCAAGAGCACGGGCGAGAAACACTCGCTGCTGTTGGCCTCCCGATAGCTGGCTGATCTGGCGGTGAGCAAATGCGGTCATGCCCACACGTTGGATTGCCTGAGCTACTATCGTTTTGTCGGCAGCGCCGGGGAAGCGCAGCCAGCCAAGCCGCGCAGTGCGCCCCATCATCACCACGTCTTCCACGGTAACAGGGAAGTCCCAGTTCACCGCTTCGCGCTGAGGTACGTAACCAATGGTGTCTCGTGCGGCCCTGGTCTGCGAGACATAGCCCCCCACCCGTACGCTGCCATCCATAGGACGTAGCGTGCCGAGGATGGTTTTGATCAGGGTGGACTTGCCGGCGCCGTTAGGCCCTATCACCCCAACCATCAAGCCCCAGCCAATTTCCAGGTTGGAGTGCTCCAGCACAGGTGCAGCGTCGTACCCGACAGTAACATCGCGCAGGATGACGGCAGATGATGCAACCGTGCTCTCGGTTGGCTTGTTTGTCGCGTTGGTTGTTATCAAGTGCGCTATCCCTCGTAACTCAGCCGCCTCGCTAATGAGACATGGTATCTATAACGGTCTTAGCATAGCATATACAGGAAAGGTGTGTCAAGCCATTCCTTGACGGCGTGCCTCGCACGGGTCATGGTACTTGACAGCAAGCGCGTTGGTGGTATATTTGTGTAGGTGAACAGCAGGCTTGTGTGCCCCAGGTCAGGTTGACAACGGAAGCTGGAGAAGGAAATCGTACGGCCGATGTTCGTTATTGGCCAGGCCGGTAACCTTATAAATGACTACTTCGCCATATTTCCGCACAAAGGGCGCTTGACGTGTATAATCCGCTGTGTTAGTATGTCCCAGCGATATTTTGTATCTGGTACTGAAAAGGCTGTTCATGATTACAAAATGTCAGGCTTTGACTAGATCAAACACTAGCAATTACCCATGGAGGACAAAAGTATGAAATTCTACAGCGTACAATTGCGAGAATACCTTGAAGTTCCTGATAGCCAGGTCCAGTATGTAACTGCCAAGAACGGCCGCAGGGCCGCTAAAGCAGAGGTGACACGCGACGGCAAGACGATCAAACTCACCAAGTTCGTAAGCAACAGCGACAAGGGCGGCCAGTCGGCCAAGTAAGGGTACATTACTGCCCCGGCATAATGCTGAGGCGTATAGCGCCAAAATAGAGCCAGCCGTTCGGGCTGGTTCTTTTTATGACGTGAAACTTTGACGGTGCGCAGGCGTATCTCTATAATGAATCAGTAGAGCAAACAGAAGGGGGAGCCGACATGCCAGGCGAGTTGAACATACAGGCCACACTTTCACGCAACACCGTTCCCGTCATGAATGTGGAACAGCTGGTGTATTGCCTGTTGGAGCTACGCCCCGGAGAAACCGCCTCCACAGCCTCAAACTTGCCACTCAATCTTTGCCTGGTGCTCGACAGGAGCGGCTCGATGCACGGCTCCAAGATCGAGAGCCTGCGCGATGCCTGTGCGCTGGTGCTGGATATGCTCCAACCGCAGGACTATATCTCGGTAATAGCCTTTAACAGCCGCAACGAAATCGTCTTTTCCTCGCAGCAGATCAGGGATGAATCGCGCCGCAGCGAATTGAAGGCACAAATAAACCGCTTGCGCGCAGATGGCGGCACCAATATGGCTCCTGCGATGGAGGCCGGGCTGGTCGAGCTACGCAAGCAAATGTCGACAGCGGGCGGCCCTAACGCGAACGCCGGCCAGGTGAACCGCCTGGTATTGCTTACAGACGGCATCACAGAAAAAGAGAAAAAGTGCCTCGAACAGGCAGAGCAAGCCGCCCGCATAGGAGTGCCCATTACTGCCCTGGGCATCGGCAAAGATTGGAACGACAAGCTGATGCAAACGATAGGCGAGAGGAGCGGCGGCGAAGCCGACTACGTTTCGACGCCCGAGAAGATACGCCAGCACTTCGCTCGTACCGTTCAGCAGATGCAGTCGGTGGCTGTGCAGAGGGTATCGCTGAACGTGCGCCCTTCACTGGGGATCGATATTCGCAACACCTTCCGCGTGTTCCCTCTTATCGCACGCCTGCAGCCCGCTAACAGTCCTGCCGGGGCCGATCGTGCACAAAACGTCTTCCTGGGTGAACTGGAGCGCGGATACGGCCAGAGCGTACTGGTAGAGTTCGTAGTGCCTGCGCGCCCTGCTGGTAGCTACCGCATTGCCCAGATCGAGATCGAGTATGACGTGCCACAGGCCAACCTCGCAGGCCAGCGCGCCGCTCTGGACATACTGCTGACCTATTCGCACGACCCTGCCAATGTAACACCCCCGGATGCCCGTATTATGAACCTCGTGGAAAAGGTAAGCGCGTTCAAGCTGCAAACCCGCGCTCTGGACGACCTTGAGCGCGGCAACGTACAGGCTGCGACCCAGAAGTTGCGTGGCGCGCTTACACACCTGCTCAACCAGGGCGATACCGAGTTGGCAGCCACCGTTGAAACAGAGATTGCCAACCTCGAAAAAGGGCGCATGATGACCTCCGAGGGCCGCAAGACTATCAGGTTTGAGAGCGGCAAAACAGTGAAGCTTAGTCAGGAGTCGGGAGCCAAAGACCGGTGAGCCGGTAGGCGCCGCTGGTTGCATTGGGCGGACCTGCTTGAACCGTAACTGGTGACTTCTGAAAGGACGACAAGCACAGTATGTTACTTTATTGCTCAAACTGTGGGACAGAACTACCGGACGGGGTATCGTTTTGCGACGTGTGCGGTACACCTGTGCGCGGAAAGAACGCGAATTCGCCCGCAGGTTCTCTCTCGGGTGCAGACCCCGGCCTAGCTCCGAACCAAGCCGCTAACCAGGCCGCTAACCAGGCCAATGGCATAGGTACGACATCATGCCCCGTGTGTGGTGCGGCTACGCTACCTGGAGAAGCTTTCTGCGACAATTGCGGTGCTGCGCTCCTAACGCCAACCAGCTATACACAGGCTCCTGTTCCACAGCCTGCTCAACAGTTTGGCGCGCCACCTTCGTATTCGCAAAGCCCAATGGCTTCCACGAGTGCGAGCACGGCAACCGGCTATGCACCCGCACATACACTCACAGCCTCGTTCTTGATTGCTCAGCCACCGCCCCCTGCTACCATCCAGATACCTGATCGCCCGGAGCTCATAGTGGGGCGCTCCGATCCTCAGAGC
The DNA here is from genome assembly GCA_038203825.1 of Chloroflexia bacterium. Taxonomy (GTDB): domain Bacteria; phylum Chloroflexota; class Chloroflexia; order QHBQ01; family JADMIH01; genus JADMIH01. Next base: position 1,539 of record JBBRDO010000011.1, on the reverse strand, counting down.
AACAGCTACCCCGACGTCGATCTTGGGCCCTACGGTGGCTTGGATCTCGGAGTGTCGCGCCGCCACTTTCGCCTTACGCGCAACGGCGACCACTTCTACCTGGAAGACCTGAACGCGATGAACGGCAGCATAATCAACGGCCAACGCATCCCGCCTTATACCCTCCACCCTCTTCGCAGCGGCGACCACATCACACTGGGCAAAATGGAGATCGCCTTCGACATCTCGTGAAGATAGACGACGGACAACAGACGACAGACGACGCTTGCTGGTCGTCAGTCGTCTGTTGTCCGTCGTCTGGTATAATTACATACTGGAGGAAAGAAATAGATGCCCGTATTTGTGGACCCTAAGGCGTGCGTTAACCGCGAGCATTGTTTCGCGGCGGGCGCTTGCCCATATGACGCTTATATACATAATCCGCTCAAAAAGACCTGGGAGGTTGACGCCAATATTTGTGGCGAGTGCCCTGGTCCCTGCCTCAATTTCTGCGATAAAGATGCCGTTCATTGGGGAGACGATCTGGAGGACCTGCGGCTCGTACGCGCCGGCATCGAGGGCACGATGAAGCCTGATGCTGTTGCTGAGGCACGCCACAAGCACCTGGCGGAGCGCGTAGAAGCTGAAAGGCAGGCCGAAGCCGCAGCAGCAGAGGCAGCCAGACGCAGGGAGGCTGAAGGTGTCATCGCCCTGACCCGCCACAACTTCGAGCATGAGGTTTTCCGCTCGGGTGTGCCCGTCGTGATAGACTGCTGGGCCGACTGGTGCGCACCGTGCAAGCAATTCTCTCCCGTCTTTGAAGCGACGGCAAAGCAGTACGTAGGTATAATCAAGTTTGCCAAGCTGGATACCGAATCGGACCCGGCGCTGGCACAGGGTCTGGGCGTACAGGCTCTCCCCACGATACTCATGTTCTATAAAGGGCAACTTGTGAATGCCGTAGAAGGCGCTCTGCCTGCCTCAGCATTCCAGCAGTGGCTCTACCAGACGCTGGCTGCCATACGCCAATACCAGAACCAGTTGGATACAGAGGCCGAAGCCGCTATAGCATCGGCAGTGCAAAACCTAACTTTGCTGGATAATGCTGTACTCGAGGAAACCCCTGCCGGTCAAGCTAAGGCGAATGAAGCGATGCCCGGCGCTGCCGGTGCCACCCCGTCGCCTTCCACACCGCCCAACAATCCAGCTCCCATAGAACGGGGCAAGCGCACATCAAGCGGCCTGTACATACCGTGACGCCAGACGACTGACGAGTCGTAGATCGTAAATCACTGATCGTAAGTCATACGCCGTACGTCGTCACTTATCACGTATCACTTCTGGTCACTGGTCACTGCTCACTGCTCACTGCTCACTGCTCACTGCTCACTGCTCACTGCTCACTGCTCACTGCTCACTGCTCACTGCTCACTGGTCACTGGTCACTGCTCACTGCTCACTGGTCACTGCTCACTGCTCACTGCTCACTGCTCACTGGTCACTCCGGTCGTCCGTCGTCTTCTTGTTAGTTTCGCCAACTTTTGGTAGAATCACACCTAT
>JBBRDO010000010.1:0-69126 GCA_038203825.1 Chloroflexia bacterium | reverse complement strand
GTACTTTAGTATGCGAAGGGTGAGTTCGTCGGTGGGCTCGAAGATGCTGCTCTGCATAAACTCGTTGCCGAGAGCTGTCAATATCAGAGGAGCAGTCTCTCCAGCCACGCGGGCGACCGCGAGCACGCCGCCTGTGATAATGCCCGAGCGGGCCGCGGGAATGACGACACCCAGTGTTACCCGCCAGGTGGGAATACCGAGGGCCAGCCCTGCCTCGCGAATGCTCCCTGGGACCAGGCGCATCACATCCTCTGATGTGCGAGCGATGATGGGGATCATGATGATGGCAAGCGCGATACCGCCTGCAACGGCCGAGAAGTTGCCAAAGGTCTTGACGACAGTGATGTAGACGAAAATGCCCACAATAATTGAGGGGATGCCTGTGAAGGTGTTCACAGCTATGCGAGCCAGGTTGGCGAAGGCGCTGCCCGCAGAGGCCTGCTCAGATAGATATACGCCCACCATTATGCCTAGCGGCACGCCCATTAAAGAGGCTATGAGCACGATTGTGAATGTGCCGACGAGGGAGTTGGCGATGCCGCCTCCCGCTTCGCCTACTGCGGAGGGGGTCTGCGTGAGGAACTCCCAGTTGATCGCGCCCGCGCCCTTTAGCAAAAGGAAGATAAGCAGATACATTAGCAGGCTGATAGCAGCCAGAGTGGCAAGCCCCGTGAGAAGCAGGGCAAGGGTGCTCCTTATTTTGCGCCCCATGGAAATAGAGGAGGAGGCTCTCGGGCTGAAGCGCCGGGCGCCGGTTGTGATAGTTTGCGAAGTATTCATAGTTTAGGCGGCGCTCCCGGTGCCGGCTACGCGGTCGCTCTTCTTCTTGCGGCGGCTGCGAGCGACGGAGCCATTCATGCGGTTCATGCGGCGCAACATGAAGTACGCGCCGATATTCACAACGGAGGTCAGCACGAATAATATAAGGCCGCACTCGATCAGCGCGGAGAGGTACATCTCAGATGAGACCTCATTGAACTCGTTGGCAATAACGCTGGCGAGAGTATAGCCCTGGTCGAACAGGGACTTAGGGAAGGTGTGGCCGCCGCCGATGGTCATGGCGACAGCCATTGTTTCGCCGAGAGCACGACCCAACGAGAGCACGATCGCGCCGATGATTCCGGAGCGCGCATAGGGTATGACGGCCTGTCGCATGACCTCCCAGCGCGTCGCCCCGAGAGCCAGCATGGCCTCACGCTGGTTGTCCGGCACAAGCAAGAGGGCTTCGCGGGACAGCGAAACGATCAGGGGCAAAAGCATTATCGAGAGGATGAGCGAGGCGGCGAGTATGCCCACGCCGTAGGGCGGAGCGTTGAAGAGTGGCAGCCAGCCGAGGTTCTTCTGCAACCAGGGCTGTATGGTCTGGGCCAGCCAGGGAGTCATCACTAGCAGACCCCACAGACCGTAGACGACGCTGGGGATGAACGCCAGCAGTTCAATTACAAAGGACGCAGGTTCGCGGAGCCAGCGCGGCGCATATTCCACAAGATAGACTGCGGCGGCGAGGCCCACAGTACCGGCCAGAAGCATGGAGATGCCAGCAACGATGATTGTATCCACCAGAAACGGCGCTGCACCGAACTCGAGGTTTACGGGATCCCAGCGTTGCTGAAAGAAGAACTTAAGACCTGAATGCTGGATGTTGGGCCACGATTGGACGAGCAAAACAGCTATGATGCCGAGGAATATAGCGAAGAAAATGATCACTGAGGTCCGGAGCATCCCACTGAAAATGGCATCGCCGCGATTGCGCGAGCCTTTGGGCCTAGAGTTCGCTGACGTACGCCTGGTTGTTTTTGCTGTTAGTTCTTTCATAACACTCGCTTAATGTGGACGACAGGCGGCGGGCGACAGACAGCCATAAGGCTTGTCATCTGTCGTCCGCCGTCCCATGGGAGGCCTGGCCCAGCCAGACCCCCCGCAACAGTGTGAGATTGAAGTTATTTGACGCATTTCTCCGAGCCGCAGTTCACCTTCTTCAACTGGCTCTCCACCCGCTCTACGATGGAGCGGGGCAAGGGAGCGTAGGAGAGAGGATCTGAGTAGCGCTGTCCCTCGTGGGTAGCCCACCAAAGGAAGTTGACCAGAGCCGCTGCCTTGTCGGCATCGCCCTCGTCGACGCGTACCAACGCCCAGGTGGTGGCTGCGATAGGATAGGCATTAGCGCCGGGCGCGTTGGTGATTGAGTAGCGTAGATCGGCAGGGATAGAGGTGTTGATCAAGCTGTTGGCGGCTTCCGACACGTTCGCTGCCGTGGCATCGACGAAGTTGCCCGAGGAGTTCTGCACGAGCGCACTTGCTAGTCCACTTGACCTGGCATATCCGTACTCCACATAGCCAAATGAGGCGGGAGTGAGCTTGACCTGGTTTGTCAGGCCTTCGCTACCCTGGGCGCCTATGCCGCCCGGCCACTGGACAGACGAGCCACGGCCAACGTTGCTCTTCCAGTCGGCGCTGACCTTGCTTAGATAGTCGGTAAAGGTGTCGGTGGTGCCTGAGCCTTCCGAACGGTGCACGACCGCGATTGGCCGATCAGGTAGTGTTACGCCGGGGTTGAGGGCCGCGATAGCCGGGTCGTTCCAGTTGGTTACCTTCATCAGATAGATGTTGGCGATAAGGTCCCCGCTTAGCTTCAACTGCTGGGTAACCTCGGGAAGGTTGTACATCAGCACCACACCACCCATCGCAATAGGTAGGTGCAGGGCCGCAGTCTCTCCACCTGCGTCCTGGAACTGGGCGTCGGTGAGCGGAGCATCGCTTGCGCCGAAGTCGACGGTCTTATTGATGAACTGTGTGCGTCCGCCGCCGGAGCCGATGGATTGGTAGTTGATTTTGATGTTCGGGTAGAGCTTGGTGTATTCCTGGCTCCACTTGGACATCAACGGGTTCACGAAGGTTGAGCCTGCGCCGGTAATAGTGACGTCGGTTGTAGTGCCGGGAGCCGTACCGGTCGAAGCCATCGTGGCCGTAGCTCCTGCCATCGCGGTCGTCGCGGTTGGCGCTACCGCCGCTGTGGTGGCTGTCGGCGCTGCAGCCGCGGCTGTGGTAGTTGTGGTAGCTGTGGCCGGCGCAACTGTGGCCGTTGGTGTATCGCCGCATGCTGATAACAGCATTGAGAGCACCACCATCATAGCCATAATACTAAACCACTTCTTTGCCATGTCTTTCCTCCAGTGTTCGTACATTCTTTTTAAGATAGGTGATCGTTCGGTGGTTCCTAGATTAGTAGTTCTGAAGTCTCCAATTCTTTGTTGTTGATGTTTACTGGGGGCGGGTTACCAGAGCTAATTGATATGGCTGGGCGACTGCTGCGCACAGCTTTATCGTCCGCATGGCAGAGCGGCTGCCTTAGCCGGTTGCGGGCGTGGTCACACTCACTATGCTCTCAGCTTAGATTATGGGGGGAGATATTTAAGAGAAGGTTAGGGGGATGTTAACAAACAGGGGGAAATGTTAACGCGTTCAGGCGGTTTCGTCCCTGTACACGAGGCTATCGAGTTTGTGTCTGTAGCGGAGGTATTGCCGGGGCGTCATGGCCGGAGCCAACAGCGCATCAATCTCGTCCGGGTGCAAACGGGCGGAAGTGAGGGTTTTCAGGCGGTCTATTCGGAGTTGTGATAAGTGCCGCAGACCCTGCAGACGGCCGTGCAACACATAGTGGTTGCGACTGAGCAGGCCACCTGTGACGGCGAAAGTATCGTAGCGGGCGATTGAGAACCAATGCCTGCGCAGCAAAGTCTCGGGCATGTTCTTGTACAGCAACCAGACGCGATTGCGCGCTACGAGGGCGGTCTTGAAGGCCGAGTTGTGTCCCCCCGTGGCCGAGTACTCATGCAAGACGGTCGCGCACGGGTTGTAAAGGGCGCGCCAGCCACGGCTGCGGGCGCGCCAGGCGAGATCGGCGTCTTCAAGATAGCTAAAGAAGCGGGCATCAAGCAGACCGACATCGCGCAACATCTCTGTGCGGTAAAGAGCAGCGCCTGCACTTGGACCGAACACGGGACGCACGCCCGCCTTTTGCGCCTGGCCCACGGGCGTCCCCACACCACAGTCGAGCGCCACGCCGTCAGTGTGTATCCGCAGCCCCGCCGAGGCCACGGTATCGGGTCTGTGGGAAAAGAGCATCGTGGATGCAACACTACCAACTGAGGGTGAGGCTGTCTTGATGGTGCCCACAAGGCGCTCGAGCCAGCGTGGATCGGCGATGGCATCGTTATTGAGCAAGGCCACATAGGGGGACTGGAGGTCACGCAGAGCGACGTTGTTGCCTTCCGCGAAACCGAGATTGTCGGCATTGAGGATAAGGCGCGCCTTCCTCGGCAGTGGCGCATCGAGCCAACCGGGTTGTAGATCAGAAGACAGATCGGCCAGCAGGCGCAGGGAGGCATCGATCGAGCCATTATCAACCAGCACAAGCTGGAAGTCGCGGTAGGTCTGGCGGGCGAGGGCCGACAGGCACGCCGGAAGCAGGCGTGCCCCATTCCAGTTCAGGATGATAACGGTGGTTTCGATCATCGTGTCAGCGATAGACGCGGGCCAGGGGCGTGTGAACCTCCGGCGCGACGTTAGCTAGTGCTCTCTCCCATGAGCTCAACCAGTCGAGCGAAGGTGAGTATATGCGCGCGGAAATCGCCCAGGCGTATGTTCTCGTTGGGGCCATGTGCGCGGGTGTCAGGGTAGCCGGTGCCTATGGCCGCGATCTGGAGGCCGAGACCATCGGGAGGCGGCAAAACGAAGACGCCAACGGGACCCGATCCACCGGATGACGGGGTGATAACCGGTTCCTGGCTGTTGGCTTCTCGGAGGGCGCGAAGTACAGTTTGCACAAAAGGCGATTCCGGATCGCTAATGCCGGGCAAGAGATCGCCTTCGTTGTCGATGCGCTTCACCTCTATGTTGTGAAAGCCTTCGTCCTTGAGGAACTGGGTCAACGCCTGAAAGATCTCCTCCGGCTCCTGGTCGGGCACGAGGCGCAGGTCGAGCTTGGCGTGAGCCGTGTTCGGCAGAACGGTCTTGGTGCCGGGGCCGTTATAGCCGGCCTCTATGCCGAGTATGTTTGCCGTGGGAGCGAAGCTCGCAGCGCGTAAGACATCAAGGCCCTGCATACTGTTGACGTAGCCGGATAGACCCCAGGCAACACGGTCACGTTCGGTGTCATCGGGCATTTGTGCCAGCAAGCCCTCCTGGGCGGTGGTCGGCACGTGCACATTGTCGTAGAAGCCGGGGATATGTATCTTTCCATCGGGGGTCTTGATGCGGTTGAGCGCCCACACAAGCCCCCACACAGGACTGGGCACGTGCGAGGCATTGCCGGAGTGCAGGTCGCGGTTGGCGGTCGTGGCGACCAACTCGACGGATAGCATCCCCTTCAGGCCGAGGGTGACGTTTGGCCTCCCGTCCCAGGTGTAACCGCCGAACTCCCACACGCAGCCGTCTGCTTTGAGCTCATCGCGGTGGGCCAGGATAAAGGAGTCGAGGTGAGGGCTACCGATCTCTTCCTCTCCCTCAAGGAGCCACACGACGCGGATGGGTAGCTCACCACGAACGGCACGGATGGCATCGAGGGCTGCAAGGCGGGATACGATGTTGCTCTTGGTGTCGGCGACGCCCCGGCCATACATTTTGCCGTCGCGTATCTGCGGGTCGAAGGGATCTGAGTCCCACTGCGAGCGTTCGCCGGTGGGCTGCACGTCATAGTGATTGTAAATGAGAAGGGTGGGCACATCGTTGCGTGATGGTCCGGTTTCGGCGAGGATCACTGGGTGGCCCTCGGTTGGGTAGAGATCGGCCTTAAAACCGCTGCGCTTCAGATCGTCGATGGCGAGGTGCGCCATTTCTTCTATGCCAAGGTGCTCGGTCGAAATGCTAGGCTGTGCCACCCACTTTTCTAGGCGCGTCAAAGTATCATCCAAATGCGCGTCAATATAGTCGTTCACTTCAGACATTATCTGTCAGCCTCCAGTCTTCTTATTGAGAACAGTGTAACGGATCACGGGGAAAAGGTTAAGGAAGGCAGGTGTGGATAACTTCTGTTTCAGGCTAGTACTACTGCTATAATTTTTGCACGCTTTTTGGCGGCTCTTGTGCATGGGGGTTTAAATATATGGCCCGAATGGAACTAAGTTGTAGGAGATTTGCCCTGTTCGGCGGGGCACAGGTCGATGCCGGATCGTACTCGGTGTGCGTGCACCCTGGCGCGATCGGACTGCAGAAGCGCGGGACGCTCGCGCTCATAACAGAGCCGGCGGGGAGTCTCGCGCAGGGGGAGGAAGCCTGTAGGCTGGTGCAGAAGGCCGTGGTTGATGGCTATTTCTCCGATCATTCGCTCGGACTAACCGGCAGTCTGCTGAACGCGCTGGACACCGCCAACAATGCCGTGTTGCAGCACAATTCAGGCTGGGCAGACAAGGACAGCAACCAGAGCGCCACAGCAGTCGCACAGATCGTCAAGACGCGCAAAACTCGCGTCGGGATGACGGCAGTGCTGATCAGGGCCGACGGCACAGGGCTCTACCTGGCGCAGATGGCCCCTACGCAGGTCTATATATTGCACAACGACGTTCTCACCGCGCTTCCTGAGCCGCCATCGTGGAAGCAACACGAGGAACGCCCGGTAGTCACCTTGAAGCGCATAACGAGCGCAGAAGATGGCGAAGAAGCGGCGGTCACCGATGAAGACGCGCTGGACTTGCCGATCACTATTTCAGACGTGCCAGAACCGGCTTTGGCTCTTGGGACCGCACCCGGCTTGCAGGCTGACCTCATTTACAGGCGCATCTCTGAAGGGGATAAAGTGATCCTAGTGTCGTCCGACCTGGCACGATACATCGAGCGCGATTGGGCCGAGCAGACCTTCGCCTGGAAGGATGTCGACGGTATATCAGACGCTCTCTACGCCCTGGCTATGGAGCGAACGCTGGCCGAAGCCCACGCGTGCGTGCTGGAACTGGGAGTGCCTGTATCATCGGGGGTGGACGTCGACTATACAACGCCCGTGGCGACCAGGCCCGCAGAGCAAGTTGAACATGATGGGGGGAGCGCGGTCCCACTGGGGCCCCCGCCTCAAAAGCAGGCCGGTAACTTGATCGACGCACTGCGCGGACCACGCGAGTGGCTGTCGAGACGGCGCGGGCAAGTCCAGCCTCCCAACGCAGGCGAAGTACCGCAGGTGCTCAATCAATATGAAGCGATCGGGGAGCTTCAACCTCAGTCGCAAATGGCAGCCGGCAGCGAAGAACAGGTAGAGCAAGAAGAAGACGGCGACAACGACGCAATCTGGTCGCGGCAACCGACCCAACTGTTTGTGCAGCGGACACCTGAGCTACCACCGTATCAGAGGCACGCGACGGCAGAGGCACTTCCTTCAAGTTATGAAGATGAAGAAGAAGAGGCAGACGAGTTGCAGTTTGACGGGTGGGAGGATATGCCGCCCGCGCTAGATAACCCAAGGTTCAACGCTTCGCACAATGTAATCTACAAGCCGAGGCTGCTCGAGGATGCAGCGGCCCGCAACGAATACGCAGAAGGATTTGGCACGTTTCCAGAGGCAACGCCGCCCAGGGCACATCCTGACATGCATATCGTTGAAGAGGAATTTGTCCGCACCCCGGCGAAGTCGGCAGCGGGGGAGAGGGCGCAACTCGCGCTCGGGTGGACGGGTAAAACGCTGAGGGCAATGTTACCTGACAAGCTGGCAGGCGCGGGAGGCGGCAAGATGAAGATGCCTCTGCGGCTGGTTATCCTGGGAGTGCTGGGTGTAGTAGGCGTCGTGTTGATTCTCTCGCTCATCAGTATGAAGGGGAATCCTCAAAGGACCGCCGCGCATAATCTGCTCACGGAAGCACAGGCCCTTGAAACATCAGCGAACCAGAGCGGTGTAACCGAGGCTGCACGTCTCGAACAGCTACAACTGGCGCTTGATAAGGCACAACAGGCTGCGCAGGATGACCCCCAGTCGAAGGACACGAGCACGCTCATAACGAAGCTGAACGGAGAACTGGACTCGGCACGCGGGATCACTCGGCTCTCATCGCTGAAAGTGTTGTTCGATTTCAACGCAATCGACCAGGCTGCAAAGACCGTCACCACGACCACTGGGGTTGGCGCAGCGGCCAATCCCGCGACAATGTCAGCCCCGGCGGCAGGCAACATGGATATAGTGGGCCAGGGCAATGACCTCTACGCTCTGGATCGTTCAACGAACAGTGTCTACAGATGCCAGATTGCTGCAAAGTCGTGCAGCCCTCTTCTCAGTAAGGGAGATAACGTCGGCGGCACGAAAGTGGGTGACCTGTTGGCTGTCACGCTGCGTGTCGGCAGTCCGGTGGTGGTCGATAGCAAGCTAGTTTCGTACGTATACAACGCAGATAGTGGCTCGTGGAATGCGCAGCAACTGGGCTCAGCGGATACTCTTCAGCAGCCCATTGGCATAGCCACCTACGACGGCAATCTATACCTGCTGGGCGCAAAACCGGGCCAAATATCGAAGTATGCGTCGGGGCAGTACGGGCAAAGCCCGCTTGACTGGATAACCGATGACGCCACCAAGGCTGCCATGCAGTCGCCCGTTGCCATAGCAATTGACGGCGCGATTTACGTTACGCTGGCCGACGGCAAAATCCTTGTAATGCAGGGCGGCAAACTCACCACCACAATCACCCCGAAGGCGTCGACAGGAACGAGCGTCCCTACAGAGCTGTACACAGGTACAGACGTACAGAATATCTACCTGCTCAGATCCGAGGACGGAAGCATCACCCGCATAAACAAGGAAGGCAAGACGCTAGCTATACTCAAAGCGCCCGCCGACGCAGAAGTCACGTCTTTCTCAGGGATGGCGGTCGACGAGGGGAAGAGCAAGGTCTACCTGGCCCAGGGCCGCAAGGTATACGAAGCTCCTATGGGGAGCGCGGAGGGCGTGCCCGCCCAGACGACGACCCAGCAGTCGGTTTCCCAGACGCCTCAGCCGACGGTACGCCCCACCGTGGAGCCGTAACGCGGCAACCTTCGTAGATAATATAGTTGGTGAAAAGCCCGATCAAAGGATTGATCGGGCTTTTCATATTACTGTGCTATGGACTAAGCTGCCAGGCGTCAACCTGATCAGCGGGATAGGACAAATCGGGCGGACGAGCTAACAGGTGGGCCAGCTTGGTCTGCATGGCAGTTTTCTGCTCAGGCGTGAATGCCCACCACCGAATGATGACGTACTTGACACCCAGGTCAACCAACGACTTGACGCCTGCGCCGCCCTGTATTGTTGCCGCGATCGGGTCGTCGGGCGGGGTGGTATCGAGCAGGTATTTGACCGCGTTATTCTCGCTCAGCAAGGGGTAAGGGGGCTGGCGCGACAGGTAGCCGCCAATGATGGGCTTGCCATGTATTGTCTGGTATGCCATATAGTCGCCGAAGGGGCGTACAGGCAGCTCGAGCAGAGCAAAGTTGCCAGGCTCCGCCGCGATCTTCTGATAGATAGGGACGTTCCAGCCCGGGGGCACCAAGGGATATACAGCCACGAACTCGAATAGGATCAGAACGGAGATGGCTATAGCGAGGACGAGACGGGTGACCGGGGGCAAGGGGCGAGCGACGGCAGAGTGGGAAGGCAGGCTGGTATGAGGCTTGTTTCGGAGCAAGTGGGCGAGGGCGTAGGCCACAAGGACGGACAGAGCGAGCATCACGAGCACAGTGAAGCGAGCAGGAGTGCGCATGATGCTGAAGAGGGGCAGTTTGTAGAGAAGCAAGTAGGGCATCGGTATTTTCACCAGGAACGAGGTGAACTCCTGCCTGCCAAGCACCTGGAGGACGGGGCCGAGGCTCAGGAGCCACATTAGCGCCGCGGTAAATGCCCAGAAGAGCACGCGAATGTTGCGCCGCAACCGCCACACGCCCCATGCGGCCACGGCCAAAACTGTATACCCGAGAAAGAGGTCGCGCTCGGACGGGTTCTTGAGCGGTAAGTAGGGCGGTAGCTGGGCTACTGTACTTGCGATATTGGGACCCCAGATGGGGTGCAGTTCCGAAGGCAGGAAGCCATTTACCAGGTCGGCGGAATAGAAGAGGGTTTCCTCGGGGGGTTGCTGGGCATAACCCTGGCGCGCCTCGGCTAGCGTGGGAAAGAAGATCGGCGCTGTTAGGACGAAGAACGTTACACCGACTATCACAAGTCTCGCGCCAAGAGCCCACCAGCCTACTCCTGCGGTAACTTGACGGCGCTCCGAAGGCAATAATATGCGCCACGCCACGACTACGCCCGTGAGGAGCACCAGGAAGATCGCATAAGTCCACTCGGTGTAGGCGTTTACGGCCAGCAGCGCACCTGCACCCAGAGCGTACCACGGACTGGAAAACGCTGAACGGAGCAGGCCGCTCGGCGGCTTCTGCCTCTCCTTGACTGCCAGTTCCTCGCTCCGGCCCTCAGGACGCCAATCGAGCGCCTTTAGCAAGAGCAAGACGTAAAAGGGTATCCACTGGAGGGATGCGAGGTTCATGTGGCCGAACAAATGGGCCGAATGGTAAGGCGCAAATGCGAAAACCAGCCCGCCCACGAAGGAGGCCCAGGAGTTGCCCGTCAGGTAGCGGCAAAGGAGGTACGCACCCAGCCCGGCCAGCACGTAGGTCGAGAGTAGTATCAGGTTGTAGCTGGTGATCAGGTTCAGGCCGAGAAGCTGGAGCGGGATAGCGGTCAGACCGGCGGTCAAGACTAGCGTGTGGAAATAGAGGTTTACGCCGCCGGGATAATAGAGGAGATCGGTGTGGTAGGGGTTGGTGTGGAGAGTGAGCAGAGCCTGTTTGACCCACCACAGATTCCAGATGTGCTGCCAAGCGTCTCCACCGCCCGGCACTTCGGTGGCAAGGTTGGCAGCGATGGGCCAGGTCATAAATACCGTTAGCACAGCATAAGCAAGGACTGCCCAAAGCCAGTGCGGAAAGCGCAGCAGGAAGGATGGTAGACGATTTGACGGCTGTGGAGCCGTGCCCATGCCAGACCCAGAAGGTGCTTCTACGGTTACCGCGGTTTCATTCGTCATGCCGTAGTTGCCGACACCATAATAGTCCGCATTGCTGCTTACTTGCTCCTGGTGATCGTGCCGCGTGCCTTTGACCAACCCCAGGTGACAGCACGCGAGCCGACAACAAGCACCAGCCTGCCGAGGCGGGCAGAGACAGTTGGCGAACGCTTGAGCATTTCATCGGCGTCCTGCTCCATCTCTGCGTAGTAGTCGGCCGGAGACATGGGCAAGTTGCCAGGCGATTCAGCCGGTGCAGCCAGGGAGGGGGCAGGAGTATTCACGCTCGCCGCGGGCGTTGAGGAAGCAGCGATAGGCTTAGGCTCGCGCACCGTGGAAGACGCTTCGACCGGCGCACCTGTTGTGGCGCTGGCAAGGTCTGCGGGAGTAAGAGTTTGCGTTTTCGCCATCGACACCGCGAGCGGACCTGTGATAAAGGCACTGGTCGGCAAGCTGCGCGACGGGGACTCCTGGTAGAGGGAGCTTTGCGAGCGGAGGCGGCGCACGAGCGGGCGGCCAATCAGATTTATCGCGCCCGCCACGGGAATGCCGAACAGGGCTCCCCAGATGCCTGCGATCTGCCCACCCACCATCAAAGCCGCGACGACGTAGATCGGGTGGAGGCCGATGGCGCTGGACAGGATGCGGGGGCCGAGGATGTTCACCATGAGAGACTGGATCACGAAAAGGATTACAAGCAGGAGCACCCAGGGCTTATCCGGAGTAACGATGGCAACAAAGACAGGTGCTATATAGGCGATGAGGCCACCGATCAGGGGGATCATCATGCAAAGGGCAGCGCCGATTGAGGCGATCACCACGTAGTCCAGTTGGAAGGGCGGGATGGTCATGACGAAGGCGGTCACAATCCCGTACAGGATGCCAAACACGACCTGCCCACGAATGTAACCTCCAAAGCTGCGCTCAATGCTGAGGGCGGCCAACTTCAGCTCGTCCTGCCAGCGGGGTGGGAGCAGACGCACTACTCCTGCGGATAGGCGGTCGCCGTCCTTCATGAAGTAGAAGGAGACCAGAAACAGGAATATCATCTGGAACAAGAGCGTGGCGATGCTCTGCAAGACCGGCAGCATGTTCTGAAGGACGGCTAGGACAGCAGTTTGACCCTGCGATACAAGATCGGAAATGACCTTATCAAGGTCAGCGGATTTCACACCCCAGCTTTTAAGGGTATCTTGAGCCTGCTGGGCGTAGAGCTCAAGCTGGGTGGCATAATCGCCGCTGTTCTTGATCAGTTGCTCGATCTGCTGGGTAATGAGGGGAACGAGCAAGAAGCCGCCAATGGTTAGTGCCACGGTTAGAGCAAGGTAGACAATTGCGACCGACCAGCCGTAAGGGAGACCGCGCGTTGTCAGCCAACGGGCGAGAGGGCGCAAAATGAAAGCAAGCAACCAGGAAAGGAAGAAGAGCAGGAGGATGTTGGAGAACTGGATAACAAAGCCCCAGGCTTGCGCCGCCAGCCACGCCGATGCGATTATCACGAGCAAGATTATCAGCGTTTGGAGCCAACGGTTACTTTGCATCGTTACTACTCCTGAGTCGTAAATCGTAAGTAGTAAATCGTAAGTCATATGTCGTGTGTCGGCGGTCCTCCGACTTACGATCAGCGACTTACGATTTACGACTCGTTACGATCTTAGTCTATTGCCGCATTCAGTACAGAAGGTCGCATCGGCAGGCACGGCAGCACCGCAGCGAGGGCAGTTCAGGGGACCCGTGCTGGGGCCTCTTGCGGCTTTGACCTGCGTGCTATTAAGGGTGGTAGCACCGGCGTCCGTTACGGGAGGGGATACCACAGGTACAACCGGGGTTACTTCGCCCATAATGGGCTGGGCCTGGGTCGGCGCCTCCGAACGAGACAGCAGTGAATTGTCCGGAGGCGCGGGTGGAGTGCTTGAGCCGGAGTTGCGGGTGGGCAAGGTCTCAGTTGGAAGCTGGGATGATGACGGCGTTCCTGAGGGCGCAGTCAACCATGACGGTTCGCTGCCGTAGGTTGACCACTCGGAGGCCTGGGGCGCAGGGGTCGCGGCCGACGAAGAAGCCGCGGAGCCCGTGCCGAAGTAGTGCGTGCCCTGCCCGCCTTCGGGTGTTGAGCGAGGAAGATCCCCCGGGGGCATAGGCATTGTAGGGGGCGCATCGTCCACGCGAGCGGGCGTGGGCGGGATCGGGGAGGACGACGGATAGCTACCTCCAAAGGCAGGAGGCGTGGGCTGTTGATTCTGCCCATAACCGGTTGTATAAGCTGCAGGACCAGGCGCAGCCATAGGCGCGGCAGGGGGAACGGGGGCAGCACGATTGCCCACCGAAGGCGCCGTCGCCGGTCCCCAGTTTGTATCGGCGGCGGGGGTAGCGACGGCTGCCTGGACGCGGCGGAACGGGCCAACGATGGCCACGATGGCAGCCACGATCGCAACGGCAAGTGGGAACCAGTTGGACCAGATCCAGAGCGAACGGGAAACGGTGTTGGTAGTGAGAGTGTTTATCAGGTCGACGTTGCCGCCTGTGGGGTCTAGCTGCGCGGACTCGTACTGGCTCCTGATAAAGTAGCCGCCAACAGCCAGGCCGTTGGCAATGCCGATCAATAGGCCACCGAAACGCGACAGCGGACTGATGCGAGTGTGCGGCACAAGCGCGCTGCCGAGCAGGTAGCCGATCACCAGCACGGTCAATATCATGACCACGTAAATCAAGACGTTGCGAATGTCGCCTATCGAGAAATTGGTGAACATGTCATGAATATCGGTAGCCCAGGGAACACCCCAGACAAGGGTTATCAAAGAGGCAAGCACTATTGCGCCGGACACGACCACTTCGCGCTTTGTACCGCGCAAGACGCCGAGTATGCCCATAATTACGGCAAGCGCAGCAGGCAGATATATCACGAGTAGATCAGTCGAGAGATTGCCGGTCATTAGCCTTACCCTCCAAACTAGAAGTGTCACAAGCGCGTCATAGGGCCGGTCGTGCTTCTTATTATAGCACAGGGACTCGGGATAAGTAATCGGGGATCCGATGAACAGACGCGCGGCGGTCACGCCCAAAAGCCATAATCTCAGCATTGCGCAGTTCTGCCATAAGTGGGAGCATTACCGGTCGAACTTCGTTGCGGCTTTATTGTGACTGGCAGTGGCTACGGCTGCGGGTCAGTAAGCTTCACAAGGTCGCCGACCGTAGGTGTATACGAAGGCCACGGCTTGCCTAATAGGAAGCTCAGCACGTAGTGAGTGTCCTTTTTGATACGCGCATTGTAGTCCTGCTTATAGAGAGCCGCGAGGTCTTTTGCGTGTGTGCGGTCGCCCAACATGGCCAACGCGAGCGTCGAATAGGCATAACGTCCGAGAGCCTCCTGCCCGCGCCACCACGCACCCCAATCCTTGTCCTTGAGGGCTGCAGCACTAACAGGGTCGAGCAGGAGTGAGGGGTTGTCCTGTGTAGCCCTGGTCCAGACATCTTGCAAGTGCGCGCGCAAACGATCGTCGGCGCGTGCAGCTTTGAGCGTGTTGTACTGAAGGGCGGGAGGAGCGCCAATGATCGTCAGGAAGTTGCCGAGCCAGGATTCAGGCCGCGATTCATCCATCAGCGCGAGCGGACTGATGGGAGCACCATCATCCATAGAGAGATCACCCTCTATATCGTCGTTGGCGGGCGATACCGAGAGGCTAGCGCCTGCATCCTCAGAAGTCGTGTCCTGCTCATCGGCCTTGCCGCCCTGCAAGCGCGATAGCATGTCTTTCAGCGACCACCTGGGCATCTTTGGTTAGTCCTTCCAGCCAGCGTTTGGGCCAGGCTTACTTAGCCATCAGTAATTCTACTATATGGCGCAACCGGTCGGTTGGCAACTCTATGTCGGTTATCAGGGTGCCCGTTTCGGGGTCTAGATCAACGTCGAGCAATTCGTCGAATAGCTCTTGCTTTCGATAAAGCACGTCGAGCACGCGCTGCTCGATGGTATCGAGCGCGATCATGTTGATTACGTTCACGGTCTGGGTCTGGCCGATGCGATGCGCCCTGCCGATTCGCTGCTCCACCTTCGCAGGGTTCCAGGGCAAATCGAGGTTGATCACGAAAGAGGCGACCTGCAAGTTCAGGCCGAGGCCGCCCGCGTCGGTCGAGATAAATGCCTGCACTTCAGGATCGTTCATGAAGCTGTCGATTATGCGAGTGCGCTCACGCATGGAGAGGCCGCCATGCAAGCGCACTGTCTTCCAGCCCTTCGCGGTGAGGGCCTCCTGTGCATAGCGGGTCATCCTCTCCCACTGCGAGAAGATGAGCATCTTGTGACCCTCGGACGCGATTTCGGAGACCAGGTTTGGCAGCTCGCGAAGTTTGCTTGACGAGTGGACGGAGGGGTCTGCCAGTTGGGCGGCGGTTGCACATTCCCGGAGCTTGGTGAGCAGCGAGAGAGCAGCGGCACTTTCGCTTGCTCCCCAGGCGGGGAGGCGCAGCAGGTCGTCCATTGCGCGCTGGATCGGCCTATAGACGCGCTCCTGCTCGGTTTCGAGCTCAAGCCAGAAGTCGTTGTCTATGCGCTCCGGCAGGTCCTTCAGCACATCGGCCTTTCTGCGGCGCAACAGGATGGGCGCGATGGCGCGGCGCACGCCGGGCAGGTCCTTGTAACCAATGATGCCTCCCCACTCGTCCTTGACCACGTGGCGGGCCATAAATTGCCAGGGAGGACCGAGCAGACGGTCGTCCAGGAATTCGACGATGGAGAAAAGCTCTTCGAGGCGGTTTTCGAGTGGGGTACCCGTCAGGACGAAGGCGAAAGGGCGCGGCAACTCTTTCAGGGCCTGGCTGGTTTTGGCGCGCCAGTTCTTGATGCGCTGGGCCTCGTCCAGGATCACGAGGTCAGGCTTGAGCTCGTAGAGATGGTCGAGGTCGCGTAGAACCAGTTCGTAGTTGAGGACTGTGAAGAAGGAGTCCTGCACGTACTGTTGAGCGCGTTTTGCCTTCGTGCCGCCGACCACAACGTAGCTTTCGCCGGTGAAGCGCTCGATTTCGCGCCCCCACTGGTATTTGACGGAGGCGGGAGTCACGATAAGGGTCTTGCGGATGCCATGCCACTCTTTGAGCAAATGGGCTGCTGCCAATGCTTCGATGGTCTTGCCCAGCCCCATGTCGTCCGCTAGCAGGGCGCGTTCGGTAAAGGCAAGGAAGAGGGTGCCGACGGCCTGATAGGGGTAGAGCGGGAGGTTGAGCAGGTCCAGACGGGCCTGCCCCGCTTCGACAGCGGAGATGAGAGCTCGCCGGCGCTCGTCACGCTCGGAGCGGCCTTTGGCTGTTTCGGCGTAGTCGTAGACTTCGGGCTCGACGACGGCAGTGCCGCCGAAATCCTCGACCTCGCGCAGGAAGTGGTCAAGCCGGGTGAGGAATCGGGGTGGGTCGGCCTCGAGCAGGTGCAGATAGGGCATCAGGTAATGGTTTATGAGGCGGAGGAGGCCGGGGTCGAGAGCATGGTCGTAGACAGGGGCGGCAGTCCACCCGGCGTCACCGACATAGCGTAGGGTGATATAGACCGTCAGGCGGTTGATTTCGAGGAGGCGCTGTTTGGTTGCCTTGATCTGTGAGGCGTGCTTTCGGCGTATGTAGTTGATTACAGCTTCAACGTGCTTGCAGGTGCCGAGGTTCGCCTGCTCGTAGTCAGGGCACGAGCAGCGGTTCACAAAGTGGTCATGGCTGGGGTCGCGCATCAGTACATCGTACATTATGCTGCTCTCGCCCGTGACGTGGTAGAGGCCGAGGAACTTGCTCTCGGGCTTGCCGGGGATGATAAGCGAGCTATGTTCGATGCGGAAAAACTCGCGTCGTGCCCTATCGCGCCGAGCCTGGATGGCAAGTTCGCGGGCGATCATCGTGCCAAGGCCGCCATACGTGTATTCGGCCTGAGGCGCGGCCTCTGCCTGGTCATCAGGCGGCGGGATGGGTGGTTCGGCGTCGGTGCGCTTGCGTGCGGTCATAGAGTTAGGGTTGGGAAGAGTATTTGTGCTTGGTGGATTAGATGATAGGAGTCAATCCGAAACCTCGTGCTCAAGCGGCTTACGAGCGTGCTTCCCCAGCAAATAGATCACAAGCAAGGCGGGTGCCGCTACGGCCACGCACGAACTTAGGGTGAACAGGCTATTGAACGCGCTAATGGCATACCTCCTAGCTTAGAGTATAATGAATGTTAGAATCAATCTCAAGACGTAATAAGAAAGTCGGAGGACAGCATTGGCGGAATCGCAAGATAAGATATTACTCTATAACACACTCACGCGCGAAAAGGACCTGTTTGTGCCTATAACACCGGGCGAAGTGGGGCTCTACACCTGCGGCCCGACAGTATACAACTTCCAGCATATAGGCAACTTCAAGACGTTCATATTCGAGGACACCCTTGTGCGTATGCTCCGGTACAACGGTTACGATGTTGATCATGTGATGAACATTACGGACGTCGGGCACCTCACCTCGGACGCCGATGAGGGCGAGGACAAGATGATCAAGGCCATGAGGCGTGAGGGCAAGACGGTGTGGGAGATCGCGAGCTTTTATACCGACGCCTTTTTGAATGACATGGACCGCCTCAACATCACGCGCCCCACCAATCTCACTCCGGCCACCGACCACATCCAGGACATGATTGACCTGATCCAGTGCCTGGTGGACAGGGGGCACGCCTACGTCATCTCCGATGGAGTCTATTACGACGTGGCGACCTTCCCCAAGTATGGCGAATTGTCGCACCAGAGCCTCGATGACCAGGAAGCAGGGGCGCGAGTGGAAGTGAATACCGAGAAGCATAACCCGGCGGACTTTGCCCTGTGGAAGCGAGCCGGCACCACGCACGCAATGCGCTGGCCTTCGCCCTGGGGGGAAGGCTTTCCTGGGTGGCATATAGAGTGCTCGGCGATGTCGATGAAATACCTGGGCGAGACGTTCGACATACATTGCGGCGGCGTGGACCACATCCCGATACACCACGAGAACGAGATCGCGCAGTCGGAAGGGTGCACAGGCAAGCAGTTTGTGCACTACTGGATGCAGTCGGAGTTCTTGCTAATCAACTCTGGCAAGATGAGTAAGAGCAAAGGCGCAGCCACAACTGAGACGGGCAAGAAGGACATGGGCGAGGGGATCGAGCCGCTCAACATGGGTGGCGGTGGCTTCCTCACCGTGCAGAACCTGGTGGACAGGGGCTTCGCGCCGCTGGCTTTCCGCTATTTCTGCCTCAGCGGAAAGTATCGCGCTCAACTCAACTTCACAGATGAATCGATGCAAGGGGCAGCCAATGCGCTTGAGAGCCTGTACACCTTCGTCACAAACACGCTGCGAACGTCGGGTAGCGGGAAAGCAGGCAGGACAGATGAGAGCGAGTGGCAGCAGGCGTACAAGGACAAGTTTGTTGCGTCCATCAATGACGACTTGAATATGCCGGGCGCCCTGGCAGCGGTGCATGAGCTAATAAACGAGGCGAACAGGCGCGGCGAACAAGCAGCAGTGCTTCCCACGCTGTTTGATTGGGATAGCGTGCTCGGCCTCAGGCTGGAGCAGACGGCCGGGGAACGGTTGGAGGAGACCTTGCCGCCCGAACTGCAGGCGCTTTTCGATGCCCGGCAAGAGGCGCGCGCAGCGAAGGACTGGAAGCGCTCGGACGAGATACGCGCGCAGCTTCGGGAATCAGGCATTGAGGTCGAGGATACAGCGAAGGGCATGCGCTGGAAACGACTATGAGAATATTGCTGACGAACGACGACGGGATTCAGTCAGCAGGGCTGAAGGCGCTGGCGGATGCATTAGTGGGGGCACATGATGTGACCGTTATCGCGCCGGACCGCAACTGGTCTGTGTCGGGGCATAACCGCACGATGGACAGGCCACTGCGCATCAGCGACCTTCAGATGGGCGAGGGCTACAAGGCATACTCGACTGATGGATCTCCCGCGGATTGTGTGGCGCTGGCTAACCTGGGTTTCCTTGAGCAAAAGCCGGAACTGGTCATCTCGGGCATCAACCACGGCAACAACCTGGGCGATGACATCACCTATTCCGGCACTGTTGCGGCGGCCATGGAAGCGATTATCTCAGGGATACCGTCTATAGCTGTGTCGATGGACATTGATCCCATTTGGCCCGTTGACGTGGGGGCACAGTTTGTTTCGCGGCTCGTCGAGCAGATCACAGAGCATGGGATCGACCCGGATGTCCTGCTGAATGTGAACCTGCCGAACCTGCCTCACGACGAGATCAAGGGCGTGCAGGTGACGACGTTGGGCAAGCGTATTTATGAGGATCAGCTTATAAAGCGTGAAGACCCACGAGGCAAGACCTATTACTGGATCGGCGGCAGTATCATCCGCAGCGAGGGCGACAAAGGGACAGACGTGGCGGCTGTCGCAGATGGCTATGTGTCGGTCACGCCCATACACATGGACATGACGAATCATAGGTTGCTGGAAACGCTCCGGGGGTGGGACCTAAGATTCTGACGACGAACGACGGGCGACCGACGACTGCCTGATACGTGATACGTGGGGACAGTCGTCGTCCCCCGAGGAGCGTTCACATTGGATACGATACGCACATTCGTAGCTGTGGAGTTGCCCGCAGAGATTCGCAAGCGGCTGGCAGACACGCAAGCCCAACTGCGCGAGGCTATGGGCGGAGCCGAAAAGGCAGTGCGGTGGTCGCGAGTTGAGGGCGTGCACCTGACGCTTCAGTTCCTCGGCGATGTGCCGTTGGAATCAGTAGCCGCCATCCTGGGGGCTGTGGGTGCGGGGTGTGTCGGAACAAAGCCCATCGAGCTTATGCTGGGAAATGTGGGCGTGTTCCCAATGATACAGAAGCCGCGTGTACTGTGGCTGGGGCTCAACGGGGATGCCGCGCAATTGCAGACTTTGCAGGCAGCGATCTCCAAGCAGTTAGGCGCTCTGGATTATCAGCCCGACAAGCCCTTCAAGCCCCACATTACGCTGGGGCGCGTAAGAGAGCACGCCACGAAGGACGAACTTGCAGGCATTTCTCGAGCGCTGCAGATGGTAGCCGGCAAGTCAACGCCACATCTTTTATTTACAGCACACCAGGTAAGCCTGATGAGAAGCGATCTCCAGCCGGCAGGCGCGGTTTACACGGCACTCGGCGTTGTCGAGTTGGGTAAGTGACGGAAGGCCGGCGCGCATCGAATAACCGGCTGAGCGGGGGAACAAGAAGGACAGCAGGTCCATGAAACTCACTTCTATGCTGCTATTTCTGCTGCTGGCGGCCCTGCTGGTTGGGTGCGACAGCAATGAGGTGACACCCACCACCGGGATACCGGCAATCGCAACAGCGACGCCCAGGCGAGCTAGCTTGCCGCCAACAGCTACCGTTCAGACTACAGTAAGCACGGCGACTGCGGTAGTATCTGCCGTACCGTTGGCAACAGGAACTGTTAGCGCCACTGCAACTCTGTTGGAGGGTTTTCCTGCGGGTGTGACAGCGCTCGCATGGTCACCGGACGGTGCTCTGCTCGCGACGGCTACTGGAGGCATGGGAGAGGCTGCAGTGGTCACAAGCACGAAAGATATTTGGTTGTGGCACACTGACGGCACGCCCGCCGGAACGTGGACAGGGCATACGACAAGCGTCACGAAACTTGCCTGGTCGCCCGATGGAGACCTGTTGGCCAGTGGGGACATCACGGGCACTGTGATACTGTGGGCGAAGGACGGGACGCAGCAAAAGACGCTACAGACAGGTGCAGGGCTGGTGTTCGGGCTTGACTGGTCGCCCGATGGACAGAAGCTGGCGATCGGGTCTCTTGAAAGCCCGACGAGCAATACTGCGCAGATCTGGACGCGCGACGGCACGCTCGAAAAGACAATGCACACCAAGTACAGTGGCGGCAAGTTCTACAACCTGAAGTGGTCGCCCGATGGCAAGTATCTGGCGGGTGGGGCGACGGATTACGGGCTGTGGGACGCCGGTGGCAATGTGATCACGACCACTACCAGTTGCGCCCATTGCACGC
This sequence comes from Chloroflexia bacterium, assembly GCA_038203825.1. Taxonomy (GTDB): domain Bacteria; phylum Chloroflexota; class Chloroflexia; order QHBQ01; family JADMIH01; genus JADMIH01. The sequence continues at coordinate 48,111 of JBBRDO010000010.1, read as the reverse complement.
CGGCGTGGGGCATGGCGTGGTCGCCCGACAGCAAATTGTGGGCGACAGGGGACGAAAGCGGCTACGTGGTGATATATAACACAGCAGGTGAGAGAACCGGCACGTTCAACATCCAGTCAAGCGCGAACGTGATGGAGTGGTCGCCCGATGGCACGAAGATCGTAGTAAGCACCGAGGTATGGAGGCCGGATGGCACGCAGATAGGCACCCTACCGGGCATGGGGTCAGCAAGTGCCAGTGCCCTCGCATGGTCGCCTGACAGCAGGATGATCGCGGCGGGTAACTTTACAGGCATTGTGGGAGTTTTCGACCCGGATCGAAAGCAGTTGTACCGCTTCAACCTGAGCTCGAACAGCGGTCCGTCACCGAGCGTGAACGGGCTGGCGTGGTCGCCCGATGGGAGAATACTCGCCGCGGGCTACAGTGACAGGGTGGCGAGGCTGTGGCGAATTGTTGGTGATAAGTGAGGACGGCCCAGGCTTAGTGGCAGCTAGACGCTTTCGGGGATGTAGCCGGGCTGGGCGCGCTTTTCTAGGTAGTATGAGTAGTTGCCTGCGTAGAAGCGGGCGTTGCCGTCCGGGAAGAGCGCGACCGTCTTGGTCACTATTTTGTCCAGGAAGTAGCGGTCATGCGACACCGTGAGGATCGTGCCCTCGAACTCCAGGAGCGCGGCTTCCAGCACTTCGATCGAGGCAATGTCGAGATTATTGGTCGGCTCGTCGAGGATCAGGAAGTTGGCGTCGGTGAGCATAAGGCGTGCAATTTGAAGGCGGCTTTTCTCGCCACCGCTCAGGCTGCCTATTGTGTTGTGCATGTCTCTGTACGAGAAGAGGAGCGTCCGCAGTGTGCTGATCGCGGCCTGCTCGGTTAGAGGCTTGAGGCTGCGCACGAAGTCCATAGGAGTCATCGCAGCAGGCAGAGACTCGTGCTCCTGAGTGTAATAGCCGGGAAGCACGCTTGGCCCCATCTTCACCGTCCCTCCGTCGGGTGGTATGAGGCCCGCGATTATGCGCAGAAGGGTAGTCTTGCCGCTGCCGTTGGGGCCAACCAGGGCCACGCGCTCGCGATATAGCACGGTGAGATCAAAAGGGCGGAAGAGTGGGCGCCCATCCATCGTTTTGCTGATGCCCTTTAGCTCCAGCACTTTCACTCCGCTTCGCTCGGAGTCGAACGCCACCTTGATATGGTCGCGCTGGAGCACGGGGCGCTCGGCGGCTTCGCGACGCGCACGCTCAACGCGCTTCTCCATGCTGCGGGCGCGCGGGGCAAACTTGGGGTTCTGTTTGGCCCATGACGTGAGGTTGCGCAGGATGACTTCCAGCCGCTTAATCTCGTCGCGTTGGAGGGCGTAGAGTTCCTGCCGCTTAAGAAGTCGCTGCCTGCGCTCTTCTACGAAGTGGGTGTAATTGCCGACATAGACGCCAATCTGCCCGTCTTCCAGCTCGTATATCTTCTTGACCACGTGCTCCAGCAAATAGCGGTCGTGCGAGATGATCATGACCGTGCCGGGATAGGAGCGGATGAAGCCTTCGAGCCAGGCTTTGGCCTCGAGGTCGAGGTGGTTGTCGGGCTCGTCCAGCAGTAGGAGGTCGGGCTTTTTGAGGAGGATGCGGGCCAGGCTGACGAGCTTCTTCTCGCCGCCACTGAGGGTGCCCACCTTCTGGGCGTAGCGGTCAGCACCGAAGCCCAGACCGTTCAGAACGTCCTCCACCTGGTGCTCAAGGGCATAACCGCCGAGGACGTCGAATCGCTCCTGAGACTCGGTGTAGGTGGTAAGTACGTGCTCCATGTAGTCGCTGTCGTCCGCAAAGCGAGGAGTGGACATTGCGGCTTCCAGGTCGTGCAGGCGCGCTGCCAGGGCTGTAGCCTCGGGCGAGATCTCGGCCACGGCCTCGAAGACAGTTTTGTCGTATTGAGCGGGGTCGGGCTCCTGCGTCAAATAGCCAAGCGTCAAGTTACGCCTGCGGGTGACGCTGCCCTCGGTAGGCTGCTCGATGCCTGCGATCAGCTTGAACATGGTGGACTTGCCGCCACCATTCTCGCCGACCAGGCCAATACGGTCGCCCTCGATTATTTCGAGGTCAACCTCGTCGAAGATCGGGTTGCCCGCGTAGTCTTTACTGACTTTGGTGAACTGGACGAGAAGCATGTGGTGGTCTTGTTCGGGTAAGCGTAGTGGACACTCCTGTGTTGGAGGGTGTCCACTATCGCATTCTGTTCAGGCAGGCGCAAAAGGTCAGGGGGCGCAGGCTGGGAAGAAAGTGTTAGACACAATCTTGCTGGCCTGTCCTCTCGTGGCGTTGGCGCCCGGTCGGAAGTAGGGCAGGTTGTTAGGTCCGCAGGGTTCGCCTGCTCCGCCGCATGGGTAGCCGTTGATCAGGCCACGGTCTGACAGACGCCAGATAAAGTCATAGAAGGTTGAGCCGGGAAGCACATCCTCGTATTGCTGAGCACCCGGTGTGTCGTTGTAGCCGGCGGCATTGGAGTCTATCTTGGCTATCTGGCCCCTGGTGATGCTCGCGTTGGGGCGGAAGTACGGTAGGTTGTTGGGGCCACATGGTTCGCCTGCGCCACCGCACGGGTAGCCGCTTACCAACCCGCGATCAGTTAGTCGCCAGATGAAGTCATAGAAGGTTGAGCCGGGGAGGACGTCTTCGTACTGCTGGGCGCCGGGCGGGTCAACGAAGCCTGCCGCATTGGTCGCGATCTTGGCGAACTGGCCCCTGGTGACGGCGTTGCCGGGGCGGAAGTATGGATCGTTGGTGGGGTTGCAGGGTTCGCCGGGACCGCCGCATGGGTAGCCGTTTATGATGCCGCGGCAGGCCATGCACTGGATGTATGGGTAGAAGGTGCTGCCAGGGGGCACGTCCTCGAAGGAGATCGCGCAGGCTGTGGGAGTTTCGGTGGATGTGGGTGGTGTGCCTGTAATTGTGACTGTGGGAGTGTCTGTGATTATAGCAGTGGGCGTATTAGATGGCGTGTCCGTAGCCGTGGGCCCGCCGGGGGTCTGGGTGGGCGGCGTGGTGGCAGTCTGCGTGGGAGTAAGGGAGGGTACGGCTGTAGAGGTGTTCGTGGCGCTCGGCACGGGCGTGTTGGTGGCGGTGCGGGTAGGGGTGTTGGTGGGCGTAATAGTGAACACGGGCGTGTTAGTGGCAGTACGTGTGGGCGTGGGCGTGGGGGTGACACTGCCTGCGGGGAGGCTCCAGGCGTTCAGGTAGGAGCCGGAAAGCCAGTAGATGAAGCCATTTGAGACGGCGACGCCGGAGTTAGCAGGGCCCTGATTCGCAGGGTGAATGGTGCGCAGAAGGCTGCCATCAGTTTCACTGCGGATCTGCAAGCCGCTACTGCCCATGTTGAGGAAGATCAGCCCGTTCGCCACCGCCATGTTAGCGTGAGCCTGCGCGCCGACGTTGACGGGGGTCCACCTATCTAATAGGCCGTTGGCCGGATCTACTGCGTAGAGGAGGTTGCTGCCGCCGAAGATGAAGAGCGTGCCGCCACTGCCCAAGGTGGGGTCGTACGCGTCCATCATACCTGTGCTGAGGCTGGTGTTACGCTGCCAGATTGGGCCGCTGTTTACATCAGTGAGCACGTAGGTGAAGAAGTAGGGCGTCGCACCTCCCTGCTTGAGGTGTGCGCCAACGAGGGTGCGGTTCTGGCTGTCGTGGAAGATGATAGGCGTGCTGCCAAAGTCCTGGTCTACGTTGTCGGCGCCCTGCTTGTTCGATTGCAGGATGTTCATCGTCGCGGGGTCCATGGTAACTATCGAGCGGACGTAGGTGCAGGGACTGCAACTGTAGTCTTCGCCCGTGGCGGCGACCAGTATGCTGCCGTCGGGGCTGAGCGCTGGCGAGTTCCAGACGCCGCCACCGGCTTGCCCGGCGTTTACGAAGTAAGCGCTGGCGGGGTTGAGGCCGGATGTATAGTCAACGCCGCGCACTTCGCCGCGCACGGATGGGTTGTCGCAGCGTGAGGAGACGCCCAGGTAGGTGCGGCCATTCGCGATCAGGGGGGAGGCCCAGGCGAAGGCGCTGGAGCCAGCGTTGAGGGGAACCCGCCACAGCTGGGCGCCGGTGGTGGCGTCGAGGCCGTAGTAGGCCACGCTCGGCTGGTCGCCGCCGCCTGCTACAACGACGTTGCCCGAGATGGCGGGGGATGCACCGATGCCGACGTTGAAGCAGGTGTTGTAGTGGCCGAGGTTTGACGACCACGCGGGAGTGCCAGTGAGAGAGTCAAAGGAGAAGAAATTGTTGCCTGAATCAACGCTGCTGCCCACGTAGACCTTGCCGTTAGCCACCGATGGGCTGCTGGAAGTGGCGGTTTGGTTGCTGTCGATGCCGACATTTTGCTGCCAGCGTGAGACAAGCTGGTTGACATTGGCGGCGCTGATGGTGGTTTCGTCGGGATTGTAGTTGGTGCGGCTCTGGTCGTGCCCGTACATGGGCCAATCGCCCGCCGTTGAGGGGGCAGACGGAACGGCCAGGGGCGCGCTTGCCCGGGCCATGTTGACCACAATCACTGAGAGAGGGAGCAGCGCCAGCAGGAACAAGACGACAAAGAATCGCAGAGGGAAGAGCGTAGACTTGAAGTTCATTACGGGTTCTCCTGAGGGAGTGCCTGACATGCCGGGTTGGCGGCACTAGCACGAAAAACACGGGGTCCGAAAAGTATAGCACAGGGGCTATGTTGAGACAAGATGCTATACTGGGCGTATGAACTTTCTTGCCGCAAGCAAGTCACGCCGGGCAAAGATCGTGGCGGCCGCCTGCTTCGCGTTCATGAGCGCAATGCAGAGCATACCTGCCGCAGCCGCGCCCACAGCCGCACCGTCAGAAGGGTTTGCCGATCCCGCCATCAAGGCGCGGTGGGTAGCAGACGAGGGATGCACGGATTGTGGCTCGCATGTATGGATGTGGGGGCCGGGCGCGTTTTATACGGAATACGAGCCGTACAGCGACGCGCCTCAGGGCAACCACCTGGTGCAATATTTCGACAAGGGGCGATTGGAGATCAACGACCCTCAGGGCGATAAGAGCTCGCCGTGGTATGTCACGAGCGGCCTGCTTGTGAAGGAAATGGTGGCCGGGGCGGCAGAGACGGGTGGAGGGAATCTATACAAGATCGGCCCGGCGAACGTGGCGGTGGCGGGCGATGGCGACGGCGGGCCAACCTACGCGCAGTTCGCGGGCCTCACGGGGCGAGCCGATAGTCAAGAGGGGAAGCAACTGAGTGACGCATCCTTTCTGCGCGTGAACGGTGATGTGGCAGAGGTGACGACGGAGGGCGACGCCCCTGCGAGCATCAAGATTGCGCGCTACGAGGAAGCGTCGGGGCACAACTGGGCTGACGTGTTCTGGAGCTTTGCCAGCAGCATGGCCGGATCGGGAGGCACCGGGTGGCTGCCAACGCTCGGCTATCCGATCAGCGAGCCGTACTGGATTACGGTGCCTATCAACGGCCAGGCAAGCACGATTCTTGTGCAATTATATGAGCGGCGCATCCTGACGTATAACCCAGGCAACCCAACGCAGACACAGGTCGAAATGGGCAACGTGGGGAGGGCTTACTGGCACTGGAGGTACGCGGACCGGCACGAAGCCGAATTGAGCACGCAGTACAATGCGAATATTACGATTGGAGAGGCTCCTGCGCGCGCTGTGCGGCTGAAAGAAAGGGTTAACCTGACTAACGGCACGGACTCGGCCATGAGCAATCTCGTCTTACGCGCTCCGTGGAACCATTGGAACCGCGTATTCTCCCTGACGAGCGCGACGGTAAACGGGCAGGACGCCGAAACAAAATGGCAGGAGGAGATCAACTTCGTGGTACGGTTGCCGCAGACCATTGAGCCGGGCGGCGATGTCACCATTGACCTGGTGGCCGACCTCGCGCCAAGACCCGTTGGAGGTCGGACGGGCTACGACGTTGCCAACGACATATTGACGTTAGGGGATATGTTGCCTACTGTGGTGCCCTTCGAGAACGGCGGCTGGCAGTACTATCCCTATTCGGATCTTGGGGACCTGGGGAATAATGCATCGGCCCGGTACTCGGTAGTGATAAACTCAACGAACAATGAGAATCTGGTTGTGGGAGGCACGGGCGACGTGGTCGAGCGGGGTGACGACGGCACGCGCTGGCACTTCGAGGCCGAGAATGTGCGCGATGTCGCTTACGTGGTCTCGCCCAGGTTTATCAACCCCTACGACGATGCGTCTATGACCCGGCAAGAAGGAAATGTGAAGATGCTTGCCTTCTACTTACCCGGCCACAGGGCAGCGGGCCAGCGGCAACTTGATCTGACAGAGCCGGCAATGGCATGGTTCAGCCGGCAGATTGGCGACTACCCTTTCGATACGTACACAATTGCTGAAATGGGAGTGCCACTTGAGAGGACGGACAACTACGCACAGGAATACCCGATGGCGTACTTCATCCCGGGCCAGTGGCTGGACTTTGGTACGTCACCAGGTAACTGGACATGGTACACGCCCGTGCACGAAGTCGGGCACCAGTGGTTCTACTCGACAGTTGGTAACAACCAGCTTACCGACCCCTGGCTGGACGAGGCCATGACCACCTTCGTGACGACAGAGTATGTGCGGGCCAACTTTCCAAGCTATTACGATGCGTCGTATCAAGCCATGACGGCGAATGCTACCACGAGCAGGCCCTCGTCGGCGGGGGTGTACAGCGGGTTCGCCAGCGAAAACCAGTACACTGCGGCGGTCTATGACAGCGCCACTGTGATGCTGAGCAAGGTGCGGAAATCGATGGGCGACGATTCGTTCTATGCTGCACTGCGGGACTATTACGCGACCTATAAGTTTAAGCGCGCCAGGCCTGAGGGGCTTTTGACCATATTGCAGGCACATTCGCAGGCCGACCTTAAGTCGATCTTCGCGGCTTACCTGGCTTACTAAAATGCCTGGTAGAATCGACGACGGACCACAGACGACCGACGACAGCAGACCACCTAACGGCAGTGGGGATCGCCTCAGGGACGGAAGCCGGTGGCGGGTTCTAGGTGCCATAATGGGCTCGCCGAGGGCGCGACGTGTGATCCAGGCAGTGGTCACGGTATTCATCCTCGCCTTTTTCGCGCTGGCCCTGTACGATCTTTGGCCCAAGCTGGCTGCATATAATTGGCAACTGGAGCCGGGGTGGCTCGCGGTTGCGCTTGTGATCCTCGTAATCAGGGGGCCGTTGCCCGTGTGGGGCTGGTGGCTGATCCTGCGCAAGCTGGGATACAGGATGTCGTTCAGGAAGAGCACCCGGATCGTCTATTATTCGGCGCTGGCCGCTTATTTGCCCGGATCCATGTGGCACTACGTGGGACGGGTGTACCTGGCCGAAAAGGAGGGGGTGCCGAGGCTGCGTGGCATAATCAGTATAGCAATAGAGTCGGTGCTGATTCTGCTGGCGGCGCTGGCGGTGGCAGGGCTGAGCCTAGCCGCGTGGCCCGACCCGCCGTTCTGGGCGGCTGCGCTGGCCCTGGTGTTGCTGGTGGGAGTGATCTGGCGGCCCGACCTTTTTTTCAGGCTGGTGGACTGGGGGCTGCAGAGGATCGGGCGCAAGCCGCTCGGGGTGCAACTATCGTCGAAGGATGTGCTCCAGATACTGGTGCCGTTTGTCCTCAACTGGATTAGCTTTGGCCTGATCTTTTTTGCCCTGTTAGCGGCACTTTATCCAGGGCTTTCGCTGCTGTATATTCCGGCAGTTAGCGGTATATTCACGGCGGCGTGGGTAGGAGGTTACCTGGCAATAGTGGTGCCGCAGGGGCTTGGAGTTCGCGAGTTCATTATAGTAACCCTACTGGCAGTGCTGGGTGTGCCGGCGCCCGTGGCAACGGCTGCTGCGCTGCTGGCGCGCCTGTGGTCGATCCTGGGGGCGGGGGTATGGGGCGCGATCAGCGCGGGGATCAGGGAGAAAGGCGCGAATCAGGACGAGGCGCGGGTGGGCAGTGACCAGATGTGATGCGTGAGGTCCCAGGGAGATTTGCGCCCAAGGGTAGCGGGCCCGGGTAAAGCTGGGCGGTAAATCCCCAGTTTGCGATTATAAGGTAAAATAGACGGGCATAAAAGCACGCAGGGGGTTTCACCTGCAAGATGGCACGGGCCGGGTAAATCACGGCTAACGAGGGCCTAATCTGCAAATGATTTTGAAATGATACTGTTTATCACGCGCAAACACCCCCCGTCGATAGGCGGGATGCAAAAGCTAAGTCAAAGCCTGACCAAGGAGGTCGGGCGCCTCACACCTACCTCAACGATTTACTGGGGTGGGTCGTCTGTGTTCCTGCCTTTCTTCGTGGTGTATGCGTTCGTGCGTGCCATTCTGACCGTACCGCGGTCGGGGCACATCAAGCTGATACATTTGTCGGATGCGCTGCTCGCACCCCTGGGCCTGGCACTCAAGGCGTTGTTGAGGGTGCCTGTAGTGGTGACCGTACACGGGCTGGACGTGACTTACGACAACCGCTTGTACCAATGGGCAATCCCGAAGTGCCTCAAGCGTATGGACAAGATCATCTGCGTTAGCAGCTACACGCGCACCCAGTGCATAAAGCGAGGCATGCCGGCGGCACTTTGTGACGTGATCCCTAACGGGGTCAACATGCTTGAATTCGACGACCAATTCACGCCGGCGGGCATGCGCAACCTGCAGATGCATGCGGGCCGGATGATTCGCGACCGCAAGGTGCTGCTGACTGTGGGCAGGCTAATAGAGCGCAAGGGCGTGGTGCATTTTCTAACCGAGGTCATGCCACGGCTGCTGGCGCAGAGGCAGGACATCACCTACCTGATCGTGGGAGAAGGGCCGCAGCGCGACTTGATCGAGACACGGATAGCATCGCTCCACCTGGGCAACCACGTCGCTCTTCTCGGCAGGGTAGATGACGACACGTTGCGGGCGGCTTACAGCTTGGCCGATCTATTCATCATGCCCAATATTCCGGTGCAGAACGACATAGAGGGCTTCGGCCTGGTCGCGCTTGAGGCGGCGGCGGCAGGGCGCTACGTGGTAGCGTCGAAGCTGGACGGAATCCCCGAAGCAATTGTGCCAGGGCAAAACGGCATCCTGCTCGACCCTCTCGATACGGACGCTTACGTGGAGACTATACTGGAACTATTGGGCGACGACGCGGAGCGCGCTAGACTGGGCAAGCAGGCGAGGGAATTCGCCCGCGAGCGTTATTCGTGGGACATAATTGCTCGCCGCTATTTGCAGGTGTTTCTGAAGATCATCCAGTCGCGTGGAGAACAAGCAGGCGACAGCCGCCGGCCCGCCGGCGACGAGCAACGCATACCTGCCGACGAATGACCACAAACAGGCAAAACAAGCGCACACGCATCGTGGTGCTGGGATGGTACGGAAGCAACAACACCGGCGACGAAGCTTTAGGACAGGTTATTGTGTCGAGGTTGCAAGCGAGCGGGTTCGACGATCTGGTGGTGCTATCCACAAATCCCGCAAAGTCAGAAGCACGATTTGGTGCAAAGAGCGTATCGCGCAAGTTGTATAGCCCGGTGACGCTGAAGGCAATCATCGGGGCGAAGGCGCTGATTCTGGGTGGAGGCGGGTTAATTCAGGACGGCACGAGCCTATATAACCTGCCCGTGTACGCTGTTTATGTGGCGGTTGCGAAACTGCTGGGGCTGAAGGTTATCGGCTGGGGCCTGGGAGCTGAGCCTCTATGGACGCTATTTGGAAGGCTGATGGCCCGCTTCATATGCCGATCGTCCGACTATTTTAGCGTGCGCGACCTCGCGTCCAAGGAACTGCTGATGAAAGCGGGAGTACCGCCTCAGTATGTGCGCGTCAGCGCAGACCCAGCGATACTCTTGCAGCCTGAGCCTGTTGTGGAAAAGGGGATTGATCCGGGGAAGCCTGTTATAATATTCTGTGTACGCCACCTGCCGGGCATCCAACCCGGGATCACACTGCACTATCTTCTGCCCGTCAGCATCAGGCACCGCCTTGGAATAGAGTGGCAGCAAGAGCCTGGACGCGTCGAGGGAGTGGTTGAGGGCGTGGCGCGTTCGATCAAGGTAGCAGTGGAGGAGTTTGGGGCACAGGCCGTGTTGTTGCCGTTGTGGCCGAACCGCGACGAGGAGATGCTGGAGGTCATTGCGAAAGCCGCAGGGGAGATGGGAGTGCCGGACGAAGCGATGCTGCGCGCGGAACCGGAGCATACTCCGGGCAAGTTCGCGGGCTACGTGGGGAAGGCCGATATGCTGGTGAGCATGAGGCTACACGCGCTGATCTTTGCCGCACCGCAGGGCGTACCGTCAATTGCGCTGTCGTATGCTCGCAAAGTAAGAGGCTTCATGAGCGAACTGGGCTTCGAGCGTTGGGTGGTGGAGATCGAGCGGAAGATGCCCGACCCTGACGAGATTGTGGCTAAGGTAAGGGCGCTGTGGACGGTGCGCAAGGAAGAAAGCGCTCGACTGTTGGAAGCCGCTCACATGATGGAGCAGGCTGCCAACGCGGATGCAGAAGCAATAATAAGGGTGTTGGAGAATTGAGAATGACAGACGTGCAGGCCGGGGCGACACCGAGACTATCGGTGGTTGTGCCGATGTACAACGAAACACGCAGAATGAAGCGCACGCTACCGATGCTGGCAGATTATTTTCGTGGACAGAATTTCAGCGTGGAGTTTGTAGTGGTCGACGACGGCTCGAGGGACAACACAGCACAAATGGCACGAGAGATACTGGGGAGTGGACCGGACGTAAACGTGATCGAGTCGAAGCCAAACAGGGGCAAGGGACACGCGTTGAAGGTAGGAATGCTGGCGGCGCGGGGAGACCTGGTGCTGTTCACGGATGCTGATCTTTCAACGCCGCCAGGGGAGAGCAGCAAGTTCTGGCCGTGGTTCGCGGAGGGCTTCGACATTGTGATTGGGTCGCGCAAGATGGAGGGAGCAGTTCTCGAGAAGCATCAACCGCTGTGGCGCGAGAGCATGGGCAAGGTGTTTACGTGGCTCACCAACAGGATCGCCACGCGGGACATTTCCGATATCACGTGTGGTTTCAAGTGCTTCACCAATAGTGCGGCTCAGGATTTGTTTTCACGCTCTGTGATCGACGACTGGAGCTTCGACGCCGAGGTGCTTTTCATAGCGCAAAAGCATAGATTGCGCATAAAAGAGGTGCCTGTGCACTGGCACGACGAAAGCGGCACCAAAGTGCGCATTGCACGAGATGCCACGCGCGCCCTGCTGGGGCTGGTGAAGATCAGGCTGAACAACATACGCGGCAAGTACCGTTAGGCGCGCTTTCCCAGCAAAATACGGTATACTTTCAGGGTGCAAACCGAAGAGGAATTACTGCTCGCGGGCCAGGAACTAGCGCGAGACCTGGAAGCGGAGGGTCTGGAAGAGGCGCAGCGACCAGGGCCAAGTATCGCCCCACTGGGTCGATTGCAAGCGCTGCTATATGCCGTAGGCGGGGTGTCGGGCGGGCTGGTGTTCACGATGATGAACAATGCGCTGCCCCTGTTTCTTCTGGCGTATACGATGCCGTTGGGGCTGCCCGCATTTCTCAACCCGGGAGGTCCTGTACCTGCGGCGCTGGTGGGCCTGCTAACTAACGAGCGGTCGCTGTTCGGGGGCCTGATTCAGCCTATTATTGGCCACCTTAGCGACCGCACGCACAGCAGGCTGGGTAAACGCGGGCCGTTCCTTTTGGCGGGCGGCTTTGGCACAGCCATATGCCTTGCTGTCCTCGCTTTGCAGCCACCCTTCTGGATCATGGTTGCAGCGGTAACTTTGACGGGCGTTTTTCTTTTCGTGGCGGTGGGGCCATACTCGACGCTGCTGGCGGATATCACTCCTTACAGGCAACGGGGCCAGATGGGGAGCTGGATCGCTATCGCGGGCGTCGCGGGTGCGCTCATTTTCACGCTGTTATCTATAGGGCTGTGGGACAAGGCGCGCGGATGGGTGTTTCTCATTACAGCGGTGCTTGTAGCGGGGTCGCTCGTGGTCGTGGCCTTTGGTGTTCGGGAACCTGCCACGCAGCGCTCATACAAGGGCGAGCACACGTCGGCAAGAGCGCTGGTCAAGGCACTGCTGGCACATAAGCCTTTGGCGCTGTATATCCTCGCGATGGCAGTGTACTGGCTTGGGGCGGGGGCCGCAGCGCCGTTCATTACCCGGTTCGGAGTAAAGGAGCTGGGCGTATCGGAAGAAACGTCGTTCTTGCTGTTATTGGTGCTGGTGATATCGACGCCGGTGGGAGCTATAGTTTGGGGCAAACTTGCAGACAGGGTGGGGCGAAGGCGCGTGTTGCAGCCCGCATTAGTGCTGTTCGCGCTGGCGGCGCTGGCAGGATCCCAGGTACGGGACATTGGGCAGGCGATCCCTGTGATCGTGTTGATTGGCCTGGGGAACGCGGCGCCTACTGCGCTCAATCTCTCAATGCTGGCCGACCTGGTTCCGAAGAAACAGGCCGGCGCATATATGGGCTACGCGAACATGGTGTGGTCGGTAGCGCAGCCCGTAGGGGCATTCGCTTCAGGTATTCTGATTGACGCTACCCAGTCCTACAGGGGAGTCTTTATACTGGCGGCGATTTGTATGATAATCGCCGCGTTTATTCTGAGGCGCGTACCGGACCACGCGCCGGAGGACTAATCTTCGTCCGAAGAATCCTCGCTCACATCCTCAACGTCTGATTCCACTTCCTCGGAGTCGACGGAGTAGCCGTGGGCTGCGAGGGCATCCCTGAGCTCGTCGAGCGACTTGGTACCGAAGTTACGGAGGTGGAGCAGGTCGTTGTTGCTCAGCGAGAGGATCTGACCGATAGTGGTGATATTGGCGCGCTTCAGGGCGTTAGTGGTTCTCATGCTGAGGTTCAGCACTTCGATAGAGCGGTTGGTGTCGTCTTCCACGGGCGCGGTAGGCTCTTCGATACCGAGGTCTGCAATATCGCGGCCGTAGCCTGCCACAGCCGTTGCGTACTGAGTAAGAACGCGGGCGGCCTGGCTCACAGCATCATCAGGTTCGATAGTGCCGTCGGTCCAAATCTCAAGGAGCAGGCGATCATAGTCAGTCATCTGGCCAACGCGCGTGCGCTCTACTACGTAGCTGACACGAGGGATGGGAGTGTACATGGCGTCCACGGGGATCATATCGTCGGGCACCGCGGTGCGAGCCTCGGCAGTTTCGTAGCCGATGCCGGTTTCAACGAGTAGCTCGAGTTGGAACGGAGTGCCGTTACCGGTGGCTTCGGCAATCAGAGTTTCGGGGTTGATAATCTCCAGCTCTTCAGGCACTTCGAGGCTGGCGGCGGTCAAGTCGCCGGCTTCAGTGTTAGGGTTGTTCAGGAAGACACGGAACTGTCTGTGTTCCTGGCCCACACCCGCCTCGTCGGAGATACGGAAGCGCAGTTGCTTCACGTTCAGCACGAGGTCAATCAGGTTCTCGCGAATACCCGGTATTTCGTTGGGATCATCGGGCAGTTCGGCAAGGCGGAGGCCAGTGACGGCGGCTCCGTGCAAAGAAGATATCATAATTCGGCGCAAGCTCGCGCCCAGAGTAGTACCCCAGCCCGGCTGGAGGGGTTCGATCCGGTAGCGGCTGTAGTTCGGGCCGCCTGAATCGCGTGTAATTTCCGGCAAGTTCACATCAAACAAAGAAGCACCCCCAAAGCAATCAAACTTACACAGCATTCTGCTGCAAAAATGAGTCTCAGCCTTATATTATACCGCACACGTCCGGCATAGGCAAGCTAAGAACAATGGGGGATAGAGGTCAGAGATTTGGAGGATGGGCCAATTAAGAGGTAGGCAAATTAACCGGCCAGCCTGCGTAACGCAAGGTTACTTAGGTTGCCTGCGTCCCGATTGCAGTGCTCCCAATTATACTGTTCGCAGGAGGGACCTGGCTGCACTGCGCCTGGCAACGAGCGCACGCCTTTCGACTTTCTTCACCAGCCGTTCAAGCGTGTTCAATTTGTTGGCAGCAGCTACGAAAATACGGTCGGTCTCGGTCTTTTGGACGAGTGCCTGGTCGAAGCGTTTCTTGGCCGTGTTCCACTCGACTAATAATTCGTCGTAGCTGATGTCGAGGAAATCTTCGGAGGGATCTTGCCTTTTTAGCATAGTTACCATTTTATGTCCTCACGCGCATCGTTGGAACGCATAGTAGTTCGCCTAAAACCTCAAGCACGGATATGTAGGTGCATTGCAGGCTGCGCTTGAGTTGGTTGGCAGAAATCGTGAGCGTCATGGTCGCTTTGCCACGTAAGATGCGACGTTGCGAAACTGTGGCTTCCTTAAGTGTACAGCCTTACGCCGCTATTTACTAGAGACATCAGTCCTAAGGAGTGATGACTAAAGTCCTCAGTTTTTCCGATGACCCTATGTGGCGCACTGCGCATGATTCGCCAGGAAAGCGGCTGCGACACGAGGGCCACGATCCGCCCGACCAGGGGGATCTCTTCACCCCAGATGTTGCCGTAGTAGCCGGTACTATCCCAACGTTCGTGGTGGGAGAGTGCGATAGACTGTGCCATCTGAATAAGCGCCTCCAACTGGTGATAATTCCATCAAGTGTCTTGCCAATGATGGCATCGTCCGAGTCTCGCACGATGGCGGCCAGATGTTGATAGTCTTGATCTTTCATTTCCAAACAGCCTCATTAATGTCACGTGCGCGGTGCGCGGGACTGACACCACAAGAGCACCGTCGGCGATGAAAGCAGATCGGTACAAGTTATGGTCGGCCACAGGATTATGGCTAATAGTATGATAATATCGCAAATTCCGGTAATAGCAATAGTAGATATATCCCCTCAGGGTTCGGGCTCTCGTTGCCGCGGCGCGGGTGTGATGCTTGCAAAACGGTTAGTGCAAGTGTATACTCAATGAGCGTTAATCCGTTTTAGAAAGGTAGGATACCCGTTGTATAGGCCCCGATTTCTTCGACTAGCTTTGCGGTACATGGTGGCTTGCGCTATCCTTTTGACAGGTATAATAGGCTTATTTTCAACGTCTGCTCTGGCAGCGCCCCTTGGGGCGGTACCCGGTTGGTCGGTAACGATCCCGGCAGGTGGCACAGGCAGCATCTCGGTAAGCGGCATAGCGCTACAGCCTGGAGCAAGCTTGCCTACCGGCACGTTGGACCTCGCGGTCCAATCTCTGGCGCCGGACCTGGTGCGCACTGCTCTTTTCTACGGCATTGACTGGGGTTACACCAGTACGGCACCCGACCAAGTCGCACTGGCAGTATGGTGGATGCAGAACAACACATGGCCCACAACGGACCATACTGTTGCGCAACGTATCGCGGACGCGGCGGCAACTGCTCCAGGCACGCCTAGCTGGAACCCGGATGGGCGCAATCTCTTGACCGTTATGCAGAGCGGACAGGCTAACCTGGCGCCGCTGACGCTGACACCCTCGGCAGTGAACCCGTCGCTGGGCAGCGGCACTCTGCTAATTACAAACACAGGCATCAATAGCGTTACGGTGTATCTGCCCTACGGTACCGTGTTCAGCAATACAGGCGGGCAGGTGCTTGTCTGGGCAAGCGGCACCGATGCCAGCCCGACAGCCAATCCTACCTCGCAGACGGCAGCGACAGCAAGCGCCACTGCAACTCTCGCGGCAGCGACGGCTACGCCAAGCCCTGTGCCGCCCACTAACACGCCGGCACCATCTTCAAATACAAAGGGCGGTGGTACGGGACAGCCCCCGGCAACGGCCACGCAGGCTCAGGTGGACACGGCCCCCACAGCAACGACTCAGCCTCAACTGAAGGCAACAGCAATACCTACCGATACGCCGGTGCCGACGTCTACGCAGACAGCTACAAATGCGCCCACAGATACGGCGACTGCTGTTGTTCAGCCGACAGACACACCGGACCTAAGTGTGCAGGGTGGACAGGCGCAGAACCCTATGGTGCCGTCAAGTAACAACAGCGCCCAGCCTGAGGATACGACGGGTTCGACGGCCAACGCAGCACAGGCGACGGGCGTCAATAATGGCGTGACAGAGAGTGTTGTCGGGGGACCGCCTTTGCCTACGGAAACGGTATCGGGCGCGAGCAACAGTGATACGCCGAATACGGGCCCCGCTCCTGTCGGCACAGCGATAGCGGGCACGACACCTGCTGTTCCGCAGGGAGTGAGCACGGCAGCCTCGCAAGCAGCGCCTCCTGCCCAGACCACTTTCCAGGTGCCTGTTGCGGTACCGAGCGGCGTGACCCTTATCCCGACGGGTGTGCCATCGCGGGCGGTGCCGGTAGCAACGGTCACAAGAGCGCCGACTAAGACCGCAGCCACCAACAGCGATAACTCAGGCGCGAAGCCGACGCCTCCACAGAAGCCGACTCCGGCTCCTACAGCGGCACCGCCGCCGGTGAAGGTGCTCCCGACTCAGAGCAAGAACGAGGGTGGCGGCGTGGTAGACGCTACATCGAATGGAAGCAAGCCGGGCAACACCAAGGGCAGCGGACAGGGAGCTACAAATGGTGGCACTCCGCCTAAAGTCGTTCCCGTTACAGGTGGCGGTCCATCGAGCCTGCCAATCTGGCTTGGGGCGGCATCTGTATTGATGGTGCTAGGCGGCTGGATGTTACGAAAGGCCGCACGCAAGGCTGTAATAGCCAGGTAAGTCGACGATAGAGCAAAGTGGAAGGGGCGGTCCGCATAAGTGGACCGCCCCTTCTTTGTGACCTGTGCGGGATGTATTTGTATCGGCCACCGTCGCGTAGCGGCTAGGCCTTGGGAGAGTTGGAGCCTGGAGATGGAGAAGGATTGGGCAGATTCGTCTGGACGATATCGACGGACTGTATGAGCCACTTGTTGTCTTGTTTGACGAAGTGATATAGCTCCTGCAGCGTGTCGGGGCCCTGTGTCTGCAAGGTTTGCCCGTTGTCCTTGTTATAGAAGGTTACGGACCAGACTTCCTCGGTCTTTACAGTGGCGGTGTTGCCTGTGACGGATATGTCGCCGAACTTTATGCTCTTGTTGACCGGCAAAGCGTACATCTTCTTGGCCTGAAGCTCCTGTACGGCCTGAATGTTGTCCGCAAGGGCCTGGCCTGTGCGCGTGCCCTTCAGGATGTCGGTGTTCAGGTCATGCCAGGCCCGGATCTGCTCGTCGTTGCTCTGGCAGATGATAGCTTTGAGCATGGTATTCTGATCGGCGCTGTTCGTCTGGCCGGCCAAGCCTGAGCAGCCGGACACAGAGACCGCGGAGGAAGGGGTAGCCTGTTTCCCGTTGAGCACCAAGAAACCGCTCACACCTACGAGCACCAGGAGGGCGAGGGCCCCAATAACGATAGCGGGCACGAGCCAGGGGCGGCTGGGTGTGCCCGCTTGAAGTTGCTGTGCGGCGTCTGTGGAATATGGGACGTAGGTACCGCCCGTGGTAGGGTTGGCCTGGGTGGGAGCAGTCGAAGAAGTGGGAGGGGTTGTGCTGAAATCTGTGGTGGCCGCGCCGTATGAGGAATAGGGTGGGACAGGTGGAGGAGCAATAGGTATGGTGGAAGCCTGAGGCGTGGGAACGGGTGGAACAAACCCTGAGGCGGCAGGGGTCACGGGGGGAGCCTCGGCATCGGGCGTGGGGTTGTTCCAACGCTGCACAACGTAGGTCACGGGCTGGGTGTCACCGGCGGTAGGGGGGGTCGACCCAGCGTTCGAGGTAGTTGACCCGTCTGCCGGGGGAACCATAGACGCGCCACAGTTAGAACAGAAGCGGTTGCTGGCGCGATTTAGCCAGCCACAGTTGGGGCAAGTTTGTGATGACATATATGTTTCTTGGTCCTTACCTGGTTAGATGAAGGGCTATGTAGGGCATGAGCCACGGCTATATAGAGGCCGCCGGAATAAAGTCTATTCCAATCGAGTATACGACAGCCACCGGAGAGCGTCAAGGGAAGTTGAGTGCGCTCAGGGCGTAAACAGGGTGGAAACCAGATAGGAGAGGTTAGAGAGGTGCAAGGCCTCGGAGAATGGCTGGGGATAGATGAGGAGGAGGATGGCGGCCACACACAGCGACACGCCATAGGGCATGAAGTCGCCGATTTTATTGCGACGCGATACCAGCAAGATGATAGCTACAGCACCGGCTATCAGGGGCCCTATGAGAAGTGCCCCCACAATGTTAGGCCAGCCGAGCATGAGCCCCATCATCAGGGCAAGGAGCACGTCGCCGGCGCCGAGAGGCTCCTCAATTCGCGGGAAGATCAGCTTGGCCGCAATGTAAGCCAGCAGGAAGAAAGCGCCCGCCACACCGGCACCCAGTAGCTCTGCCCAGATGTCCACGCCTGGTATGAGCAGGCTGCCCGCGAGCGCGATTACGCAGCCGGCGGCTATGACCATGAAGTAGATGTCGCGGTGCTTCCAGTCGAGCACGAGCACAAGCATGAGCAGAGCCACATACGCGACGTGGAAGAGGAAGGGTACACCAAAGCCCTCAAGCAGGAACAAGAGCAGGAAGAGGAGAGCCGTCGCAGCCTCGACCAGGGGGTATGAGATGCTGACCTTCTTGCCGCAGGTGGAGCACTTGCCCCCCTGTAGTACATAGCCAACGATGGGGAGGGCCTGGACGAGGCTGAGGCCATGGGCAGAGCGAGTGCAGTGCAGAGCACCGAACATGGGACGGTGGGCAGCAAGCCGCGTTGAAACAGTGTTCACCACGAAGCCAACGAGCAAGCCGAGGAGAACTATGAGTAGCGAATATACCAGTTGCAAGTCGATGTCCCTAAAGGTGGCGTGCGCAGGGGCGGCAGTGGCCGAGTTGCTGCGTACGATACGGAAAAGTAAGTCTCAACGAAACTATAGGCCATTACATCTTGGGATGCAATGGGAATATCGTTCATGAGTTGAGGCGACAGAAGTAATGCTTGCTTCAGCGTGAAGGTTACCGGAACGCCTTAAGGAGCGGGTGTATACTTCGACCAGTCGAATTTGTAGACCGCGATTGGGTCCGCGCCGGCGATGCGATTGTCGGGGACGGGGAATTGTTGCACTTCTGTTGCCCAGGCCGGGAGGGAACCGTCGGGGAAGAGGGACGGGTAGTAGAAGAAGTAGGAAGGCGACTGGGTGTGGAGCATGTCCCAGGCGCGCGGCCAGTCGCGATAGGTGCCGAGCGCGACGGGACTGGTCAGACCGACGATATCGAGCGTACGGTGGTCGGAGAAGAGTCTGATCGCGCCAATGGGCTCGGAGGCGATAAGGTCGCCGGCAGGGATATTGGTGCGCATCCAAAGGGAGGGAGTGATATGGGCGTCGCGGATGTTGCGCACCTCCACCACGTACTGGCGCGTGGCCCAGACGTAGTCGGTGGCCAGCAGGACGAGCGCAACCAGAGCGAGGGCCAGGGGACGCACGATGGGTGTGGCGAATAATCGGTCGATCGGCAGCAGATCTAGAAGGCGCCACACGAGGAGGCCGAGCAGGACGATGCCGAAGGGGTGGAGGGGCATAGTGTATCGCTCCTCCTGCCCGAACCACGACAGGGTAAGCATTATGGCGAGCAAGTAGACAACTGCGACCATCAGTACGAGGAGAGTATTCCAGAAGGCGCCGGTACGTTCGGCCTTGTCCAGGGAGCGGGGCGGAAGGAGAGTTCCCACGAGGCCACCAACGAGAGCAATCGCGCCCGCGATAACCGGGAAGTCGCGCCCGCCGAGGAGCAACTGGCGCATAGCGGTGAACATAGAGTCGCCGATGCGGAGACTTCGCACCTTGGCGTAGAAGGAAGCGGGGAGAGGACGGCCCCAGCCCACGTAATAGATGGAGCACATGGCGGCGAGGCCCAGCACGATGGCCAGCGCATAGAGAGCGACGTTGCGCAGAGCGCGTGTGCGTCCCTGCTGCCCGGGCGCGAACAGAGCGCGCAGGAGAAGCCACAGGAGGGCCGCACCGCTGATGGCAAGGAGGTCGGGGCGAGCCCAGGGCAAGAAAGCCACAAAGAGCAACGACCAGCGCAGCACGCCCCTCTTGTAATCCAGGAGGAGGAAGACCACGGCCCAAACCGACAGGACGGTGGAGAGGGGTACTTCAAGACCGGAGAGCGCGCCCCAGACCAACGTGATGTCGCCGGCAGCGGCGAAAGCTATGACGATGGCGAGGAAGTCGCGGAAGCGCGGATTGCGCGCGGAGGTAGGGAGGGTGAGGATAGCAAGGCGGTAGACGCCTACCACAGTCAAGGCGAAGCAGATGATGGCCGGTATGTATGCTGCCAGCAGCAGGTGGCCCGTTTGTTGGGCGAGATCTGCGCTTGCCGATTGTACTTCGGGTGGGGCAAGGCCGCCGAGGAGGGCGTGGAAAGGGGCCAGCAGCCAGTAGGCGAGGGTGCAGACGAGGAGCCATCCCAGCCCCGTTATGCCGCCGCTGGTTTCGCCGGGATTGTACTCGAACGGGTGGCCGGTGGAGGCTCCAAGCACATAGTTGCTGTAAATGAAACCGTCGTCAACGGGGAAGGAAAGGGACTGGGTGTGGCGCAGGTTCGCGAAGAGGAAAGCCAGCGAGCAAAGGACTGCAAATGCAGCCACGACCCAGTAAGCAGTTTGGGAAGCGGACCGTGGATTGCGAGTTAAGCCGGAAGCGATGTCGTTATTCATGACAGACCACCTAGCTCATAACTCGCAATCCACGTCCGGTCGTCATCAAGCGCGGCTTTCGGCGACAATGGCGGGCAGCTTCTGATTTGCCTTGCGAATGCGATTCAAGGCCTCGGTGAGGTTGGCTTCGGAGTTGGCGAAAGAAATGCGCACATAGCCTTCTCCGTACTCACCGAATGCTGTACCGGGAAGGACAGCCACGTCGGCCTCGCGCAGGAGGTAGTCGGCGTATTCGCGTGAGGTGAGGCCGGTATCTGTAATGTTGGGGAAGGCGTAGAACGCGCCCTCCGGCTTGTTGCAGCGAAGGCCGGGTATATCGTTAATGCCCTTGTAGACTAGATCGCGCCTGGCATTAAACGCCTTCAGCATCGCATTAATCTCGGTGCGCGGACCTGTGAGGGCTTCGACAGCGGCGCGCTGGCTGAAAGTTGATGTGCAGGAAACGCTGTTGATGATGAGGCGGCTGATGTGCGGTATCCACTCGCCAGGGAAAATACCATATCCCATGCGCCAGCCTGTCATGGCAAAGGTCTTGGAGAACCCGTCGAGGAGGATTGTGCGGTCGGCCATGCCCGGGAAGCTAAGGATAGTGTGGTGCTGTCCCTCGTAGACTATCTCGCCGTAGATCTCGTCGGCCAGCACGACAAGATCGTGCTTGACGGCAAGGCGCGCGATCTCTTTCAGATCGTCATAAGTGAGCACGCCGCCGGTGGGATTGTGAGGGGAGTTGAGGATTATCAGGCGGGTCTTGGACGAGATTTTATGCTCGAGCTCATCGAGATTGATCCGGAAGTCACGCTGCTCGCTCAATTGGAGGGGCACAGCCACGCCGCCCAAGAAGTTAATCATCGACTCGTATATGGGGAAGCCGGGGTTAGGGTAAATTACTTCGTCGCCCGGCTCCAGGAGCGCCATCATAGTGTAGAACATAATCGGCTTGGCACCAGGAGTGACCACCACGTTTTCGGGGTCGAACTTCAGGCCGCGCTGCTTGCCCGCATAGTCGGCGATTGCTTTACGCAGCTCAGGGATTCCGGTCGCGCCCGTGTAATGGGTGTAACCCTCATCGAGGGCTGTCTTGGCGGCTTCGCGCACGTTCTTGGGGGTGTCGAAGTCGGGCTCGCCGATCTCCAGGTGGATAATGGGTTTGCCCTGCGCTTCGAGAGCGCGAGCTCGTGCGGCTACTTCAAAGGCGGTTTCCGTACCGAGCCTGTACATACGCTCTGACAGTCTCAACTTCATCGTTGTCTCCTGATGGGTAATGACGACAGATGACGGACGACCGACGACGATCGTTAGTAGCCATGTGTTGTCAGCGGTTGGGTTTACTTCTTAAGTTCGGCCACGGTGGCGGCGTCCAGACGCTTGATGACGGCGACCACGAGGCGGACGGCATTGTTGAAGTCGTCGAGGTTCATCATCGAAGTAGCGGAATGGATATAACGGGTGGGCACACCAATGTTGATTGTGGGCGCTCCACTGTGCGATAGCTGGAAGCGCCCACCGTCGGTGCCTCCGGCGGCTACAGTGTCGAACTGGTAGGGTATCTTCTCTTCTTCGGCCACGTCGATGAAGAAGTTGCGCAGCTTCAGGTTCGGTATGAGCGAGCCGTCGTAGATGAGGATGATCGGGCCGTCGCCCATCTTGCTCTGGGCTTCGTGCTTCTTGATGCCGGGCGTGTCGCCCGCGATGCCCACGTCGACCGAGATGGCGATGTCGGGCTGGACCATGTTGGCCAGTGTACCTGCTCCGCGCAGACCGACCTCCTCCTGCACAGTGGCGCCGGAGTAGACGATGTTTGGGTGATCGTTGCCGAGTTCCCGTAAGGTCTGCACAGCGACACCGCAGCCGAAGCGATTGTCCCAGGCTTTGGCGAGGAGCATTTTGGGGTTGGCCATCTGGGTGAAGTCGCACATGGGGATGACGGGGTCGCCAGGGCGAACGCCCGCATCAATTGCTTCCTGCTTGCTCATGACCCCAATGTCGATGAACATATCGCTCTTTTCGACCATCTTCTTGCGCTCTTCGGCGGTAAGAATGTGAGGGGGCTTGGAGCCGAATACGCCGGTGAGGTCGCCCTTACGGGTGCGGACAGTGACGCGCTGGGCAAGCATGACCTGTTCCCACCAGCCGCCGAGAGGCTGGAACTTGAGAAAGCCTTCGTCCGTGATAAGAGTGACCATGAAGCCGACTTCGTCGAGGTGGCCGGCGACCAGGACACGGGGAGCATCGTCGTCTGCGTGTTTGCCGCGACTTACGGCCACGATGGAGCCGAGATTGTCATACTGCAACTCGCCGAGCGGGGCGAGGTAGCGGGCCATGACTTCGCGCACGGGGCCTTCCTGGCCGGGCACGCCTGAAGCATCGGTCAAGTCTTTGAGCATTTGCAAGGTTTCTTCCATTGGATCTCCTGAATGTGTATTGTTAGGTAAGCAAAGTGACCTGAGGCTAGCCGAGCTTTGTGCCACATATGAGGCAATAGTAATGGCCGTCGTCGTGGCGGTCGGGCGTGCCGCCGATCCAGAGGTCACAATGGGCACACTTATATGAAAGGCCGCGTGGGGTAGCGGTCGAGCCTTCGTGGGAGGGAGGCTTCACAAGCTCCTTTAGCTGCTCACGGGTGGGAGCACCCAACACTCGCGCGGCACGCACTTCGCCACTCTCCACTACGAGGCCGAGGGCCACTCCGGTTTGTATTAGATGGCGCTGGGTGAGGTTATCAAAGAGGTGCTCGGGGATGATGAAGCCGGTAATGCGATCCGGAGCCGAGAAAGGGTAGGCATCGAGCGTAACCGTTTCGCCGCCGAAGAAGCCGCCATAATTGAGGACGTCGACCACGCGATAGGGCGCGTACTCGTTGCCGGTAGAACCGTCGGGCATTAAGAGTCTCCTGGAATACTTGGACATAATTATATCATAAGTCGCTGATCGTAAGTCGCTGATCGTAAGTCATGCGGCATGCGTCGCGTGTCGCTTCCCCTCTAGAAGTAGTTGCTCATGAGGTCGTAGATCTTCTTGATGTCGCTGACGTCGCCACTTACCAGGCTGGTCTGCGTAATGGAGGCGAACTGCTGGAGGAGGTCTTTGTCGACTTCCTCGCCGCTACCATAGGCAATGGGGAAGAGCTTGACGGCCCAGAGCTGGTCGCGATCCTTGCGCAGGCGGTTGGGCACGTTGCGTTTGTTGGTGGTCGAACTGGAGTTATCCTGTCCGTCGGTCAACAGGACGATAGCGTTGATGTGGCTGTGGTCGTTGAGGCGATCCAGTTCGTCGAGGCCTGCTGCGACGCCGTCATAGATGGCTGTGGAGTTGTTGCGCGGCAGGGAATCGGGGTTGTTGACAAAACTCAGGATCTTGGAGCGTGTTTTGGCCAGCGTATCTATGGGCACGAGCAGATGGGATGAGCTATCGAATACGACGAAGCCGACGCGGTCAACATCGCGAATTTCGTCGAGGAAAATCCGCACGCCATCAAGCGCGTTTTGTAACTTGTCCTGGTTGTCCATCGAGGGGGACACGTCCAGGATGAGCATGATATTGGCTTCTTTGCGAAGGATGCTCCAGGCGTTCTTCACGCCTTCAAGGACGCGAGGAGAGGGCACTTGCAAGGTGGTCTTCGGTTGATCGACGTCCACGCCGTTGGCGTTGGTGAAGGGCTCGGTGCGGAAAGAGACGCTGGAGTTGGCGGGGCGGAAGCCAAGAGCGAGGGCAAGCTGCTGGTTGTCGGGCTGGAGGAGGTAATCACGGAATACGGCCGCAGCCTTGGCCTGATCGGCGGTGACCCAAGGGGCCTTCAGGATTATGTAAGGGTTGTCGTGCCAGAAGGTGCCTTCTTTGGGATAAATGGCGACAAGAGGAGTGGGCATACCCGTTTTGTTCAGGTCGATCACGGTCTGCTCTTCAAGGGCAATAGCCGAGATGTAGCTCATACCGCCCTGGCGGATGTTGTCCTTGAAGATAGTCGTGGTGGAGCTGTAGTGGACGATGCTGCTTTCTATGGACTGAACAAAGGTGCGCACAGCGGGGTTGTTCACGTCATCTTCGGTGAGGCCCGAGGTCTTGCCTGCGCCTGCATAGAACTCGGCGGTAACAGCTGACAGGCCCGTGGACGACACTTCGGGGTTGGTATGCGCATATTTGAAAGGCCCCCACTCGGGGTGTCCGAATGCGCCCCAGCCCTGAGGGTTGGCGTTCAGATCGAGGATGTCTTTCAGGCCGATGGGCTTGCCGGGCCAACCGAGAGCCTCAGCCATTGGCCGCCACATGGCGATCACCACGGGGTTGAGCAAGAGGGGGTCGGCGTCGCCCGGACCGGAGCCACCGAGCTCCTGGTCGGCTTCGAAGTTGAGGACAGACTTCCAGAGGGAGTTGGACGGCGACCAGACGACGGGTTCGAGGGTCTTGTCCACTATCTGCTGGCGAGCCGTGCCGCTATCAGCGACAAAGGCCTTGATATAGATCGGCTGGTTGCTACCGGGCAGAGTGTGACGCTCGCCGTTGAACTTCGTGGCGAGCGGGTCGATCCAGGGCTGCTTTTCGGAGGAATAGGCGAATGTGACTTCGACGGCGTTACTGGGTTCGGTGGGCGTGCCGCTGTTGGAGTCGCAAGCAGCGAGGGCAATGGTGGCCAGAATATTGGCGAACACAAAAAAGAAGACGAATGGCATCTGCACGCGACGCGACGCTCGATTAAATGCGGACATGGTTATATATAACCTCCACTATAGATGCAGAAACGGATTGCAAGCACAGTATATGCGTGGGGTTGTGGGGTTGTCAATTCAGGTGTTATATTAGCTCCACACTGCCTAAGGAGCCTGCTTAATGCAAACGAGCGACACGAGTACCAGCAGATTCACGTCCGGCGACGCGCACGCCGACCTGCTCGGGTACCGCAACGATTTCCCGATTGTAATGAACAAGACGTTTCTGAACACCTGCTCGCTGGGGGCGCTTGGGACGCGCACGATAGCCAACGTACACGAGTACCTGAGCCTGTGGGCCGAGATGGGCGCGTCGGCCTGGTACAAGACGTGGCTGGGCAAGTGCACGGAGTTACGCGGGGCGTATGGGCGGGTTGTTGGCGCACCAGAAGATAGGATCGCACTGGGGCCGTCGATTTCGGCCAACCTGTCGGGTCTGATGAGCGCGCTCGACTTTAGCAAGCGCAAGAAGATCATAGCCACCGACCTCGATTTCTCGACCGTGGGCCACAGTCTGCTCGCCAAGCAACGCGAGGGGATCAAGGTTGAGTTTTTGCGGAGCCCAGACAGGGTGAGCGTGCCGCTGGATATGTTCGAGGCGGCGATTGACGATGACACGGCGCTGGTCGTGACGTCGCACGTCTATTTCACCAGCGGGGCGATACAGGATATCAAGGCGCTGGCCGAGATCGCGCACCGGAAGGGCGCGCTTCTGCTGGTGGATGCTTATCATGGAACGGGGCACGTGCCCACTGACGTGATCGATTGGGACTGCGACTTTTATACGTCAGGGAGCTTGAAGTGGCTGATGGGCGGGTCGGGCATCACGTTTCTGTATGTGCACGAGCGGTGGCGTGCATTGGAGCCGACGATCGCGGGATGGTTCGGCATGTCCAATATGTTCAGCTTTGATATTGGCGCGCTGCAGTGGCGCGACAGCGCAGCTCGCTTTGAGACAGGCACGCCGAGCATGTCGGCGGTATATGCCGCGCTGGGGGGCCTCTCTTACATAGAAGAGATAGGAGTGCAGAAGATCAGGAAGCGGGACAGCGCGCTCACTGATGACCTGATAAGGCGCGCCCAGGAGGCAGGGTACAAAGTGCGAGGCAACCCAAACCCCGCAGAGCGCACGGCAATTGTAATGCTGGAGTTCGACGAGCCGGGGGCGATCGTAGCAGAGCTGGGCAAACGCGACATAATCGTGGACTACAGGCCGGGCACGGTACGCATTTCGCCCTACTTTTACAACACTGTTGAGGAAAACGGGATCGTCATTGAGGCAATCAAGGAGATTGTTGGTTCTCAGAGTCGACGATGGACGACAGACGACGGACGACGCTAGCTCTCGGTCGCCCTCACACGAAGTATGAAGAGCCTACCGCG
Source organism: Chloroflexia bacterium (assembly GCA_038203825.1). Taxonomy (GTDB): domain Bacteria; phylum Chloroflexota; class Chloroflexia; order QHBQ01; family JADMIH01; genus JADMIH01. The sequence goes on along the minus strand of JBBRDO010000010.1, from coordinate 21,440 downwards.
GGACCCAAACGCATTCCTAAGCGAACGCCTGCCCGAGCTATTGCCGGACGGGGGACTCGCGCTGCTCTTTGATGTGGCGCGAGAGGCTGATGGCGTGGGGTGGGCGGTGTATCTCGAGGGCGGCACGGTCCGAGATTCGTTACTGGGCATTCCCAGCCACGATATTGATGTGTCTGTGGTGGGTGACGCGCCGACCCTTGCACGCGAAGTAGCGCAGAAAGTGGGGGCCGAGGTCGAGGTACACGAACTTTTTCGAACCGCGACGTTGGTATTCGAGGGGGATCCGTTCACGCTGGACATCGTTACGGCGCGAAGCGAACGATACGAGCGCCCCGGGGCGTTGCCTGCGATCGATGTGGGAAGTATCGAGCTGGACATGGCACGTCGCGATTTTACCGTCAATGCGATGGCTGTGAGGATACTACCCGGCAAGATAGGCCACCTGGTCAATTTACACGGGGGAATGGCAGACTTGCACGCGAGATTGATACGGGTACTGCACGACAAGAGCTTCGAGGACGATCCAACGCGGATATTCCGGGCCGCAAAGCTCGCGGTGAGGCTGGACTTCGAGATCGAGGCCCACACCTTTGAATTGATATTGGAGGCAGTGAGGGACGGCGATCTGGGCCACGTATCGATTGACCGCATAAAGCGAGAGCTGTTGCTGATCATGCAAGAGCGGAAAGGCAGCGACGTGATGGCCTTGCTCGACAAGCTGGGAGTGCTGAGCAGCGTGTTCCCGGAGCTGGCGTGGCCGTTTGCAAAGGGCGCGATGGAGCAGGTGGAGGGCGGGAACCAGGAACGGTTGGAGACGCACCTGGCCGCGCTGGCGATCCACTTCGCAGAGACTGACCCGAATCTTGGCGAGGGGCTCGCCAGGTTTATGCATATGCCATTGCCGCTGGTGAAACTGATGCGCGACGCGGTGGGGCTGATGTCGGTTTGGGACCGGCTGGGGGGCGAGGAGCAGAAACCGTCGGAGACTTACAGGCTGCTGCACACGCTTAATCCGGCGAGCCTGAAAGCAGTAGCGCGCCTCAACCCGTCGTCGCACAATAGTGTTGACTGGGAACGGCTACAGCAGTATGTCGAGGTGTGGAGTCATGTTAAGACGGCGTTGAACGGTGAGTATTTGAAGGGGCTGGGAGTAAAGGCGGGGCCTGTGTACGGAGAGGTGCTGGGCGCGCTACATGACGCCAAACTTGACGGCGACGTGCCAACAGAAGCCGAGGAAGAACGGTTCGTGGCGGAGTGGCTCGCTAGGGTACAAGAGCAGGGAGATAGTGGGGAGAGGGGGAAGGATCAGCAGGCATGAAGAAGGGCGGCTGTCTGCAAGCGAAATAGTCAGGCAGTGGGCCGCCCCGGGTTGAAAGAACGTCCTGAGAAGATCATGCTACTTGACTGTGGTGGCTTTCTTTTCCTTAGCAGTCTGCTTTGTCTTTTGCACACGCTTCTTATCATTGTTCTTTGGACTTTTGTCTCCCACGTGACTCACCCCCCTTTCCATAAGTAAGATTGAGCCGGCGTCGCCGTTGAGTAACTTTAGCACGCTCGGCGCGTACTGTCAACCGCCTGGAGAAGTAGATGCGAGCGAACAACGGAGTGGGCCGCGTCGTGCGCCGGTGAGTAACAAGCGTTGACTCACGGCTTGGCCGCTGGTTATACTTTAGGGCAGTAGTGCGGCACACGGAGATGCGTAGAGAGCAGCGGCGCATTTGCCCTTACGCTTTATTTTGCGAGTTTTCAGCTTTTGATTTAGCAGAAAGTTGGTTTGTTGAATGAAGTTTAGCTTGAGTAAGCCGGTCAAATGGCTGGCGGTGTTGATGCTTGTGCCTACCCTGCTGGGGGTAAGTGGAAGCAGCGGTGGACAGAACGTACAGGCGTGGCCTGTACGGGGGTTGTCATTCTTCGGGATGAACCTCTATGTGACGGGGCTCGAGCGGCCCAAGAACGAACGGTATGCCATCATGGATGATGCTGCTGACATCGGAGTGCAGTGGACGCGGGAAGAAATGTCCTGGGCGAACATCGAGATCAGGCAGGGTGTTTTTGACTGGATACAGTACGACTTCTGGGTGAACGAACTGGTGAAGCGCAACCTGAAGATCGTGGGTGTGCTGGAGACGACGCCCTCGTGGGCATCGGGTGTCAGGTCGAACGAGCCGGACTGGTACTGGTACGCTCCCAAGGACCCTGTGGAGTACGGGAATTACGCCTACGAGATGGCGCTGCGCTACAAAGGCAAGATCGACGTGTGGGAGCTGTGGAACGAGCCTGACGTGGAAATCACGTTCAAGTGCGCATGCGACCGGGTTCAGAGATATGCTGATATGCTGCGCGAAGGCTACAACGCAATTAAGCGCGCAAATCCCGACGCCAAGGTGCTGATCGGCGGCCTGTCAATACATGATACGAATGACGGCGGCATGCAGTTCCTGGACCAGGTAGTGGCGGCATCAGGAGGGCAGCTTAATTTTGATGTGCTGTCGATCCACCCGTATATGCCTGACCGTTACCCGGAGAACACGGACCCCAAGACGGTAGTCCAGAACTTCCCGTACAGGCTTGAGATGAGCTACCAGTGGCTGCAGGCGCACGGCGCGGGTAACATGGAGATATGGATCACGGAGGACGGCTACTCGACGTGCAGCACGTGCGGAAACCTGGGAGTGAGCGAAGAAGAGCAAGCACGCAGGCTGATAAGGCTGTACGTAATTGCCATGGGCGCGAAGAACGTGACGCACTTTTCGTACTTCCAGATGAAAGACAAGTTTAACGCGGGCCCGGACGACCTGTTCGGCAATATGGGCATATTGCGCAACGACATGTCGCAGAAACCGGCGTACGAGGCGTACAAGGTGCTGACTGACCAGCTGGCGGGGGCGTCCTTTACGGGGCTTGGCTCTCTGGCACGCGGGGTGGAGAACAGGTGGCAGTCGCAGTTCGACCGCTACCACTATAAGTTCAGCAAAGATGGCGCGACAATACAGGTGTTATGGAAGATCGGGGAGCCGGAGGAGGTGGACGTGCCGGTGGATAGCCCGACCGTGGATGTAGTGATGAAGGATGGTAGCCACGCCAGTCCGAGCGTGAGCGACGGGAAAGTGCACATCACGATAAGTGAAGACCCCGTGTTCATTGATGAGATCCAGCCCGAGAAGGGGATAACGGGCTTGCCCCTGGACCCGGCAAAGGATGTGACATCGCCGACGGGGCTGAAGGCATCATCCCGGTTCGCCGACTACTGGCAGACACAGGGTGGACTGCCGTTGTTCGGGTACGCGATCAGCCCTGAGCGCCTGGAGAAGAGCCCGACCGACGGGAAGACGTATATAGTGCAGTGGTTCGAGCGGGCACGCTTCGAGTATCATCCGGAGAACACGGGTACACCGAACGAAGTGCTGCTCGGCTTGCTGGGCAACCAGTCGGTGGAGGGGCGAGCGTTCCCTTCGATTTCGCCGCCCAGCGACGTGGAGAGTGTGTGCGTGAAAGCGACCGGACATTGCGTCTGGGGCAAGTTCCTGGAGAGGTGGAATGAGCTTGGAGTGCCGATCGTGGGGCTGCCGATTTCTGATCAGTACGAGGAGCAAAGCACGGACGGGAAGACGTACACCGTGCAGTGGTTCGAGCGGGCACGCTTCGAGTACCACCCGAAGAACCAACAGCCGTATGATGTGCTGCTGGGTCTGCTGGGCAAGCAGTTGTATAAGCCCTAGTCGAATGAGCGAGGGGCTATGATAGTGGGCGTGCTGTCGGATACGCATGGAACGCTGCACCCACGGGTGGCAGAGATATTTCTTGAGAAGGGAGTAGAACGAGTGCTGCACGCGGGCGATGTCGGCGACTTTGGCGTTATCAGCGCATTGAGCGCACACTGGCTCGTGACAGCGGTGCGCGGCAACATTGACACGAGAGGCATGGTTGCCGACCTGCCCCGGGAGGTGGAGCTGGAGATAGGTGGGGCGAAAGTGGACATGACACACATAGGCGGCAAGCCGGCTGCATGGCTCAGAAGCCTCAAGACACCGCTGCCGGCGGTCGCGATTTGCGGGCACAGTCACGTCGCGCTGAACGAAGAATACGAAGGGGTGCTTTTTCTGAACCCGGGAGCGGCGGGAACGCAGGCGCGGTTTGGTCGCCCGCAAACAATGGCTATAATGGAGATAACAGGCGGCAGGGTGCGCGCCGAAATCTATGAGCTATAAGGGGCTCCAACCCGAAAGGCACGTGAATGGAAAGCAATAAAGCAGTGGTGTGGGACCTGGACGGGGTGCTGGTGGACAGTAGCGAAGCGCATAAAGCGTCGTGGGTGGAGATGGCCCGGGAATGGGACGTGCCATATGACGCCGACAAAGACTTCCCATCGACGTTTGGGCGACACAACTCGGATATCATAACCCTGCTGTGGGGCGTGACAGATCCGGACGTCATTCAGAAGATGGCAGACACCAAAGAAGGCTACTTCCGCTACTCTGCGGCTGCGCTGAAGCCCATGCCGGGCGCGGCCGAGCTTGTGAACGCGCTCAGGAGAGCGGCGTGGAAGCAGGGCATCGGCTCGTCAGCTCCGTTGAAGAACATCCAGGTAGTGCTGCAGGCCATCGGGCTGGCCGAGCAAATGGACGGTATCGCTTCCGGGGATGATGTCGCTACAGGCAAGCCCGACCCGCAGGTGTTCATGGTGGCGTTCGAGAGACTGGGGGTCGAGCCGGCGCGCGGAGTAGTGATTGAGGATGCGATTGCGGGCGTGCAGGCGGCCAAGAGCGCGGGAGCGGTCTGCATTGGAGTGACTAACAGTCATGCAGAAGAGGCGCTGAAAGAGGCGGGGGCAGACCTGCTGGTGCGTAGCCTGACCGAGGTCACGGTGGCGACCCTGGCGAACTTGATCAGGGGCTGAGCAAGCTAGAGCGCGTGGGCCGCGAAGATCATGCGCTCACTTGCGTCTGTGAAGGGGTCGAGATCGTAGCTGCCGAAAAGACGGTCGAAATGCCAGCCTGTGGCGGCGAGCAGATGCTCCATTTCGTAGCGGGCGGTCCAGCGGAAGGTGAGCGATTGGGAGATGCGCGACAGCTGACCGTCGGGGGCTTCGTGGTCGTAGAAGAGCGTGATGTCCTGGGTCTGGACGGCAAGATCGCTACGAGCGCTGATCAGTTTGTGGACCAGACTGCCGTCGCTGTCGGGATATGTTCCCTGATGGACTACTTCGCCATCGGAGGGCGGCAGGAGGTGGGGGAAGGGGGGCGTGAGATCGAGCAGAAGCACGCCGTTGGGCTGCATCAGTGCGTGCAGGGAAGTCAGCATTGCGCGCTGGTCGACGGTTGAGGTCAGGTAGGCGAAGGTATTTAGTGCGCAACAGGCGAGCGCGTATTTGGCGGTAGGCAAGTCTTCAAGCCGCCGCATATCGCCCAGCACAGGCACGATTTTGCTTGAAAGGCCCAGCGCCTGCGCGCGCTCAGTGCAAATGTCGAGCATAGCTTGAGAACTATCAAGGCATACCACTCGATATCCAGCCTCTGCCAGACCGAGGGCGATCCTTCCCGTGCCGCACCCAAGCTCAAGCACCGAGGAGGAGTGCGCGCGGTCCAGAATACGGGCGTGCTCCGCGTAGAAGGGGAGGTCGACAGTGTAGTCTCGATATTCGAGGTCGTAGTAATGAGCCAGCAGGCGGTCGCGATCGGGACCTGAGGATGGTAAGGTGTTCATGGGCTTTCTGCCTTTATCGCCTGCCAGACCAGGTCTGTGAGCGCCGCGTTGCCGCTCTGCAAGTCGAGGATCTCGCGGCTGTGTTGATAGAGGTCGACGAGGCGGACGCGGTTGCCGTGGGGTGTGGCGACCTCAGCTATGACGCGGTTCCACTGCTCAACGCCGCCGCGCACGAGGGCCTTGCGTTCTTCGGTGGCGTTGTCGAGGATGAGGCTGAGGTCGGGGAGATTGAGGAGGAAGACGGTGGCGGGGGTTTCTTCAACAAAGCGGCTGAGGGCGAGGCGAAGCTCTTTGAGGTAGGCCGGGAGGGGAGTGCCGCCTGCGGCGTCGCCCACGACCTGCCAGAAGGTAAGGGTGAGAGGTTTGGCGCTGATGGCGGCTGCAAGGGAGTGCGAGTTTGAGTCAGCTATATTGCGGTCGTCTGCGCCCAGTTTGATGAAGTCAGTACCGGTTGGCATCATCGAATGGAGCAGGTCAGGCCAGTCGCCTCCCTGTGAGCCGCCACGGACACCCCGAATATTGGATAGGCCTACTGCTACGTAGACAGGAGCGGCAGGCTCCTGGGGAGGCTCAGGGTCGCTCTCGTCGGGTGTGGGAGGAGGCTGGGGAGGCCGCCGCATCGCCCAGAGCCAGACGAAGACGGATAGCACAGCGAAAAGAATTACGAGGATGAGGCCGATCAGCACCGAGGTGGTATAGGAATCGGCAGACATAGACTGCGCCGGCGGGGAGAAGGCGGATGCAGCGGGGGACAAGGGCAAAGCTTACTCGCGAATAGCAGAGCCGACCACCACCAGTGCCATACCGATGACCACGGATAGGATAACGAGGGTGCCGTGGAGATCTACGTTCCTCGCGCCGGCGAAGGCGAGGATTACAAGGTAAAGCGGCACCAACAAGAGCAACAGAATGCCCAGGCCAATGAGGACGAGCGAAATCATGTTGAGGGTTGAACGGGAGGGCACACGACGTGCAGTCAAACGGGGCCTCCTATGGCATTAAATGTTATAAAGGGGTGAGCGGTGGCAGGAGTCTAGCCCGCCCAGCAATGGCTAGTTCAGTGCCAATTATGCAACAGATGGGAGTGTTAGTCAAACGCTATGATTGCTGATAACGCAGAGATACGGAACCACATAGACGAGTTGAAACTGAGCTACGATGGTTACAAGAGGCAGCTTTCCCGGCCTGAACTGTCGAAAGAACGGCAGGAAAGGCTGCAGGCGTGCGTGCAGATGCTTGAGCAGGAGATCGGCACGCTTGAAACGCTGGTGCAGTTCGGGCGCGTGGAAGCCGACCGGGGTAAGATCGAGGCGGAAGTTAGAGAGCGCCTGGGCATCGTGAAGCAAAGGCTGGCGAGCGACCCGGCCCTAGACGGCTATAGCGCGGATGAGCGGGAGCAGACATCGGGAGAGGTAAAAGCACTGGAATGGGCGCTGGGCCAGGATAGGCTGGTCAGGGACACGCAAGAATGGGCGCGAGAAACCGCATTCGACCCGACACGCGCCGAACGTAATGTGCCGGCATTGCTGGACAAGTTGATGCGGGAAAGTGACGACGTGGACACAAGGGCCAACGCGATGTATGACGCGGGCCAGTTGCACATCGTGGCTGCGATACCGGCGCTGGCGGTAGGGTTGGGCGAGGAGCCGCTGGTGTCAGAAACAGCATTGGGAGCGCTATGCAAGTTCAGCGATGAGGAACTGCGAGGGGCCGGAGTCGATGAAGGGGTGCTGGCACGAGTGGGGGTTGCGCGCCAGAAGAGGTGATCTTGTTGCCCTTAGACCCCTGTGATATAATCCGCATGAGCGTGCCCCGCACGCAGCCGCTTACCCGCCCGACAGACCGAAGAAGCCCAATTTGCGTTTTTGGCGTCTAGGAGATTATTGTAGTCTAGGCTAAGTATTGTTGTAATGGTGCGCCCCGCCCGTCGTGGACGGAGCAGCCGGACGTTAAGAGGAGACCTGGCATGAAAGTCAGCGAGGTAATGATTGACAACCCCCCGGTAGTTACACGCGATGATACCATAGCGCGAGCTGCGCGCTGTATAGATGAGTTGCATAGTTCCCTGGTACCCGTGGTTGACACGCACAACGGGCGGCATGTCGTCGGCGTGCTGATGGACAAAGATGTAATGAAGTGCACGGCTTCAGGGCATAACCCGCAGGTGAGCCTGGTGTCGGAGTATATGGACAAGAGTTATGAAACTGTACACGTTGACGCGGATGTCGAGACTGCTCTCGTTGAAGTGCCGCAGTCGGTTTCGCAGGAGATGGAGCAGACCTCGGGCGAGAACAACACAAGTGGGTTGATGGGTAGGAGGCCGATAGTGGTCGTGGACGACGAGCGGCGCGTGGTTGGCATCATAACGCGTCCCCACCTGGCGATGGACATCGCGAAGGTGCAGTCGGGCCAGGTCGTTTCAGGGCGGGCCGAGAATATGCAACTGGTGTGGCGCTGCACGGACTGCGGCTACTTGCTTACGAGGGCCGAGCAACTACCAGACAAGTGCCCGGACTGCGGCGCGCCGAAAGAGCATTTTGTGTTGGTCACCGAGGACTAGATATAGTTTTATGTCAAGTCATAGCTTCAAGTTTATTGATCTGCCGACGTCGGCGGAACAGCTCGGGATCACACGTAACGAGCTGTTGCAGTGGGTGGAGGAGGGGCGGATCAAGCCCTTCCACGGCAAAGGCCAGCAAAGCATCTTTCGCGCCAGTGACGTCCAACGCCTGGCGCAGGAAGTGGCGGGGGCGATAAAGACGGCAGAAGCCGCGGCCGAACGTGCTTTGGAGGCAGAGGCGGGAGAAGGTCAGGCTCCGGATGGGGTAACGACGCCGATGGAGGCGCGGCGAGCGAAGCGGCGCGACGCGATCAAACTGATGGGCACAAGGCTAAGCATGGACTCGCGGTGGGCGGAGATGAGCGATAAAGACATAGCGACCTGGCTGGACGCGTTGGAGCCGGTGCAGTTCGAGCGAATATATAAGGTAACTGAGATTGCCATCGAGCGTTTGAAGCGTGTACAGATGATGATGGCCGATTTTGAGAAGAAGACGCGCCATGAGAGCTAGCACATTGTTATTTTGACCCTGATTCTTTTTTGATTATGCCCAAATACTACACAGTGCAAGAAGCGAACATGATGTTGCCCCAGCTTACGCAGTTGCTACAGCAGATACAGGATCTTGCACGACAGAGGGGAATGGTGCATGGGCGCGTGGTCCAGGTCAGGAAAGCGGTGATGGGCAACGGCTACCACAACCCGATTGAAGACCCAATGGTGGTGCAGGCAACAAGTGCGCTGAACGACGCGCTGCGAGACGCGTTCGCCCGGTTGGACGAGTGGGATATTGAGCTAAAGGACATACCCACGGGGCTGATCGATTTCCGTGCTATGCGAGAGGGGCGTGAGATATATCTTTGCTGGCGGTTGGGGGAGCCTGAGGTTGAGTACTGGCACGAATTGACAACCGGATTTGACGGCAGGCAACCCCTGGATGACCAGATCAGGTGATGGGGATTCGGAATTGAAACGCAAAGATCGCCAAGATCGCAAAGAGAGGGGAGGTTGATCCTCAAGCGTAGAATAACACGAAGGTTTATTTATGTTAAGGGTTGGGTGGAAGGCCAGCGAGTAGAGTGAGACCCTGGTGGGGTGGTCACTCTACCTGCTGGCTTGGTGCTGAGGGTGAGGGAGGTCGGGCCTCACTGGGAGCATAGAGGAGCAGTATCCGGTCCATGTATTTGCTGCGGGGTAAGAGGGGGAGAGCAAGCGTTCTCCGGTTGTTGGTAGGTGCCGCCGTGCATCTCTACCACTATTTGGGGCTAGTAAGTCAGGCTTTGATTAGCCAAAGCCGATAGTTTTGGACAAGCGTAGGCTCCTGGTGTGTAGTGGGCATGGGTGGAGTGGCAAGACGGGGTTTTTCGTGTCTAAAGGGATGCCTGCTGCGCTCAGAATGACGAGGCGAGAGAGGTGGCTGTTCGCAGGCAGGGACAATTCGTTGTTTGTCGCCAGGGAAAGCCCTGGGGGCTCAGTATGAGAGAGCTAGAGGGGGTGTTTCCTGGGATGGCGGTCGGTGGGCTAGGCAGAGGTTGGGGGGCGTTTGGTATTGCGTTGGCGCAGGGCTTCGTAGAGGACTATTGAGCCTGCTACGGCGGCGTTGAGCGACTCGATCTTGCCGTGCATGGGGATTTCCAGGGCGCCGTCGCAGTGCTGGCGGACGAGGTGGCCTACACCGCGACCTTCTGAGCCTACTACCAGGCCCAGGGGGCCGCGCAGATCTGTTGAAGTGTAGCGGGAGGCGTCGGGCTCGGATTGGAGCGCGTATACCCAGAGGCCGGCGTCGCGCAGCTCGTCGATGGCGCGGGCCAGGTTGTTGGCGAGGCAGACTTGCAGGTGCTCGACGGCTCCGGCGGACGCATTGGACACGGCGGGCGTGACGGCGACCTGTCTACGGTCGAGCATGACGATGGCAGTGACGCCTACGGCCTCGGAGGTACGCAGGAGTGTGCCAAAGTTCTGGGGATCTTGAACGGAGTCGAGGACAAGCACGAGAGCGCGGTCGCCTGCTTCCTTGCATAGGTTGAGGGTATCAGCGAGCCCAATGTAGGGGAAGGACGATACTTCGGCTGCTATGCCCTGGTGGTGGTGTCCCACGCGCGTAAGCATGTCGAGTTGAGCGGGGGGCACGCGCTCTACAGTGATGCCCTTTTGGCGGGCGAGAGATAGAGCGCTTATGGTTTCATCGGCCTGCGGTTTGGCGCCCGGCTCGCGGCCGGTTCCGGGTTGCTTTGCGGCTTCAGCCCGCAGAACGCGAAATACTTTGCGCCGCCCGGCTTTCAGAGCCTCTTCGACGGCGTGCCTGCCATAGATCCACTCGGGCATATCAACCGGCCTTGCTATCGGGGGCCGAACCCGTCTTGCCGCCACCGGCTGCGCTTTCGCCTTTCGTGTCGGACTTGGGCGCGGGCTTGGCTTCGGATTTGGTCTCGGACTTTGTGTCCGATTTGGCCTCGGCGTTCGCGTCAGGCTTGCTTTCGGACTTAGTTTCAGCGGGTGTGTCGCTCTTCGCGGCGGGTGCGCTTTCGCCGGTGGATTTGCGGTTGTCGGTTATGTACCAGCCGCTACCTTTGAAGATGACACCCACGGGCTGGATGACGCGGCGGACCTGCTCTTCGCCGCAATTGGGACAGATCTTCACAGGGTCCGAGGTGATCGGCTGCATTTTCTCAAAGCGCGTACCACAGTTCCTACATTCATATTCGTAGATCGGCATAGACTCCCCTATTCATATATACTCAACCTATATAATAACATGGTTGACAAAGGGAGGTGGTAAGGCATGGTTCAACGCGCATATTTGCTGTTTGGAGTACTGGCGTCGCTCTGTGCCATAGCGCTGGTGGGTTGCGGCTCGGCCGATAGCCCGACGCCATCGCCGACCCGGCAGGCGACAGGCACGACCGGAACAGGTGTGGAGATTATTCAGGTGCCAGAGACAGGCGCATATCGTGATGCAATAGCCAAGGACATGGGCGACATCGCATGGACGGCGATTACGGTGACGACGGGCATCAGCCACGAGACTGAGGCGAGGGCAGCGGTACTGGAGGGGATCAAGGCGCTCAGGGGAGAGCTGGCTGCGGTGGATTATTCGGCGCTGTCGTTGGACGCATTTAAGGACGTGACACGACAGCTACATTTGACGGCGGATAGCTTCGCGGGAGGCGATGCGAGGCTGGAGTACACCGGGAAGCAGGACGGACAGCTCGCATGGCTGCTTTACGATTACAGGGGCCAGATGATGCCGCAACTGCCTGAGAGGCCGCAGGTTTTCCGTTGGGTGCAGGTGTATGCCCTGTATAGTATTGCCGACGGGAAGGTTACGAGGTTGGTTGCTACAGTGCGCGGCGAGGTGCAAGAGTAGGCGCGGTTGACATACATCGGTATGCAAGGGAGGACGTGGATTGAAACGCCAAGATCGCCAAGAAAGGGAAAGGATTGATCACGTAGGGCAAGAGAGAGTAAGAGGACACGAAGGAAGAGAAGAAAGGAAAGGCTGAGGGTTGGGAACTGCTTGAGAAGATCATGCAGCACTATGATTGCTTTCTTGGGATGGTTGCAGCAGAAGAGGCGCCACCTGTCAGCGAAGAGGAATTCAGGAGTGTAGGGGCAAGGCCGCACAACATGTATTTTGTGGAGGCCAGCGGCTCACTGGAATGAGTACAGGTCCCGGATTTCTGGGAGGAGTATTGAGGAGTTATCTGGTTCGCCTTAGTGGAGGTAGCGGGTGTTTTCAGCGAGGGCGACAAGAATGCCTTTTTGCACGAGGCGCAGGACGAACAGGTTGGCTTCGGGCGGCGAGATGACCATGGTGTGGGCGCATTGGAGAGCCATCTTGCAGGCGTGGGCCTTGCCTGCAATGTGATACCACACGGCCATGCGGTGCAAGCGCGCAGCGTACCGCTCGCGCAAGGCAGGACCGAACTCATCATGAGCGAGGCGGATCAGGGCAGGGAGGAGCATGCGCCAACCGTCGTCGGTCAACTCGTTCGGGAGGCCGCCTTCGAGCTCTGACAGGTCCTGTGCGACGGCCCGAACAGGCTCGCCCTCAAGGTACCAGCTATCGAAGAGGGCATCGAATAGGAGGTCGCTTTCGCTGCTGGGCGCGCCGGCAGCCTGAGCGGCTTCACGGGCTACTTCGGCGGGAATATAGTCAATGGCAGCGTCCTCCACTATGTGCGCCGCATATCCCCAGATGACGGGGTTGAGGAGTTGGTACTCGACGGGAAGGGGTGTGCCGGTTGCCCAGTTTGCGCGGACAGATTCTCGTAGCAGTGTGAGCGCATAGTCAAACGGCACGTCGAGATAGCCACCAGCGTGCTCGCCAAGGGACGAGTCTGAGGGAAGGACGCCGAGCGCGGTGAAGTCGAGGTCGGGGTGGAGGGTGCCGACTGCGGAAGGTGCAGGCAGGGACGACAGGAGCACGCCGCCGGCTCCGAGGGCATCGAGCACGCCGGATATGTCGTTGAGGAGCAGGCCAAGCAGGACGAACTCGCCCTGTAAGCCGGGGGAGGGCGCGGCGAGCCAGAGGAGGCGATCACCGCGGCCATCAATGGCGCTCAACCAGGCGCGGCATGCGGCATCAGGGGCGCGCAGGGGCGCTACCTCTACACCGCTCAGGAGCAGCTTCTGGAGATGACGATTGGCGGCGTGGGCGGTCTCCTCGGGGAGAGTAAGCTCGAGGACCCGGAGGGCCTTGAGAGCGCGGGGAGTGCCGGTGTTGGCGAGAGCGTCGAGGACACCTATCTGTAGCTCGTGGTCGGGTTGCAGAGCGAGGAGACACAGGACGTCAACGGTACGGTCATCGCGGGCTTCAGCAAGAGCGCCAAGCACTGAATAGAGGAGATCGAGGGGCTGGAAGACGAGGGCGCGCAGGTAGTCACGCAGGACGGAGGGGCTGCCACCATGGTTGTCGAGTGCACCGAGGAGGAGGCCTGTAGCTGACTGTACGGGCTCGCGCAGGGTCGAGAGGAAATCATCGGGCGGGTGGAGGCCGAAGACCTGCTCGAGGAGCATAACCGCGCCCATGCGCCGGCGATCAGAGCGGCGATGGTCGTTGGCGGTACGGCGCAGAGTCATGACAACCTCGCGCACGTCGGGGTAGACGCTGAGGATGTGGCCCAGTGTATCGAGCGAGCGAGGGTCGAAAGCATCGAGGCGGCGCGTAACGGCAGAAAGGATGGGCGTGCTGAGCATAGAGGCGCGAGCCAGGAGGAGCGTGTATTCGGGGGAGGCTGGGTCGGACAAGAGCAAATCTTCCATCAGCCGCTCGGCGACTTGATGTTCCTGAAGGACTATTACCTTGTCGAATTGCTGGTCTGAGTGTTCATCCATGTGAGCGATGCCGTCGCTGGGCACATGGTTATAGTATCACACTAGTATTGGCCGGACAAGTGGAACCACAAGGGCAACTGGGTGAAGGCCCAGACCATGGCGATGATGGCGACGAGCCAGAGCAAGTCGACGACCCAACCAAAGCTGCGAACGTGGCGGCTGGTATCGATATCCAGAACCTGCTTGGTGCTGGCGAAGGCAGGATCAGGGCCGTCGCCTGCGCCAACGGGACGCGAGCCGGGGTTCTTTTGGGACACCAGGTCGGGCACACCGCCGAGCCCTAGCTTCCAGCCTTCGACGGGCTTCTCGCAGTAGGGGCAGGGGTCTACTTCGCCGGGGATACAATGGCTGGTGTCTACCAGCTCGTGGCAGTGAGGGCAATTGACGAAGTAATTGTAACCGCAGGTAGGGCACGCCAGCGAGGTCTCAGGAACCTGCTCATGGCAATTGGGGCAGTCAATTGTGGGCACCACCCTGGCAGCTCTCTTGTCCTCGACTAGGGAGGAAGTAAGCATAGTGCTGTGTAGAGAGGTGCTCTTGAGCATTGTGCTGTCGAGGTAGGTCGAGCCGTTTTGCGAGGAGGGGCCGCTGGCACCGCGCAGATACCAGGGTTGGGCATCATTGTGGCCGGGCTGATTCTGGCCTTGGGTCGCCTGGGGCGGGCCCCCAAAGCCCTCCATGCCACCGGGCAATTCATGGGGAAGGGGCATCTGGAGGTCGGCGTAGGGTCCGGCAGGGGCCAGTGCGGGGCCGTTGGCACCGCTGGGGTTGGGTGCACCAAACTCACCGGGGTGGAACGGGGTTGGGCCGGGAGCGGGCAGGGATGAAGTGTTCTGTTGCCCGGCCGGGAGGTTGCTGTTTGCGCCGTGGGTAGGATAGTCGGACATATTGAAGGGCGTAAACGGGCCGCTGTTGCCGCTACCGGCCGAGGCGAGGGCGCTTGGTGTTAGTTCTTGCAGCCAGTTGGGCAGTTCGTCGCCGACCTGCTCGGGGGAACTATTGAGGACAGAGGGGGTAAGGGGAGTGGAGGGGGCACGGCGAGCCTGGGCTTCGGCGGCACGGGTGAACTCCTCCATGCCGGGGGGAACGAAGGGCTGGGCATCGAATCCTGTGGCAGCATCAACCTCGAATGGCGTGCGGGGGCCGCTCATGAGGTTGGGCATGTAATCGACTTTAGGCGTGGGGGCTGCGGGTGCGGGTTCATTAGGAACAGGCACGGCAGGCTGATCGGGGGGCGACGCGGTTTCGCCGTCCGCGGGCCCGGGACCTGACTGCATGGTAGCAGCAGAAGCATCAGGGGAAGAAGTGGGTGCGCTGCCGGCGTTCACGGCTCCCGTCTGAGCAAGGGCCTGTTGGGGGGTTTCGGGGACGTCTACAGCGGGTGGGTCCTGCTGCGGGGCCCTGGAGGGAGGAGCGGGCGGAACGCGTGATGGGGTGCCGGTTTTGCTCAGTATGAAATCAAGACCCTTACGGGCTTGAGCGTTGTTCGGATTGATTACGAGGGCGTTTTCGAGGCAGATCTGCTGTTCGTCAGCATCGGTGACGACACCGCTGAGCCACATCCAGGCGTCTTCGTTGCGGGGATCCTGCTCTACGAGCTGGGTAAGGAGTGCCCGGGCCATGGCCCTGTCACCCCTGCGTGCCGCGGACTGCCCTTCGGTAAGTAATCTCGTTATTTCGTGCTCAGTCGCATTCGCTAGCATGTGTTCTCCCCTTCGTGATAAGTGATAAGGGATAAGTGAAGACGGCTGTCGTCAGTCCGCACCTGTTGCTTATCATTTACCAGTCTCTTGCTCCGCCAGCCGAATCTTGCGGGGGTGAACCCGGCATTTTTCGGCCTGAATTATGGCCTCTATCTCGTGAACAGTTTCGTCAAGTGCATCGCTCTTGTTCACAACTACGTAGTCGAAGTCGCTCAGGTCGTGCATCTCTGCCCGGGCCAATTGCAGCCTGTGGGCAAGCTCTCGTGGGTCCTCAGTCTTCCTGTGGTAGAGACGTGAAGCGAGCGATTGCATGCTGGGCGGGGCCAGGAAGATATAGATCGCGTCGGGCTCGAGAGCGCGCATCTTGCAGGCGCCAAGTACGTCCGGCTTCATTATCACGTCCTCGCCACGGCGCAAGTAATCCACTACCTCGCTGCGCGGTACGCCGTAGTAGTTGCCGTATACAGGTGAGTGCTCTAATAGCTCGTTGTTCTGAAGCATTGTTTCGTATTCTTCACGAGTCTTGAAGAAGTAGTGGACTCCTTCAATCTCATCAGGCCTGATTGCTCTTGTGGTCACGGTCACGACGTAATGGAAGGGTATGCCTTTGGCCGCCATCGCCTGTAAGGTTGCATCCTTGCCTACCCCCGAAGGTCCCGTCAGCACGACCAGCAAAGGAGGCTTGGGGCGGTTTATGTAGAGATCGAATTCGGGAGCGTCGCCCTCGTCTTCGGCTATTTTCGCGATGTCGGGCGGCAGGTCACCGGACCGATTACGGGGGATATTGGGTTGTAAGTCGTGGTCTCGAGGTTCAACGCCGTGAGCTGCGAGGTGCGATTTGGTTTGGTCCATCTGGGGTTATACCGCCTGTGTAGGGATTGGATATATGCTTTATGTTATACTTTTCTTCACTGCAATCCGCAATCCAACACATTCAAGCCGAAACCCAGGAACCTCCTACGCCAGATGCCCTTTGATGCGCTCACTATTTCCGCTGTACGTGACGAACTCCTTGATAAGTTAGTTGAGGGACGTGTTCAGAATGTAATCATGCCCAGCCCGCTGTCGGTAAGTTTAGAAATCTACCGGGCCGGTATGGGCAGAACCCACCTGCTGCTTTCGGCACATCCCCAGCACGCTCGTATCCATCTTGTCGGGCCGGCGCCTTCGCGTGACCCTGCACAACACTCTCCTTTGTTACTACTCCTGCGCAAGTATGTGCGAGGTGGCACCATACTCAACGTGTCGCAGCCACGCTGGGAGCGAGTGCTTACACTGAGTATAGCCAAAAGAATTTCGCCGCACAAGCACCAAGAGTACCGTTCTGAGGGGGACTTTAGGCATACCCAGGGGTCCCAGGACCAGGAAGAAAATGAGGTGGAGGACATCAGCGCGCCGCTGGTGAAGGTGGAACTGGTAGCCGAGATCATGGGCAAGGTGAGCAATATTATCCTGGTGGCGGACGACGGCACGGTGATCGAAAGTGTTAAGCGCGTGCCATCGAGCATCAACCGCTACAGGGTGACGCTGCCGCACCACCCTTATGTAGCGCCGCCGCCACAGGCCAAGCGCGACCCGCTGCACACCAGCATTAATGTAATGGCGATGGAGATACAGCGGGCGACCGAGGTAGCGAGCGCGCCCGCCTGGAAGGGACTGGTTGGCGGGTATGCGGCGATCAGCCCGACGCTGGCACGAGAGGTTGCTTACAGGGCGCTCGGGGACGCGGGGGCTAAGGCTGCGGAGGTGTGGAACCAGCCACAGAAGCTGGAGGCGCTACTGCGCGAGATGCAAGAGTTGTTGAGGTTGGAAGAGACGGGCAAGTGGGCGCCGACGATCGCGATGCAGAGAGAAGGAGAGGAACGCAACGCGGTGGATTTCGCGCCGTACCGGCTGACGCACCTTGCGGCGCAAGATGGCGAGCTGGTGGAGTATGGGAGTATATCGGAGGCAGCGGACGCGTTTTTCCAGCAGGCGGGGAGCCAGGGCAGGCACACCGCGCTGAAAGCTATTGTGGCTGCGCGGCTTGCGGAGATTAAGGGGCGAGACGAGCGCAAGCTGTGGGCGCTGCGCGACGAGTGGGAGAGGGCACAGGCGATGGAGGCGCTGCGGCGCAAGGGGGAGTTGCTTCTCGCCTACATGCATATGTTGAAGCCCGGGGAGACCACGCTGACGATACCTGAGGAGAAAGTGACGATCCAGCTTGACCCGTCGATGACGCCTGTTGAGAATGCACAGGCGATCTTCCGTGAGTACAGGAAGGCACAATCGGCGATTGAGGGGTTGCCGGAACGCATGACGGAATCGGAGACGCGCGTGGCATACCTGAACGAGCTTGGCACGAGCCTGGAGATCGCGACGAGCTACGACGACATCAAGAGCGTGCAAAGTGAGGTCGAGGGAGCGGGGCGGCCGCAAGTCCAGCAGGAGCAACAGGGAAGCGGACGGAAGAGACAAAAGCCTGTGAAGCTGCCGCAGCCGTTGAGGATGCAGACAAAGCGCGGCATGGGTATACTGTTGGGGAGAACGGCGGGCCAGAACGACACGGCGACGTTTAGATTAGCTTCGCCTGAAGACTTATGGTTCCACGCTCGCAATACTCCGGGGGCGCACGTGATTTTGAGGGCGGCGCCACAGATGTCGGAGGAAGATATAGAGGAGGCAGCGAGGCTAGCGGCCGGATATAGCAAGCTGCGAAGTGACGCACAGGTGGACGTTATCTATACTGAGAAAAGGTATGTCCGCAAGATACCCAACGCGCCGCCGGGACAGGTAACGTACAGAAACGAGAAGGTGATCAGGGTCGCGCCCGAGCGCGTGGTGGGAAGTAAGGGGTAAGTGCCAACCATTAGAGGTCAAGGAGCTATGCAAATGGAGGAAAACAAGCGGATCGTCAGGCGTTATTTTGACGAGGTTGTGAACAAGTGCCACCTGGACGTGGCAGCAGAGGTGCTGACGCACGAGATGGTAATGCATATGGAGCCGCGCCTGAAGATGAGGCAGAATGCAGTACCCGATTGGTGCGTGACAATTGAGAGGCAGGTGGCCGAGGGTGATATTGTGGTGACAATCGGGACCACACGGGGCACACATACGGGGGAGTGGTTTACGCCCATAGGCACATTGGCTCCAACTGAGAAGCACTTCGCATTCACATTCACGTCGACTATGCGTCTCGATGGCGGGCGGATTGCGCAGATCATGTGGTCGAACTGGGACTGGCTGGAGTTGCTTCAACAGCTAGAGGTGGTGCCACGCACGGTGGTGAGTGAGGATGAGGAGGCGCTGGGCTGAACAGGGGCGCCCCGCGGCTAGCCTTTTATAGGGCACCCTCACTACGGCCCGTAGTGAGCGTCTTCAGGCCCGACCCCTGCGTCACCGTCACTGTTCGAGTCGAATTTCCACACCTCGGTTGCCATGCTAAACGAGCCGGTTTGTCCTGATGCTGTAGTGAAGTAGACGATGCTTTGGAGACCGGAGTACGGGATTGCGGGGTTCGTGTTGGTGTAAGCAGGGTTTACGATGTTTGTGATTATTAGCTTGGCAACAGGTAGAGGAGAGGTCCATTTCTTTACGTACTGACTCTCGTTGGGATCGCCACCGACACTCCCGCCTATCTCCGTTTCTAAGGTTGGATTTGTGGTTGTGGTAAATACTCCACCACCGGCTTGAGACGACAGCGTGTAGGTAATTCCATTCCCCGGCCATGAAGTGACATATAACTCATCCCAATCTGTATAGTCGGTATAAGGAACTGCCCCATCTCTCCAAGCGCTCGTTACACCTCGCCACCAATAGGGTGGAGCGCCATATTGTGGGTCAAAAGAAACTTGCTCAACTAACTCGAGATCGTCCGGCTCAGGCAGCATGGGCTGAGGTGTGTAATTTACATTAACCTGGACATACGGCTGTGCGCCTACAGTAGCTAGCTCCTGGTCGATTGTTAGATGATCACGTGCTTTCTGCTCCGCACACGTATTGCGTACTATGGGGTCTGGAGAGCTGCCCCAATCGCCGGAGCAATCAACCCCACCAGCCCGCGTTGGGTTAGAATGGAGAGCGACAAGAACGATTGCACCTGTGCCTACAAGCAATGCTAGTGCGATTATCCAGCTTCGCTTGAGAAAAGGAATAGTTTTCATGACCTACCCTCCCATTTCCATTTCTAAAGAAGATCCCGGCACCTAGTAAGCAAAAAGGAAAACGATCTGATTCTTCGTCCCTAAAGGGAGACATACTGCGCCTAGAATGGCAGTGGGAGTGTATGCGCTTCGTCGAAGGTGAGCAGCAAGTTGGGTTACGTGGCTTTGGGTTTGCGGGCACCGAGGCGGGCGAAGAGGACGCCTACTTCGTAGAGGATTATGAGGGGGATGGCGACGTAGGTCTGGTTGATAGGGTCGGGGGTTGGGGTGACGATGGCCGCCACGACGAAGGCCAGCACTATGGACCAGCGGCGAAATTTGCTGAGGCGTTTGGGCGTGGCGATACCTAATTTGGACAGGATGAAGATTATTACGGGTAACTCAAAGGCAAGGCCCACAGCCAGCAGGAAATGGGTCACGAAGCTAAGGAACTCAGAGATCGTTGGTTTATTTTCGATTGCCGACGAGCCGAAATTGAGCAGGAACTGGAGGGCGCTGGGCAGGACAAGCACGTAGCAGAAGACAAGCCCGAGCACGAAGAAGAAGGTCACGCCGGGCAGGCTGATAAGTATCCAGCGACGCTCCATTCTTGTAAGGCCTGGTGCCAGGAAGCGAAATAGCTGGTAGACCAGAATGGGCATGGCGACGGCGATGCCCGTATAGAAGGCGACCTGGACATAGGCTACGAACGTTTCGGTGGGTTTGAGAGCTTGGAGAGTGTGCGGGTAGGCAAGCTGGACGAGGACATCCACTTCCTGCTCGACGAAAAGCAGGCTTAAACCGGTGGTGAGAGCGAGAGCGAGAGCGCATTTGACGAGGCGTGAACGCAACTCAAGCAGATGCGCCATTAATGGCAACTCTACGTCACGGCTTCCGTCGGGGCGGATGTGGGCGGGAGGCGTGGGAGTAGAAGGCTTATTCCTTCCGAGCGAAGGAAGCCGCAACCGGCGTGGGGGGGTTGATGTACTCACAAGGACATTATAGATGCAATCGGAGGACTATATCAATAAAAGGGAGGATGGACGCGATGCGCCCATCCTCTTGATAAACGTGAGTAACAGCGAGACTACTCTGAGCCCATATAGTCGTTAACGTAGCCGTTGATGCGGTCTACAGCTTCGCCTACGGTGGCGATATTGGCTTCTTCTTCGGGGATCTTTAGCTCGCCGAACGGCTCGAAGGTGTCTTCGATGGTCATAAGCAGCTCGACCATATCAAGGGAGTCAGCACCGAGGTCGGAGAAGGACGTATCAGTTGTGACCTTGGTTTTGTCGACTTTTAGCAGATCGCTAACCATGTTCTGCATCAAGACCGTGATGATACCCGCACTGTCGGCGCCCTCAAGCTCGGAGGGGCTGACTTTGTACTTATTCTCAGCGATTTTGCTCAGCAGCATATCGCGGAGTGAGTTGCTATCGAGCGAAGCCAGCTCATCAGCACTAACGCCATATTCCTTCTCGAGCACCTGTTTGATGTGTTCGGACGCTGTTGCCATTCTTTAGAGTCTCCTTTTCCCCGGAAGGGGTGTTAAGTGTTTTCTACCACATAATCTACTAATTCACGGACGGTAGTGAGATCAGCCACCTCGTCATCGGGAATGACGACGGAGAATTCCTCCTCAACCAGTTGCATCACCTCGTCGTGAAACTCAATTACATCAGCGTTAAGGTCGTCGTAAACGTTGGTTTCCCAGGTTATTTCGTCCTCATCGGCCCCAAGGGTATCGGCCAAGAGGGTTCTCAGCCTTTTGTAAATGTCTTTACGTTGGTCTGCCATGAATAGATAATCGCTTCTCTAGTCGTGATCGGGCTTAGAAAGGGTGCGCGGGTTATTTTCGGATGCTACAGTTCCAAGCACGCCATTGATGAATCTGCTTGAGCTATCGCTTCCGAAACGCTTTCCAAGCTCTACAGCCTCGTTTATTGCAGCCTTCAGAGGCACTCTATTATCAAATAGAATCTCGAAAATTGCAAGCCTCAGGATAGTTTTGTCAAT
>JBBRDO010000009.1:0-69270 GCA_038203825.1 Chloroflexia bacterium | reverse complement strand
TAGATAGGCAAGCTAATGCCTTACGGTCTTAGAAAGAGGATCTAATGTCGGCTAAAAAGCACGTGGCTATTATCGGTGCCGGGCACAACGCCCTCGTGTGTGCCTGTTACCTGGCGAAGGCGGGGCACGACGTGACCGTGTACGAGCGGCGCCTACGGGCGGGAGGTGCTGTCAACACGGAGGAGATGTGGTGGGAGCCGTGCGACGATCACAAGGGTAGTGGTGGCAACACTAGCCCTGATATGACCTGTGAAAAGTGTGTCAGCCATAAGTACCTCGTGGACACTTGCTCCGTCATGCACATCCTCATCCAC
This sequence comes from Chloroflexia bacterium, assembly GCA_038203825.1. Classification (GTDB taxonomy): domain Bacteria; phylum Chloroflexota; class Chloroflexia; order QHBQ01; family JADMIH01; genus JADMIH01. The sequence goes on along the minus strand of JBBRDO010000009.1, from coordinate 68,956 downwards.
AAGACGCCGGTTATCCAGGAGCTTGAGCTTCACAGGTTCGGGCTTGAGTACATGCAAATGGATCCGTGGGGCTTCGCGCCCTTCCCCGGCGGCTCATCGCTAACATTCTGGCGCGACCTAGACAAAACCTGCCAGTCCATCGCCCGTATCTCAGAGCGCGACGCCGAGGCCTACCGTGATTTCGTGCAGAAGTGGGACAAGTTCAACCGGCCCATCTTCGAGCTTTTCTCGGAGAGCCCTGCACCGGGCGCTGCTGTGGGGAAGATTGCTCGTCGAACGGCAGTCGACCAGATCAAGTCCGGCTTTTCCGGCGGCGGCGACCCATCGATGGGAGGCTTGCCCCTGCTGGGCACGGTGCTCGGCAATTACGGCAAGATGCTGGACGAGACGTTTACCAGCCCGGAAGTGAAGGCCGCTATGGGCTGGATGGCCGCCCAGTCGGGCCCTCCCCCTTCCGAGCTAGGTTCGGGTGCCCTCGCGGGTGCCCATAGCCTCTATCACGACGTGGGTGCAACCCATCCTCGCGGCGGCTCAGGGATGCTGTCGCAGGCTCTGGCGAAATGTCTCAAACATCACGGCGGCATGGTGCGCTGCAATGCCCCGGTCAAGCGAATATTGTCCGACAACAGCACTATCAATGGACTGGAACTGGAGGATGGCGAGCGCATAGCGGCCGACATTGTGGTATCAGGGGCGCACGTCAAAACTACCTTCCTCGACCTTGTGGGACGAGAAAACCTGCCTGCAGGCTTGAGTAGCCGCGTGGGAGCTTTGCGCGTGGGCAACGGCATCGGCATGACCGTGCGCTGCGCGGTGGACGAATTGCCCCGCTATACTTGCCTCAACAGCGGGCAGGCAGACATTGGTCCCTCGATGCAGTTGATCTGTCCCAGCCTCGAATACCTGCAGCGCGCCTATGCTGACGCTCAGCGCGGCTATCCGGCAGAGAAGCCTGCCCTGGTTGCTATGACGCCCTCAGCCGTTGACCCCACTATCGTGCCGCCGGGCAAGCACTCGCTCTATATCTGGGCGCAATACCACCCTTACGAGCTTGCGGGTGGAGAAACGTGGGACAGCATCCGCGAGCGCGAAGCCGATCGCCTGATCGATACGCTGGCTGAGTATGCCCCCAATATCGCGTCAGCAGTAACGCACCGTTATATTCAGACCCCGCTCGACCTTGAGCGCAACGTGGGCCTCCTGCATGGCAATATTATGCACATTGATATGTCCCTCGACCAGATGTTTATGTTTCGTCCGCTGCCCGAGCTGGCGATGTACAGGACACCGTTGAGCGGACTTTATTTGACCGGGGCCAGCACTCACCCCGGTGGCGGTGTGTCGGGCGCGTCGGGCCGGAATGCTGCTACGGCAGTCCTGAACGATCTGCAAGCTAGCACTCGTAGCTGGAGGGGTTGGGCGCTGGGAGCAGCAGCGGGCACAGCCCTGGCTGGCAGGCTTGTTATGCGGCGCAAACGCAAAGGTCGTTGAGTTTTGCATATCGGCCAGTGGAGACCCACCCCCGGCCCCTCCCTTGTAGCTGGGAGGCTGGAAGAGAAGTTGGGCGCACCGCCAAAACCCCGGCAGGGGAGGACCCCTGCACCTCCCTGTTAGTGGGGAGGCCCAGAAAGAGGGGCCAGGGGACTGCCCCCCAAACCCCCGGCAAGGGACTGCGCTCTCTGCACCTCCCTCGTGGTCGGGTGGAAGTGAGGTGAGGAGCCAGGGGACAGGCCATAAAGCCCCGGCAGGGAGTACCCCTGCGCCATCTCCTTGTTAGCTGATAGGCTGGCTAGGTCGGTCGCTTGCTGTCTGCTATAATATTCTTATATCGTTGCGCTCTCGCGTTTTGTGTTCCTCCCACTGCGGCAAGGAGCTTGCCATGCTTGATTTGTCTGACTTTCAGTTCGAGCCTAACCTGGCTCGCGCCGCTACCATGCCTGCGCGGTGGTACGTAGAGCCTGCTTTCCTTGCTCTTGAGAAAGAGAAGATCTTCGCCCGCACCTGGCAGGCTGTGGGCAGAGTCGACGAGGTGGCCCGCGTGGGCGACTTCTTCACCTGCGAAGTGCTGGGCGAGCCTCTTGTAGTTACGCGAGGCACCGACAGCACCCTGCGCGCCTTCTACAATGTATGCCGCCATCGTGCGGGCAACGTGGCTGCGGGCAAGGGCAACCGCAAGTCGCTGCAGTGCCGCTACCACGGCTGGACCTATGCCCTCGACGGCCATTTGATGACCACTCCTGAGTTCGAGGGCGTGGAAGACTTCGACAAAAGCTGTTACGGTCTGCACCCTGTCCGGGTCGAAACCTGGGGGCCGTTCGTCTTTGTCAATCTGGATCCCGCTGCCGCTCCTCTCGCGGCCACCCTCGGAGTGATCCTTGAGGAAACAGCCCGTATACCACTGGCCCAGATGCGCCCCGTAGAAAGGCGCGACTACGTTATTGATTGCAACTGGAAGGTGTACATAGACAACTACCTTGAAGGCTACCACCTGCCTATCGCCCACCCCGGCCTTTATCGCGAGCTTGACTATGAGAACTACAAGGTGGAAACGCACCGCTACCACTCCCGCCAGCTTGCCCCATTGCGCCCCGTAACAGGCAGTAGCGCGGGCCGCCGCTACGCCGATGTCCGGGCCGACGAAGAAGTGCTCTACTACTGGGTCTACCCCAACTTCATGGTCAACATCTATCCCGACAACATGTCCTCGAACATCATCCTGCCGATGGGCCACGATAAGACTCTCACCATCTTTGAGTGGTATTTCCACGAAGGCGGAGGAGGCGAAGCCTGGGAGGGCGTGCAGCAGGCGGTCGCCTTCAGCGATGAGATACAGCAGGAGGACATAGTAATCTGCGAGAATGTGCAGCGCGGCCTCGCGTCGCGGGTCTACAGCCAGGGCCGCTTTTCGGCCAAGCGCGAGAACGGGGTCCACCACTTCCACTCCCTGGTGCACGAGTCTCTCACTCACTGACGCCCTTCCGCCTTGACTCTCATTTACGTCTCTTGTACCATTCCAGCATACCCCTACCTCCTCCCGGGTCAGGGCATATTTCGGTCAGAGGATCATATGTACACCAGGAAAGGTGATGGCGCATTACCATGGCAAGCTATGAGGAATCCACTCAGACAACTCCACTATCTCCCGTCGAAGCAAGCTTAATCTCCGAGCCTGTAGACCCCGCGCCTTACCAGGCAATAGCACATCTCGCCATGCCTGACGTCGCCGGTATGGCCTTCGACGGCATCGCTCCCTCCGGGCATACCATCACGATGGACACAGACCCCGATTCGGGCGGCCGGGGCAAAGGGGCAGATCCCAAGAGCCTGCTTCTACTGGCGCTTGCCTCCTGCACGGGCATGGATGTGATCTCGATCATGCGCAAGAAGCGGCAGGAGGTTACGGCGTACCAGATAAACGTGTATGCCACCGAGGCCGTAGAGCACCCCAAGATCTACACCTACATCCTGGCCGAGCACGTCATCACGGGCCACAACATCGACCCCAAAGCGGTGGCGCGCGCTCTTGAACTTTCGATCACCAAGTATTGCCCAGTTCATGCTCTCCTCTCTCGCGCCACGCGCGTCGAACACGTGTACCGCATCCTCGATTAATCCAGGAGGGTTGTATGTTCGTGCTGCACAGAAGGCTATCAAGGCCTGTATTGATCGTTGCATTGTTCCTTTCTATTCTGCTGGTGGGTGCAGGCTTGTTAGCTTTATTCCCGTTTCAGAGCACGACTGCTGTCGCCCCTCGCGCTTCGTTCGACCTGAGCAAATTGCAGCTATCGTTCGAGCCAAATGTGGGGCAAACCGGCAATTCCGTGCGATACCTGGCACACGCACCCGGGGCCAGCTTATTCTTTGCTACGGACGGGGTAACGCTGGCCATTAACACCACCGGCAGCGTGCCAGGGCAGGGCAACGCAGCTAATACGGGGCGCATGCCTGTCCTGGCGGCGCCGGTGCTTCCCCCTGCGAGCATGATAACCTTACGCTTCGTGGGCGCAATGCCTGCTTCAATTGAGCATGGTAGCCCTGCACCGGGGAAGGTCAATTATCTGGTCGGCAGCAACTCAGCCGACTGGCATACTGATGTATCGCTCTACAACGACATTACTTACAGGTCGCTCTACCCGGGAATAGATCTGTCATATTCGGGCGAGAGCGGCAGGCTCAAAGGAACCTATGCTGTCGCGCCCGCTGCCGACCCCGCGCTCATAAGCTGGCACTACGATAATGCCACATCTCGCATGGACGCTGACGGCAACCTCATAATCACGCCCGCCACCGAACAGGCCACGGCGAGCCTGCAGGTTGTGGAAGTCGCTCCCGTTGCCTGGCAAGAGATCGATGGGCAGCGCGTGAGCGTAGACGTGCATTATGCTGCGCGACCGGACGGCAGCGTGGGATTCGTGCTTGGTGCGTATGACAGGGCGCTCCCCCTTGTTATCGACCCTACTCTCGTCTATTCCACCTATCTTGGCGGGTCCGGCACTGATAACGGCTATGGTCTGGCGATTGACTCAGCCCATAATATGTATGTTACGGGCCTGACGGCGTCCACCGATTTTCCACTGCAGAATCCCCTGCAGCCTGCGCTAGCCGGGGGTCCCGACCTCTTTATCACCAAGATGAACGCGGCGGGCACGGCGCTTGTCTACTCTACCTACCTGGGTGGCAGCCAACTCGACTGGGTCCGCGATATCGCTGTGGACAGCCTGGGCAACGCTGTAGTGACGGGGCGTACCAGCTCGACCGACTTCCCGACAATGAATGCCATACAGCCGGCCACAGCAGGCGGTGATGAGGCGTTCGTGTCGAAGCTAAATGCGCAAGGCTCGGGCCTCGTGTTCTCCACCTACCTGGGGGGTAGCGGCAACGAAGATGCAAAATCTGTAGCCGTGGACAGCGCAGGGAATATCTATGTCACCGGCTCGACAAGCAGTGCCACAGACTTTCCACTGGTCAATGCCTTACAGCCTGTTTACGGCGGTGCTCCCTCTGATGCGTTCGTTACGACCTATACTCCGGACGGCCAGACTTATCGTTATTCAACCTTCCTGGGTGGGAGCCAACAGTTTGGCGGTGACGTAGGTTATGGTATCGCCGTAGACCCCGCAGGCAACGTCTATGTCGCAGGCGAAACCGACTCGTTTGACTTTCCGACCTTCAATGCTTTTCAGCCCGACAATCATGGTGGAGAGTCTGACGCGTTCGTAACGAAGATCAACCCTACGGGCAGCGGTTTCGTTTACTCCACCTACCTTGGCGGCAGCGGTCTCACGGGCGGATCGGGCACGGACAGCGGGTTTGCTATCGCGGCAGACACGGCGGGCAATGCCTACATAACGGGCAATACCGACTCGGCTGACTTCCCCCTGATGAACCCGTTGCAGTCTACTTTTAGACCCTCATACGACATATTCATCAGTGAGTTCAATGCCACGGGGTCAAATTTGATCTATTCAACCTACCTGGGCGGCATCAGTTCGGGTAACGAGGCCGGAAACGCCATTGCGGTGAACGCCGTGGGTGAGATTGCGGTGGTTGGTGATGTAGACAGCAGTGATTTCCCGGTGGTTAATGCATTTCAGCCTACCTATGGTGGATCCATCGATGCCTTCGTGGTTAAGCTGGCTCCGTCAGGAGCTTCAGCAGATTACGTTAGCTATCTCGGTGGTAGCGGTAGCGAGTACGGTGAAGGTGCAGCCATTGACGACGACGGTTTCGTTTACGCTGCGGGCCTCACAGCTTCCGCCGATTTCCCGCTCGCCAACCCGTACCAGGATCACCTCAACACAATTTTTGACACGTTTATCAGCAAGATCTCGGGTGCCACTGTCGGCACGCCAACCGCTACGCTTACGCCTTCTGCTACGCCTACCCGTACCTCGACCCCTACCTCCACTCCGACGCTGCCTCCGTATTGTGGGGTACTGGCCATACCGCCCGCCCTTACTTCGTGCCAGACTCCGCCGGATGTCTACAGCTACAGCTTTACCTTCTTTGTGGAAGCGGGCTGCCAGCAAGCGGTCACCGGCCCAGCAACACTCAGATTCCAGGTTGCCAATGATCCTCTTGGCCCCTTCACGTTGTTTGACGAGCAGACCCGCACGGTAACATTCCCCGCAGGTCCGGCCACTGTAACGTTTACAGGCACAATGACGGAGACGGCCATCCCATTCCCCTACCAGTTCTACAGGATCGACTTCATCGCCACGGACCTGTATAGCGGAGCATCGCAGTCAACAGGCGTATCCAACCTATGCCAGATAAGCACTCCGGGGCCTACCGTTTCTGTTACGGTTACGCCGACTGCAACGACTACCGCGTCCCCTACTGCGTGCTCTGTGCAGTTCACGGATGTTGACCCAAACAGTACCTTCTACGCCAGCATCCAGTGCCTGGCATGCCGGGGCCTCGTCAACGGATACACAACAGGCTGCGATACGGGCAACCCCTGCTTCAAGCCGGGCAACAACGTCACACGCGGTCAGACTGCTAAATTCATAAGCAATTCGGCAGACTGGCGAGAGCCTGCCGGTGCGCAACAGTTCGAAGACGTGTTGCCGGGCTCCACGTTCTACGATTACATCTGGCGCATGGCCGACCATGGCATCATCAACGGCTATCCCTGCGGCGGCCTCGGTGAACCCTGCGGACCTGCTAATATGCCCTATTTCCGTCCCAACTTGCTTGTCACAAGGAGCCAGATCTCCAAAATGGACTCAGAAGCAGCACCCTACTCCGAGACACCAACGGGCCAGCAATTCGAGGATGTCCTGCCCGGCTCGACATTCTACACGTACACCTACCGTCTCGCCTTGCACGACGTGATGTCGGGCTACCCGTGTGGTAGCGCGGGGGAACCATGCGGCCCTAACAACCTGCCTTACTTCAGGCCCGGCAACAGCGCATCAAGAGGCCAAACCACCAAGATAGTAGCCAACACCTTCTTCCCCAACTGCGATTTTCCTGCAAGGGATAAGCCTTAGCTGCGTTACCAGCAAGCACTGTTACATAGTCAACTAGCGACTTATTGCGCGGATCGACAGGTGCTGCCCCGTTGATCCGCGCGATTTTCCACCAATTTTGCGTGATCGGCCTCTAACCTGTCCCAAAACCGGCATCTCAACCCTCTTTATATATGAAGATCAAATTAAGTGGTCGTCACGACACTAATCTAATCAACTTATATAATGAGAGGAACAAAATGGCAAAGAATTCAAAGATCCCGTGGTTCCTACCCACGGCAAACAAGATGGTATCAACCCTGCTGCGCATGGGGGTCAAGCTAAACGGACCGGGCAAGAGCCCCATGTACCTGTTCACAGTGCGAGGTCGCAAGAGCGGGCAGCTTCGTACCACCCCGGTAGCCATACTTGAGCAAAACGGCAACCGCTATCTGATGACTCCATACGGGGTAGTGGATTGGGTGCGCAACGTGCGGGCAGCAGGAGAGGCCACATTTACGCGTGGACGGCATGCCGAACAGATCCGCCCGATAGAACTGCCTGCAAGCGAAGCCTTGCCGGTCCTCAAGCGTTTTATAGAAAGCGGCAACCCGATTGCTAAGTTCTTTGGCGTCAACGCCGGGGCTTCCCTGGAAGATTTCGAGCAACTGGCAAGTACGCATCCTGTGTTCCTGCTTCAAAGCGCGACCTCACCGGTCCCTGCCTCTGCCCGGCAAGCACAGTCCGCATAACAGGGCTGAGGTCGCTTAGTGCAAGCCTTGTTGTAGAATAAAGGGATGATCCCATTCCCACTAACGATTTGCGGGCACAAGAAAGGCAGGACGCCTGGTGGAAAGCTTAGTCGCTGAACGTTTTGAAACTTACCGTCCGTATCTTTTCTCCCTCGCCTATCGCATGCTTGGGAGTGCGATGGACGCTGAGGACATGGTGCAGGAGACGTACGTACGTTATCAGGCCACGCCACCCGAGAGCATTCGCTCGCTCAAGGCCTTTCTAACCACTATCCTCACGCGCCTGTGTATGGACCAGCTTCAGCTTGCGCGAAAGACCCGAGAGGTGTACGTAGGTCCCTGGCTGCCTGAGCCGATCCTCACGGCAGAGACCACTGAAGCGAGCAATCCCGAGAAGCGCGTCGAGGTGCAGGAGTCTGTCTCGCTCGCTTTCCTCGTATTGATGGAGCAACTACAACCGTTTGAGCGAGCGGTCTTCCTGCTGCACGAAGTCTTCGTGTACGAGTTTGCTGAGATAGCTGCAATGCTTGATAAGAGTGAATCGGCCTGCCGCCGCTCCTTTAGCAGGGCGCGACAGCATCTGCGCGCGCATCGCCCACGCTTCCCGGCCTCTGCCCAGAGTCACAGGCAATTGCTCAACGCCTACTTCCAGGCTGTAGAGCAGGGCGAGCTAAGTCCGCTGGTGAATCTCCTGTCAGAGAACGTGGTTTTGTGGACCGATGGCGGCGGCAAAGCCGTTACAGCGGCGCTACGTCCTGTTACCGGGCGCGACGCTGTGGCCCGCATCAGCATCGGCTCGAAGCGCTTCTGGCCCGCGAACTATAGAGTTGAGCAAGAGGAAATCAACGGCGAGGCAGCCCTGATCGTACGCGACGGCGCTCAAGCCTTCGCTGTATTTACGATTGATGTCGAGGAAGAGCAGGTTCAGACGGTCCGAATAATACTGAATCCGGAAAAGTTAGCACGGATCTAATTGGTGTCGCCCTTTTGGGGCTCAGGGGTAATTGGCGCGTATACCACAGGGCGTAAGCCCTGAGCTATGCCTGTGTCTTCCCTTCGTGGCTAAAGGCTTCGTGATCCCGGTTTCCTTCCATGTCTTTGTTAGCGCAGTATTTAGCATGAAAAAGCCTGTCCGGTACGCTCTTAGCTGGAGTATGCAACAGGCTTTGTGCTCGTATGCCGCGCTTGAATACACGGCGCTTTTGTGATAATATCCGCGGGCAGATTGTGTGTCCGGCAGGCGTCATCACTTCCCACGTCCAGAAGGAGCTTCTCAATGAAAGTAAAAGTTGGACTGCTGCTTTCGTTGCTGGCTATCTTTGCGCTTATTATCTCAGGCATTTCCTCCGTTGCCACTGCGGGCCCTAAACTGAGCGGTATTGACGCAACCGACCAATCAGGAACGGGCCCCCTCGTGCATTATGTGTCGGAGCGCGTGCCTGTCAGGGGCGAGTCGGTAGAGCGCGGGGCGCTGCGCCATGTGGTCCAGGCTAGCAGCCTGGACGCTTCGCCTGCCAGAGTACAGGCCGCTAATCCGGTAAGCAATTCCTGGCAGCTTCTCGGAAGTATGCCCGGCGCCACGGTGAAAGACATTTCCTTTCCAACGCCTCTGATCGGCTACGCTGCTGCCGAGCTTGGCCAGGTATGGAAAACCACCGACGGCGGTGTCCATTGGACCCGCGTCATGAACCTGGGCTTCCCCTACTACTGGTACGGCGTGCACGCTCTGGACTCCAACACTGTCGCCATCACCGGCTTCAATAATCAAACCGGGGAGGGCATACTGCGCTGGAGCACGGATGGCGGGACCGTCTGGGGGAGTGACCAGTTGCTCAATCCCCACGGCTGGACCTTCCGCGTCCGCTTCGCTGATGTGTTGCACGGGCTGGCAATCGAGGGCACAGAGCCTGAGAAAGCCCACTACACCACGGACGGAGGCCCAACCGCCTCAGATTGGATATCCGTGACCATTGACCCCAACCCGCAGTCCGGCTGGTTCGGTAGTCAATTCAGCCTCTTGCCCGACCTTAAGGCCGACACGTCGGGCATAACTTACTGCGATAGTGCCAACGGTGGCGCCAACTGGAACTGCGGTCCCTCCGTCGACTCCGTCTTCGACGGCGCCACGTTCTTCGTGAATGACCAGGCGGGCTGGGTTGGTGGAGGCTCGATCTCTCCTACTATCGAAGGGTGGGTCCACCGCACAACCGATGGCGGCGCTACGTGGTCGGGCCGCACCATCACAACTCCCTGGCCAGTCCGCGAGATCAGCTTCCTGACCGACCAGATCGGCTGGGCTGTGGGCGGCGACCTCTACGCGAACGTAGGCGGCATGTACTTCACCACCGACGGCGGGCAGACATGGAGCCCCGACCTCGAAACCGGGATCGAGATGACCTCCTGCGATACCCAACCTCTGAACGGGGGCCAACAAGTATGGTGCGTTGGCTTTACGTCTTCACCAAGCTGGTCGAGCTCTGTGTACGGCTTCAACTATGGCGGGGCAACCACACCCACAGCAGTCACTACGCCGAGCGCAACCGTGACTGCTGTCCCCACGTCAACAGCGGCAGTAAGTGCCACCCCTGTTTCGACTGACACGCCGGTATCGACTGCTACGAGCATAGCAACGGACACAGCCACGAGCATCCCATCAACCCCTACGCCTCTAATAACAGCCACGCCCTGCGCAATTCAGTTTACTGACGTGCCCGCCGGCTCAACCTTCTACGCCAATATTCACTGCCTGGCCTGCCTCGGCATCATCAACGGATACCCGTGTGGTGGAGCGGGCGAACCCTGTGACCCTACCAACGACCCGTACTTCCGTCCCGGTAATTCAGTTTCACGCGGGCAGCTATCGAAGATCATCTCCAACTCCGCAGGCTTCTCTGATGCCCAGCCTGACCAACTCTTCGAGGATGTGCCCCTCGGCTCAACCTTCCACGACTTCATAGGCCGCCTGGCTTCTAGAGGCTACATCAGCGGCTATCCATGCGGTGGGGCGGGAGAACCGTGCGGACCCGCCAATCTCCCGTACTTCAGACCCAACTCAAACGCCTCAAGGGGGCAGATCTCCAAGATAGACTCCAACGCTGCAAACTACCTGGACGACCCGGTGGGGCAGCAGTTCGAGGACGTGCAGATAGGGAGCACCTATTACACCTACACCTACAGGCTGGTAACCCACTCGGTCATGTCGGGCTACCCATGCGGAGGGACAGGTGAGCCCTGTGGCCCCACCAACCTACCCTACTTCAGACCCAACTCAAACGCTTCAAGGGGACAAACCAGCAAGATAGTCGGCAATACGTTCTTCCCGCTCTGCTCAATCCCCACCGGCAGATAATGAGAACGGTTAGTAGGAACAAGGCGCAGGGGTGCCCCAAAATTCGCATCTTTTTCGCTCGATTTTCATATACCACAACACGTGTTTTTGTAGTATGATAATGTTCTAACCTGTGTGTCGCGTTTGACTATCGGCGCGCACTTCGACGCTGTGCAAGAAAAGGAGCAAACTGTCCAATGAATCGATCAACATGGGGAATACGGAAATGGGCCGCAGCAGGCGCGTTAATACTCGCCCTGGTGCTCGGTATATCGGGGTTATGGTCCCCTTCTACCTCCAGTGTCGCGGACGCGGCCCCGTCTGCGGGAGGATTGCATTTTTCTCTACCGACCGGATTATCCAGTAGCAACAGTAATGGCATTCGCCGTGAATCAGGCCCACCCTCGACCGGACCTGAACCTCGCACCGGGCCTCCGTCTCCTTATCAGCCGCTGGACCTGCCTAGCTTCGGGCCCAACGTGCGCGCTAACACTGATACACAATCGCCCAACCGCGCTCAGCAAGAACCAAGCATAGCAGTCAACCCCACCAACCCGTTGAACGTGGTGGCTGCCGCTAAGGATGAGCGCGCTGGTTCTAACACCAAACAAATATGGATCTATACCTCCACTGACGGCGGACAGACCTGGATCAACCAGATATTCCCACTCTCTCCCAGTTCACCCTTCTCCAGCGATCCCGTTGTGAACTTCAGCGATGACGGGCAGTGCTATGTGACCGCGCTGCCCTACGGTGGCGGTAGCGGTGACGGCGTACAGGTGGCGCGCTCGCTCGACGGCGGTATCACCTTCTCGCCCGGCGCCCATCTACCCGGCACTAACGGCAACTCGGACAAGGAATGGACCTGGGTAGACAACAATCCCTCCAGCCCCTTCTACCATCGCATCTACACCGCGTGGATGAACTTCTCGCCCGGCTTCCGGGTGGACTACTCCACCGACAGGGGACTAACCTGGACCCTGTCTCCGCTCAGCCAGAGCGCTTTTCAGTTCCCCATGCCCATCTCTTATCCCGACGGGCAAGTGCAAACGATATTCGCCAATTCCAGCACCTTCGCGCAGATTCGCTCTACCGACGGCGGCGCGACCTGGAGCGCAGCTGCGACTATAGCCAACTATAGCGGTGCCAACTGCCCTCCCGACAACGCCGGTTGCGGCATCTGGAGACTCAATTCGATCCCCGTGATAGCGGTCAACCCTCTCGACGGTAAGTCTGTCGTGGTATGGGCTGACGGATCGGATGGCACCGCCAAGATCAAGTATTCGCTGGGCACCTCTGATGGTACAGTGTGGTCTGCTTCGCAATTGCTTGCACCTCCAGGCGTGGGTGGTACATACCAGGTAGAGCCGTGGGTTACAGCCGACGAGACCGGTACCTTCCACGCAATCTGGTACGATGACCGCGCCAACCCCAATACCAGCATATTCAACATCTACTACAGCCAGTCTACGGACGACGGCCAAACATGGAGCACGGCCGGAACCATCTCCACTGCCACGTCGGACCTCCGCATCGGCATACCATCTTCCTATAATCTGGCCGCAGGCGACTACATTAATGTAGCTGCAAGCATGGGCAACGTATACGGTGTCTGGACGGACACACGGTCAGGTACGGGTGAGGACATCTATGTGGTGCGTGGCACCTTTGGCGGCACCCCTACCCCCACGGTGACGGGCACGCCTCCCACAAGTACGCCTACGAATACTGCCACTTTGACACCTTCCCCAACATTGACGCCGTGCGCATCAGGTGCAATCGGGAACGGCGACTTCGAGACGGGCAGCTTCGCTCCCTGGGTAATCCTGGGCAATCAGCCTCCTCCTGTAGTATCCACCGCTCAGGCGCACGGAGGCACCCACTCAGCATTGCTGGGTACCGTATCAGGCGCTGAGCCCACAGGCGACGGCTCCATCTACCAGACGATAACAGTACCTGCTAGTGGAGGCACTCTCTCCTACTGGTACTATCCTCAAACCACAGACTCCCTCACCTTCGACTGGCAAGATGCATACGTGACCGACACCAGTGGCAATGTACTGGCTACCGTCATGCACGTGTGCGACAACACATCGGCCTGGACGAGCCAGACGTTCGACATGACCCCGTATGCGGGGCAGACGATACGCATCGAGTTCCTCGTCCACCAGGACGGCTTCGGCGATGACACCTCCATGTATGTCGATGATGTCCTCATCTCAGGGCCTTGCGGCAGCACTACACCCACTGACACGCCTACTATCGCACCGCCCACCGGAACCCTGACTTCTACGCCGGTCCAGGCAACAGATACGCCTATCTCCACGGACACTGCTATCGCTACCGACACAGCTATATCCAGCATCACCGCTACGCCTCTGGCGACTGCGACAGCATGCACAGTAGAGTTCACGGACGTAGCGCCCGGCAGCACCTTCTACGCAAACATCCACTGTCTGGTGTGTGCGGGCATCATCAACGGCTACCCCTGCGGTGGACCCGGCGAGCCATGTGACCCCAACAATAACAACTACTTCAGGCCTGGCAACGATGTAACTCGTGGGCAGATAGCCAAGATCGTCTCAAACGCTGCGGGCTTCAACGAGCCTGTGACGGGGCAGACCTTCGAGGACGTGCTCCCCGGTTCGACCTTCTACGAATTCATAGAGAGGCTTGCCAGCCGTGGCGTCATGAATGGCTATCCGTGCGGAGGAGTGGGCGAGCCGTGCGGCCCCAACAACCTCCCCTACTTCCGCCCTGGTGCTACCGCCACCAGAGGCCAACTCGCCAAGATCGTCTCAAACGCTGCGGGCTTCAACGAGCCTGTAACAGGGCAGACCTTTGAGGATGTATTGCCGAGCAGCACCTTCTACGACTTCATAGAGAGGCTAGCCAATCGTGGCGTCATGAACGGTTATCCGTGCGGAGGAGTAGGTGAGCCGTGCGGCCCCAACAACCTCCCATACTTTCGCCCAGGTGCCAACGTCAGCCGCGGCCAGACATCGAAGATAGTGGCCAACACTTTCTTCCCTTCCTGCCAATCGCTGAAGCGCTAGGCGCAGAAGCCCACCGGACATAAAAGAGAAGGCGGACGACCGAATAACATCGGCGTCCGCCTTCTCTTTTAATCTAATGCCTAACAGACAAGGAATATCTTTCCACCCAACTACACAAGAGGGGGCAGGGGGTACTCTCTGCCCAGTAGTTACGCCCCGCAGTCGGGCCCATATAAGTCGCGCAGAAAGCCCCGGGCGGCCTGTATGTCTACGTCAAAGGTCAACTGAGGCTTGTCATTGTTGAAAGCCAACAGCGACCTGTTAAGGTCGTCCTCGGGGCTGCCCGGCGTGTAGTTTTGCTCCAGTGCATCCGTTCCGCCCAGCACTATCCATGCGGAGAGGCCATTCATGTAGGCCCGCAGCTCTTCATTTATGCTGCACCCCTGCGGCACAGGTTGCATTCCACCCGAGGCGTCGTAGGCATGGGTTGCTTCGTGTGCCAGTATGCTTGCAACGGCAAACGTCCCGGCATCCTTGAATTGATTTGAGATAACGATAAAATAGCGCGGCGACCTGACATTTGTCGAGAAGAACGATCCTGCCACCCCCCCTTCACCAACGTTATCGAAGTTCACCAGTATGCGGTTCTCTATGATCACAGCAGGAATCCAGCGGAACTCAGGCGTCGCGCCTAGTAGTTTCACAGCCGGCAGCAGGCTCTCATCCACAAGCGACGCCAGGCGTGGGTCGTTGCTCAGGTCCGTATCAGCAGCCGGTGTATCGGCGGGTAGGAGCACGCGCGCCAGCGGGTCAAGGCCGGACGTTCGTGCATATTCCACGCCCAGCAAGCCAAGCTGGATATTGTCCGGTGGCATGCGCTCGGGGTGCCATTCAAAGCGGTTGCGCTCGAAATACTGCACTGTATATGTCTTGCCGTCGGATACGTTGACCTGGGCAAACTCCTCCGAGATTGGGTAGCCGAACACCTCTAGACCGCCGTTGTTCTGCCAGTATTGCAGGAAGGCGTTGGAGAGGTTGTGGCCTGTTTCGCGGAAGAAGCGCGAGACAAAAGTGTCACCACCGGCGGAGATCGGGCTAAAGTGTAGGCCGCTCTGCTCAGAGGCCACCACCCCCAGGCGGGTAAGCAGGATCGCCCGGTTCGGGTCGCTCGATATTTCCGGGTGCCATTCCAGGCGTGCGCGCTCCAGGTACTGTACTGTCAGCCCATCTTCCACGATAGGCTCGGTAATAGGCACACCCAGGATCGGAGTTCTGCCGTGTGTCTCCCAGTAATTCAGGAACGGCCCGCGCAAGAAATGGCTTGTCTCCGAGAAGTAGCGCGATCTGCCGCCGCTAATAGCAGATGGGCCTGGTACCACAGAGAGCGCGCCCTGCTCGTCCTGCAAGCTACTTGCCGGGGAATAGAGCGTCGAAGCATACGCGGATGCAGGTGCGACCCATTGAGGTAATATCGCCAGCAGTAATGCCAGCGCCAGCAACAGGCGGGCTCGCCTATAAGATGGCCCACGCCGTTTGCGTTGTCGACCTGGTGCGTGCATAATATATCCTTCATATATTTATTAGCTGTTATATATGGACTATAGGCCGATTATAACAGTTTTCAATATCGACGTATATCAACGGGATTCCTAAGGGAGGAATAAATGGCTACCCTCACATTGAAGAACGCACGCCTCATAGATGGCACGGGCGCGCCAGCAATCGATGCGGCAACAGTGGTGATCGTTGACGGCAAGTTTAGCGAGGTGCGCACCTCCTCGGGCGACCCTACTGAGGTCGCCGGCGCTGACCTGGAAAACCTGGAGCCTCACGAGCGCGATCTGGTCCGCAAACGCTACGGCCTGAATGGTGAAAAGCCGCGCAGCCAGAAAGAGCTAGCGCTGGAAATGGGCGTTGAGCAGAGCCAGTTGCGTGCTATGGAAACCCGTATCCTGCTAAAGCTGGGTGTTGCGGGGGTAGGGTCGGCTCGTGGCGAAAGCGCGGCCAATCAAGACACAACTACTATTGACGTCGCGGGCAGCACTTTACTGCCTGGCCTGATCAACTCGCACTTCCATATCATGTTCGATGCCGGGCCCGATCCTTTCGCTTCTCTCTCGCGGATGAGCGTGGCACAGGCCATCGTCAAGGCGATCAAGCGCGGAGAGGCGATGTTGCGCGCAGGCATTACTACAGGTCGCGAGTTGGGCGGCTATGAGTGGCACGAGATGGCCCTGCGCGACTCATTTGCATCGGGCGAGCTAAAGGGCCCACGCTTGCTGTGTGCGGGCAAGGTAATCACGATGACGGGCGGCCACGGCTGGACCATTGGGCTGGAGAGCGACGGCCCCGACGAGGTCCGCAAATCGGCCCGCCTCAACCTGAAGAAAGGCGCAGACTGCATAAAGATAATGGCGACGGGAGGAGTGTTGACCCCGGGCGTAGAACCGGGCGCAACCCAGCTATCCGAGGCAGAGATTCGCGCAGGCGTGGAAGAAGCGCACAACGCAGGCAAAAGGACCGCCAGTCACGCGCAGGGCACAAAGGGTATTAAGAACGCCCTCAGAGCCGGGATAGACACGATAGAGCACGGTATCTTCCTGGACGCTGAGTGCATTGAGCTTATGCTCAAGCAGGGCACCGTGTTTGTGCCCACGCTGGCGGCACCATACCAAATAAATAAGGCAGGCGCGTCTGCGGGAATGCCCGACTACGTGCTGCGCAAGTCGCTGGCTGTGGCCGATGCACATAAGAGGTCCTTCGAGATGGCGCTGGCGGCGGGCGTGCCGATCGCGGCGGGCAACGATGGCGGCACTCCCTTCAACCCGTCGGAGGACCTTGTGACCGAGATCAGGCTCATGGTCGAATACGGAATGAGCGCCGTGAACGCAATAAAGGCCGGCACCCACGGCTCGGCCCAGGCGCTGGGCATAGAGCAGGAAGTGGGCACCATAGAAAAAGGCAAATGGGCTGACCTCATAGTGCTGCGCCCCGACGCCGACCCCCTGTCCGACATCTCCGCCCTAGCCGAGATCGAAATGGTTATCCAGCGCGGGCGGGTCGTGAGTCGTAGATCGTAAGTCATGCGCCATGCATCCCAACCTACGACTTACGACCTACAGCAAGCCCACGCTACTGCTAGTAGCTACTAGCTGCTAATACAGTTTCTCAGACCTCTTCGGGATAACCTTGGCTTCGGGCAGTCTCTACTGCAGCCAGCCAGTCATCCCACATGGCCGGGTCATTGGTTTCTACTGCACCAGTGCTCTCTGATCGTTCTCGTGGTCCGACCGCGTGCGATAATAATGTTACGCTGCCTTCTCGCCGCTCGCCGCGTTCCCAATAAGCATTGATAAAGTAATAAAGGGCGAGATACGCATCGTGAACGGTGATCAGCGTGTCTGACTGCTTTTCTTGCCTATCTTCTTGGGACATCGTCAACCCCTCCGTTGGTGATTTATCCTTTGTAGACTACAACTCCACACCTGACGTCCATCAGGGAGCATTCTGCCATACGTTTCCACCCCTGTTGAATTAGGCTGGACGTAATTTCTTACACCCCGAACTGTATCAATCAATGCTTGCCGATTCTCGGCGGTATGCTCGGCAAATTGGCCAATAGCACCCATGAAAATATATGGGGCATTCTCTTCGCAGATTTTCACCGTCTCGCCACAATAGTGGCCGATCCTTGCTTGATCCTGTTGCCTTGCTCGTCGGTGGCTCGGGTGGTGGCTGTGCCTTCGACGTAATGGAGGATGTGCCAGCCACGCTCTTCGTACAAATGCTTCAACTCGCCGCTTTGGAGGAAGTGGCCTTCAACTTCCGGCGTGTACAGAGGGCCGCTTTGTGTGAAGTCCTCGATAACGTTTATGCCGCCAACTGCGGTGGCCTCCATGATCCTGTTCAGCACCACGGGGAAGGCCTTTGCGGGCAGGAAGTGGAGGGTGAACACACTGACAATGTTCTCGTATGGCCCCTCGATTTCGTAGCCCTCTAAGTCTGCCACCACAGAGTCGATCTGTGTCTGCAGCTTCGCCCGGGCGGCATATCCCTTCAGATTAGCAATCGCCTCCGGCACAATATCGACAGCCGTGACGTGCAAGCCCTTGTGTGCCAGGAAGAGCGTATTGCGCCCATCGCCGCACCCCAGGTCGAGCGCTCTGCCCGGCACAAGGAAGGGCACCGCCGCAGCTACGCCGTCGGACGGCTCAACACCCCAAGTGCCCGGCTTCGCGCCTCCAAAGCTCTGTATCAACGCCCCTTGCTTCTGCTTCCCCTGTTCCATGTCGCTTGCGCCTCCTATTCCATGTCATTATACAACGACGGACGGCGAACAACCGATACATATGATCAGTCGTCCGCCGTCCCTGGAGCCCGCTATTCGGCTTCTCTACCCCTTAGGCTTAAATGCTGTCTGCAACAATGCCGGGTCGAAGAACTGGTTTGACTCGCCCGTTGTGGCGTAGTTGTATAGAGCAGCCTGGAAGATGCCGCTTAGGGCCGACGAAACCAGGCCGATTATAGCCCCTATCAGTATCATAGTCACGATGGCGCCCACGATAAGCACGCCCGATTGACCTGTAATGCCCAGCAGCAACAGAGGCCCGCCTATGATCACTATCAGTAAAAAGCTGATCAGCCCGAACACCAGGCCAATCCCGCCATTAGCCACAATCTGCTCGCCCCAGGTCTTCTTGAGAAGTGCGCCCGACCGCTTGATAGCGTCAATAGGCCCAACGTTCTCGACCACCAGCACGGGAATCACCAGGAACGTCAGCACGTTCCATGCGAAACTGATCACACCGGCCAGAATGCTCGTGAGTATATTGTTCTTGTCTCTTATCGCGCTCAAAATGACGCCCACCGTCGCCGAGATAGCAGCATAGCCAAGGATATGGCCTATCTTGCTGTTGGCGACTTTAAGCCCGTCGCTTACGGTCGGATTGCCCCCTTTCAACCTGATCATGGCAGCCCCCACCAGCGCCACGTTAGAGTATATGATGATCGTGTACATCACCAGGTAGAACAAGAACAGCAGCACATAGCCGAGTATGCTTGTGCCGCTTGTGGCATTTGATCCATTCTCTCCATTAGCAACGTTTTGTATCAACCCCGTGAAGAAGAGCGGTATGCTGAACACAATAGTGACCAGGATCACGCCTATCATCGAAATGAACGGGAACAGCAGGAGCTCCCTGTCGGACTTCAACACATTGAAACTCTGCTTCACCAGCTCCCAGCTACGCGAGAAAGTGCTAAACATAGCAATTACCTCCAACATCTAAAGTGGTTCTTGCCTTCAATAGTAGCATGTTCTGTCAAGCCTGCCTATCTATAGATGAGTTGAGGGTCTGGTTAGGAAGGCTCCTTATGATCTTAAAGGCTAAGAGGCCGGCACGTACCTAGCGAGCCAACCAGGCATTGTCATTCTTAACGCAGTGAAGAATCGGTTGGCCTGGTATTGTGCTGAGGAGGATGATTCTTCGCTTCGCTCAGAATGACAAGCGGAGAAGGGTACCTGTTGGTTCAAGATGGGGTGCGCGGTAATGGTGCCCCGTTTGACGATCCGCTGTTCTTCGCGTATAATGTTAGGCAGGCTTCTTATAGGCCCGTATTGAAAATGTAACAGGTTCTATTACTGTATAGGAGTACAAAAAACACACAATGCTGAAAATCCGATTGCGCCGCATGGGCGCTATTAGACAGCCACATTATCGAATAGTTGTGGCAGATGCCCGCGCCCCGCGCGACGGCGCTTTCATCGACATGCTTGGGCATTACAATCCCCTGACCGACCCCGCTACCATTCAGGTAGACGTCACCAAGTACGAGGATTGGAAGAAGAAGGGCGCACAGCCCACGAACGCAGTTGCCAGCCTTGTGAAGCTATACAAGCGAGCCCAGGCCAAGAGTGAGGCTGCTACGACGGCTACCGCAGCACCCAGTACTCAAACCCGCACCGCATCGGGCAAGCGCAGCACTCGCGCCGCAGCGGCCGCACCTGTAGCGGAAGCAGCAGCCGAGGATGCTACGGTTGAAGATGCAGCCGCAGCCACCGAAGAAGCCGCCCCGGTCGAAGAAACCGCAGCAGCCACCGAAGACGTAGCTACCACGGAAGAGACCCCGGCCGCGACGGACGATACAGAAGAAACCCCTTCATAAAGCACGAAGCGTAAGCGTAGCCGCCGCATTGCGTCCTGCGCTACCGCACCCCCAAAGCTATGAAAGAACTTGTCGAATACCTGGCCAGAAACCTCGTGGACAATCCGGACGCCGTGCGCGTGCGTGAATTTCGCACCGACTACGTGGTCCGTGTCGAGTTGCGCGTTGACGCCGAAGACAAAGGCAAAGTTATAGGGCGTGAAGGCAAGATAGCCCGCGCTATGCGTGCCGTCGTCAACGCTGCTGCTGCACGTGACGGCAAGCGCGGCGTGCTTGAGATAGAATAGATGTGATAAGTGGTGCGCCCTCAAGGGTTACTTATCACTTATCACTTATCAGCTATGCCCCCTCAACCCACCCCCGAAACCTTGATCATAGGCCAGGTGGTTGCTCCATTTGGGATCAAGGGAGAGGTCAAAGTCACCATCTTGACCGAGTTCCCCGACCGCTTCAATAAGCTTGAGGCGGTTATTATTGCGCCCCCCGACTATGCCTCAGGTGAGGTGGCAGGCCGCCCAACGGCCAAATCCCGTCCCGCAGCCTCGTCCACCGCTGCAACAGGCTTCCGTGCGCCCAAGAAAGCCTCAGCCATTAACATAGACAGCGTGCGCGCACACAAGGGCCAGGCGCTGGTCAAGTTCGAGGGCGTAGACAATCCCGAAAGCGCTGAGCTCCTGCGCAACTACTGGGTGATGGTGCCGATAGAGCAAGCACACAAGCTGCCTCGCGGAGCCTACTATATCTACCAGCTAATCGGCCTGGAGGTCTACACCACGGGCGGCGACCACCTGGGCAAGCTTGAAGAGGTGCTCACCACCACGGCCAACGATGTGTACGTTGTGCGCGGCAGCGGGATTGCTGACCCCACGGGCGAGCTACTCGTGCCTGCGGTCAAGAAGGTCGTCAAGAGCATCGACGTCGAAGAGGGGCGTGTGGTTATAGTGCCTCCTTCTGAGTGGACTTAAGTAAGACAGAGTACAGACGACCAAGCTAACGTGGTCTGTCGTCCGTCGTCCGTCGTCAAAATATCTTGTGAGGTTGCTTTTGTGGTATTCATAATAGCTCTAATTCTGCTGGTTGGTGTGATGGGTTACCTTGATGCTCGTATCGGGTTCCCCAAGCCTACCGAAAAGATCAGTCGCTACGTCAGCCTGAGCGAGCGCAGCACGACGCTCAAGCGCGACTAGCAGCCGCTATCTATTACCCGACCGACTACAGGGGGAACACTTATGCTAGCCGGACACTTCGGATTGGCTGCTGCTGTCAAAGCGCGCCAACCCCAACTACCCATCTGGTCACTCATGTTGGCGACCCAACTGCTCGACGTGATATTCATCTTCACCTATGCGTTCGGCATTGAAGGGTATCACGCCGTCGCAGGCACATCGGGTGGCTATGGCAACTTGATATTCTCGATAGACTACACGCATTCGCTCGTGGGCGCGTTTGCCATCAGCTTGATAGCCACTATCGTCACATGGATATTCTGGGGGCGCCGCAACGGCATTATAATAGGCGCGATGGCTTTTTCCCACTGGGTGCTGGACTTGATAGTGCATCGGGCCGACCTGGCCATTCTCCCGGGCAATGCAGGTGACCTACCGCGCCTCGGGCTAGGCCTCTGGCAAATACCATGGATAGTGGCCGCCATAGAGCTTGGTCTGTGCCTGGCAGGGGCGTGGCTCTACTATCACGCATCGGGCCGCGCCGCGATCCAGGCCGAACGCAAGCGCGAGAAAGCAGGTGAACCCCCCGCAGGCTACCGGCAAAATGCCCTGGTTGCCTCGATCCTGCTGACCGTCTTCATGCTAGCCACACTGGCAGGCGACGTCTTTCTTAACCTTTGACGACAGACGATGGCCGACGGACGACGTTAGCTTGGTCGTCTGTCGCCCATCCTACGCCCTATCTTCCCCAGCTAAGACCGGATGGCGCGTCAATAGTCGCGTTATCAGTTAGCTTCCGGGGAGAGTCAATGGCCGGGGCGTTGCCGGCGTCCCGAGCGAACGCGCCCGCATAAAGGTCGAACGACACATCTTTCAGTGTCACGTACGCCAGTTGGGTACCGTCCGGCGACCAGGCGGGAGAGCGCGAAGCACCATCAGTGGTCAATTGCACTGGGGTGGGATAATCGCCCGTCCAGGTCGATGCGTCGGTGTTTATCACGTATATGTTAGTGGCCGTTCCCTCGCGCATGGCAAAAGCGATCCACTGGCCGTCGGGTGACCACGCAGGGTCGTACGCGCCGTCTTTGGAGTTGGTGAGGGCTGTCCATTTTTCACCTTCGATATCATAGCTCCAGATCTGCCCCACCCGCCCATCAGTTACGTAGTTCGACGCGGCGATCTTCTTGCCCGATGGCGACCACGATAGGCGTTCCACTGTCTGCATACTGAAGTCAAGCCCGCCCGCCAGCTTTTCACCTGCAGCCTTTGTAGACTGGTCAGGTGTGATGATGCGCAGGTTGGGGTACTCCGTGCCCACGTCTGACGTAAAGGCGATCTCCTCACCGTTTGGCGACCAGGCAGGATAGTCCGCCCATAGCGCCTGCGTGTTATAGCCGTCGGTGACGCCCGGCTCTTCCACTTGCCCAACAGGTACAGAAGGGCGGTTGTCTGTTAGCTCTGTAGAGTTCCTCGGGTTGCCCAGCGACAGCTTGTAAAGGTCGGAGAACCCCTCGTCAATGCGCGTATAAACAAGCTGTGTGCCGTCGGGAGAGAACGCGGGGAAGGCATCGCGCTTGTCCTGGGCGTCTTTTGGCCCGGCGGTTAGCTGCTTTGAATTGCCGCCCGAGTAGACCCAGATGGCACCGCCATGAGCGTAAGCGATATTGCCACCCACATCCGGTCCATGAAGCGTGCTTTGCATCGAGCCGTTGGTTCGGCCCCAGGAAGTTGATATTACTAACAGCATCAAGCCGAGAATGACCAGTACCGCGATTTTCTTAACCAAGTCCTACCCCTTCGAGACAAAATTGGAAATTAGCCGAGATTGCTTCCCCGCCAGCGCATCCATAGCCTGTACAAAAGCGGGTTGTACACGTAGTCGTAAGCGCCGGGATACTCTATCTCTCGGCCTCCAAAGCCGCGTTTGAACCAGTATACACCACGCAAGCCCGACCGCGAATTAATTGGGGAAACTTCCGCGCCCTCCTCGTCTCCCTCGGCGGGCGGGTCGGGTATGCCCCAAAAATCGTACACTTTACACCCGTGCGATTGCGCCCACCGTATCGCTTCCCATTGAAGTAGGTAGTTGGGCATATGCTCGCGCCCACGGTTGTCAGACGCGCCGTACATATAGATCGCTTCTTGCCCGAACTTGAACGCCAGCAGGCCCGCAATCGGACCTTTGCTCCGCTCGCCTTCGTCGGGGTGCTCTGCCAGCAATATGGCGAGATTATCGCTGCCCTGTGGGCCGAATGTATTCCACAATTGCTCATAATATGAGAACGTGTGAATACCGAACTCGTCGCGCGTGCCTGTGGTCTCCAACAGGAAGTGGAACGCCTCAAGGTCTGCTCGCGTCTCAGCCTGTCGCACAATAACTCCCCGCCGAGTTGCCAGGCGCAGGTTGTATCGCGTCTTGGGCTTCATGCCCTTCAGCAGGTCCTCTTCGCTGACCTCTATGTCCAGCACCCACGTGCGCGCCGGTTGGAGGCGCCCGGAAGGCCGAAAGCCCAGCGCTGCCATCTTTTCGTCTACGGCGCTTTTGGTCAAGCTCTCTGTAAGAACTATATTGGGCTCAACTTTCAGGAATATCGCGCCACGCTTCTTGCTTGCTGCATGCACACGCTTCCAGAACGCCTCCTCAGCCTCCTGATTGCCCTGGGCCTGGAGATACACGGGCCCTCTTGGCACGTAGCCTATAGAGACCCTGAGAGGCATATGGGGCAGTGAGCGGTAAAGCGTTTGCCCGTAGACCACCGGTGTGCTGGGATCGGTCCGGCCGTTTCCTACCGGCTTCGTGCCGGCTTCGTGGAAAGCCAGCCTGTAGGGAGACCAGCCTGCGGCGCGCTTGAACTCGCCCCACCCCCACGACTGCAACAGCGACCCCCCGTTGGCCTCTACTATCGGGTCCCACTCGGCAGGGCGCAAAGGTGCCCGCGCCACAAAGGAGCGGGCCGAAATATCTTCTCTTCTCCGACTTAGCTGTTCTTGCTTGCTGGGCTGTTCTGCAAATACCCTACTCATTACTGTCGCGAGAGGACCTCAAGGGCAGCGGGTGCGGGATGGGCACCGAATGTACATCTATGCACGCCTCGGCATCGGGCAGCCTGAACTCGTCAGTGTCGGCGTGGTCGTAGCTGGCACCTGATGTGTTGGGCTTGTGCTCGCCTGTGCGAGTGCGCTCGACGGAGACGCCGTAGCTGGAGTTGTAGCTCAGCGAGCTATAGGTATAAACCCCACGTAACTCTGGCGAGGCTCCCGGTTGCTGGCTCGGCTGTCCAGCCTTCAATTGGATACCGGGGCCCGAAGGGGCGTTACGGAAGATACCCGGCAGGCACATGATCTCGGTGAACTGGTCGGCACACTCAATCAGTTCGTTGGACGTGCTGATGCCGAATGAGATCACTTCGCAGCGCACTCCTCTTAGCTGAGTGGCTTCGATCAGGCGCACGAAATCGCCGTCGCCGCTCACAAGCACCACCACGTCGAGGTTGGCCGCCAACAGCATGATATCCACCGCTATCTCAATGTCGAGGTTGGCCTTTATGCGCCCGCCTTCGTACTTATGGATGTCTTTGCAAATAACCTTGTAGCCGTTGGCTCGCAGGAAGTCGATGAACTTGCGCTGGTTGGGGTTCTCGGGATCGACGCCTGTATAAGCGCTGGCGCGTATCAGGTCGCGCCCCGCTGTGGCATATTCCAGCAGACGGCAATAATTCACTTCCACCCCGGCGGACTTTGCCGAGTAAAATAGGTTAGACACGTCTACAAAGACGCCAACGTTGTGCGACATACCATTTTTCCTTTTATTTTGCGCTTTTTATGATTATAGCATCGCGAAAAAGCTGCTTAGATAGGTGTATATGTCTGAATTATACCTTAAAACGGGCCGAAACGTGCAAGGCGCTTGAAGGAGTCGGGTGTACCTACAGCGTTTGTGTGACCGCCCCTTGGCTTGTTTGCATCTCCTGCTTTATGCTCTGCTGGACCTCTGTAGCATCTGCCTTGCTCGTCGAAGCGAATACGATGGCCCTTTGGCCTGTGCGTGCGGTTATCTCTACAGTGTATATGTTGCCCCAGGCAGTCCATTGGATGAACAGTATGACGAACGCGATCGAAAATCTGGCGACGTCTCTTATGAATGAGGCATATGTGTTCCATGGAGCTTCTAGATATTGGTGGGCATAGTCAGATAGTGCTCCTAAAGTAAAGAGCCCAAGAATTAGAATACTTCGCGCTGATAACTGGTCCATAGAACTTACCTTTGCTAAAGTCAGTTCAGCAAAGTCAAACGTTGCCTCCCCCGCATAGAGGGTGTTGTCCTTGATGGTTGGCGACGGTACATTTGAGGTACGCCCGATGGAGGGCTGGATAGGCATCCTGTAGGCGGTGTCGTTGCGCGAAGCGATGGCATATTCAATTGCCTCTGCGATTCGTTCGACATAAACCTGATCCCTGGACGCTATGGCTGTCTTGCTGTGGAATCTGTAACTGATCGATATGGTATATACGGGTTCACGCGGTAGCTTATTACGATTAACCAGGAGCGCGATAAACAGAACGATAATAAGTACAAGAGCACCAGCAAACAAGAATTGTATGATCAAAGGAATAACGTCTAGGAAAGTGCCGCCTCGACTTGTGTAGAGTGGGCTAAACATCATGAGTAGGAATGTTCCAATGCCCCACAGGTAAAGCATGAACTGGTTTCGCATTCGGTCCTCGGCCCGCACTGTGCGCGTACGTACACCTCTTACTCTTTTCAGCGAGATCTCGCCACCCCCGTGCACCACTCTGCGGCTCGTGACCCACACATAGCCGTCGTTGTAGTAGAGGTCTTCATTGGGCTGGTACTGCGCTGGGTCTATGACTTGCATGCTGATTTGTTTCCTAGGCGTGTTCTACAGCGTAGGTGCCCTGCATGGCTTGCTTGATGCTCTGCTGAACCTGTTTGACATTGGCGTGGCCCATTGTGGCGTATATTGTGCTTACGACACCTTTGGTCGTGGTGAGTTGAAGCGTGTATTTGATGCGAGGGAATTCTGCGAGGCCAATGATACTGCAATAGATGATGACGAGCGGAAAGACAATACCAAGAATGAGGTTTAAGATGCCCAGGCCTTTAACATTCTCGGCGATATAAGCGAACACCTGCTGGAGTAGAAGCCCCCCTAGCAATATGTGAACAAACCAGGTAGAACCAGTTACTCCGACTACCTTGATTGACCGGACCTCAGCAAGATCATACACCATCCGGCCCACATGGAGAGTGTTGCCTACGACGAACGGCGCAGGTATCTGGAAAGAGTGGCCGACAGCCTCAGGCGCGGCTATTGCAGTAGCAGGGTTATCACGGCGCGCTATGGCGTATTGTATTACGTCCACGATCCGCTCGATATAGGCCCGGTCCCTGGAAATGGCCACCGTGGCGCGCCGAAATCTATGCTTCACCCACACAGTATATACGGGGTCATTTGATATTCTAGCAATAAGGAACGGTTGCGCGATTAGCACGGCGATCAGGATAATTGCCACGCCAATGATGAAGTCATGGGTAAGGTTAGCTAATCCTCCCATGAGAGGGTCATTCGGGTCTGAAGGAGACAGTTTGAACCAGAAGAGCACTCCTAATGGCACCAATAAGAGGACTTCTAAATAGAAGCTCAGCAGAGTGTCTCCCACTCTTATGATCCGCACCCGCGCGCCTCTCGCTCCCTTTAGCGCGTGCTCTTCACCGCCATACACCAGCCTGCGGCTCGTAACCCACACAGAGCCGTCGCCGTAGTAAACATCCTCGTTTGACTCGTTGCGCGCCGGGTTTATGGCTTTCATGCTCCCTTGTTTCCCTATGCGTTTCCTACGGCGTAGGTGCCCTGCATGGCTTGCTGGATGCTCTGCTGAACCTGTTTGGCTTCATCTCTGTTCTTTGTCGCATAAACAATACTTCTGACTCCCGTGTTTGACGTCAGTTGTACCATGTAAGTCATGCTAGAGGCAGATACCATTGCGGCGATAGCACACACAAATATCGCGGGGAAAACGACGAAGAACACACCTATTATAGCCAGCGTGAGCATTTCCGGGGAGTAGTCACCCGCAAACATGAGTAACAGCAGCACTATCATTGTGCATGTTTGTGCTACCCAGGGCCATCCGTAGCGTGTGCTCGCCCATAGTCGAGTTGACTTAATGTTGGCTGGATCATATTCTGCCTGGCCAACATAGACACGGTTGCCCCAGATAACCGGGCTTGGAATCTGGGCGGTCTGTCCGACAGACGCAGGCGCCGCAACCGCAGTCGGGTTGTCACGGTGCGCCAAAGCATACTGCGTCGCTCCCAGAATTTGCTCTATGTATACCCGATCAACGGAAACCGCTGCTATGCTGCTCCACAATCTATATCTGACTGATAAGGCGTATACAGGATCAGGCGATATTTTAGAGTTAATAAATGGCAGCGCGATTAATACGCCAAGCTCTATAACTACCACGCCGGCCGCGACGGCATACAGGCCAACAGCCAGCGGATGAAGCACAGAGTCATTGGAGTCCAGCGAAGCTAATCTGAGCACTGCAAGGACCGCAAATACCATAGAAAGAGGCAGACCAACATACGCGATCTTCAGCCGATCTGCCACTCGCAAGGTGAGCACCCGCGCGCTTCTCGCTCCCTTTAGCGACTGGTCTTCACCGCCATACACCAGCCTGCGGCTCGTAACCCACACAGAGCCGTCGCCGTAGTAAACGTCCTCGTTCAATTCGTTGCGCATCCGGCTTATGGGCTCCCTTACCCTCTTAGGTTTAGACCTTGGCGATCTTGGCGTTTCAATATTCTCTTTCTTATCTTCGTGTCCTCTTACCCTTCGTGTTCTTCGTGATCAATCCCCAACCCAACCCCCGCCCAAACTATAGCACGTTCAGCGGGTCGGCCGCGAAGGCGATCTCTTGCAGGGCCTCCTGCGCGGCTTCGCGGATCGCCGGGTCCTTGCTCTGCAGGTATTCGTTCAGTGCGCGTGACGCGGGTGCGCCTCCGATTTGCCCTAGCGCCCATATCGCCATCAGCCGCACCTCTGTGTCCTCGTCGTCTATCAGGTCGACCAGACGCGGCGCGGCCTCTTTCAGTACCATCTCGCCTGCCGAGTGTGCCGCTTCGTAGCGCATTTCGGGCCGTTCGCTGTTCAACTCGTGCATAATGATGGGCGTCCATTCCGGGTCCATTGTCCTGCCCATCGCCAGCACGGCGCTCTCCGAAAACTCGTCCCTCTTCTTGTATTGCAGCGCGATCAGCTCCTGCACCTCTTTGTCTTCATGATAGTACCCCAGGCTTTCAACGACCCTGCGGACCACTTCCTCATCCTCGCTGCTATCGCGGGCGGACGCTAAGAGAGTGTCGCGCAGACGGCTTCCCTCGGTCGGTACACCCAGCTTATTGCATTGCGCATTATAGGTGAACCTGCCCAGTGCGATTGCTGCGGCTTCCCTCACGCTCTCATCCGGGTCGTTGCGTAGGATAGTGAGCAGCCTGCCCATCAACAGGGTGCTGTGGTCTTCGATAAGGCCCTCGATGGCTTTGCGCCGCACTTCGGCTTCCTCATCTTCCAGCGTATTAAGGAACACCCGCCTGAAATCGTAGTCTATATTGTCCTCGGCGATCGTCGCGAGCGACGAAACGACGCGTAACCGTATGTTCGTGGGCAGCTTGGGCCACTCGTCGTGCAAAACAGCACGGTCTTCGCTCCCCAGATCGGAGAGGAACTTGAGCGACGCCACGGTGGGCTTGCCCCCCTCTTTCAGCTTTTCTATTTGTTCTTTAAATGATGTCATATCCTTCTTTTCCTATCTTATGTTTCGCAATTATGATCAGCCCTACTACTAATTATGCCAAATCTGTCAAGCTTGTGTTGCACGAAGTTTGATAAACTTCTAAATTCACCTCGCGATTCCTATTGACTCACCGTACTTCTGCCTTTATACTAGCGAAATGCGATTACAGCGCTTTGCTCGTAACCTCGCTATTTTATTGGTTAAGCTATTAGTTCAGGTTATCTCTGCAAGCTAGGGAGGCTTCTTTATGATCGATCAGAAAATCAGGGTATTCAGCGAGGTTTTGGCGCGTGAGGTTGATCGCCGTTCATTTCTAAAGCGTGCCGGTGGTGCCGTGGTGGCGGGCATAGCCACCCTGGTCCTGAAACCTACCCTCGCAAGCGCAGGGGCAAGTGCTAACGCGAACGCCGGCCCTGCCATGGCAGGAGCCATACCTGCCATCAGTTGCGCACCTCCAGGCCCGTACTGCAACACAGGCGGAGGCGACCTTAGCGGTTGCCGAGGTGGGCATTGCTTTGCACACGGCACGGTTGCCAACGCCTGCCGTGTTTACTATGCGTACTATGCCACCGGCTGTTGGACAGCGGCCTCCGGCGGCGGCTACTGGACCTGCTGCGATTGCCAGTGCAACAACGGCAACACTTGCGGTTGCGCCCAGTTCAACCCGAGCAGCGACCCACGCTCGCACTAATCCCGTTTCTTGCAAGAGGAGAAAGAACGAACTATGTCTAGACGCTTCAAAAATATGATATTAATGCTGCTGGTCCCGGTGGGGCTTGTGGCGTTATTTGTCCTGATGTCTGCCGCTAGCGCAGACAGTGGAATCGGGGTAGCAAGTGCCGCCAAGGAACCCGGTTACATGCCCAGTGGAGTGTGGTCGAACCTTCCCGCTCTCCCTACCGTGACCCTTGGCTTCGGCAATGGCCAATATGGCGGCGAAGGTAACACCGCTCTCAAACTGAAAAGGGGCAGCGCAGTTGCGTATCCCCCCAACGGTAACGTCTATATCCTCGGTGGCCGTCATAGGGCCGATGGTGACGATATATCCAGCCCGTGGATATGGGCGTATGATCCGGTCGCCGCTACCTATACCCGCAAGGCTCCCCTGATCGATGGAGACATTGCAGGCAATGGTCAATGTCCACAGGGCTGCTATGGTACCAGGGCCTCAGGGAATATGGCCGTAGCTACCCTCACCGACGCGGCTGGCACGAATATCTATATGATTGGTGGGTCTGACAGCAATAGTAACGCCAGCAACCGCGTAAGGGTCTACGACCCACTGGCCGACACCCAGTCTATTCTCACCACGGATGCGTGGCCTGCTACCCCGGCCCGCATTCCCGGCGGGTACGCGGTGTACAACAACAAACTGTATATCTTCGGCGGCTATGACCCCACCTACAACAACCTGCTCTTCAGCGACACGTGGGTCTTTGACCCCATGGCAGGCCCCGGCGCCAAGTGGTCCCAGGTGGCATCCGCCAACCTTAGCGTACCCAGAGGCTTTATAGCAGGCGCTGAGCTTGACGGCTACATCTACGCGGTAGGCGGAGACGTTATAACAGGCTCTATCACAACTACAGTCGTACCTCAGACAGTCGTAGAGCGAATGCACCCTGACGATGCCAGCCCCACGTGGCAGACAAGGGCAAGCCTGCCGACAGCCAGAGGCGACATGGGAGTATGGTCCTACGATAGCGGCACAGGCTACGAAATATCGGGCAAGATTGTTGTCGGCGGTGGCGGCTTCCCCCTCCCTGATAGCAATGCCTATATCTATGATCCGGGCGCCAACAGTTGGAGCAGCTTCGCATCTCTCTTGAGAAACAGGCGTAACGTAGCGTACACCCAGTTCAACGGTTACCTCTATGCCTTTGGCGGCTACAACGTCGCCACAACTTTTGATGGGTCAAATGACGCCATGGTCTATGACGGCTCTGTTGGCGGCCCAACCTTCACCCCTACTCCTTCTCCGACAGGCACCCTTCCCACCAACACCCCCACCCGTACACCAACCAGCACGCCTTCGGCCACCTCCACACCGTGCGGATCAGGTGCAATCGGGAACGGCGACTTTGAGACAGGCAGCTTCGCTCCCTGGGTAATCCTGGGCACGCAGCCTCCACCTGTGGTGAACACCGACCAGCCGCACACAGGTATCTACTCAGCCCTGCTGGGAACAGTATCAGGCGGTGAGCCGACCGGTGACAGCTCGATCTACCAGACCATCACAGTACCGGCCGGTGGAACTACTCTCTCCTACTGGTATTATCCTCAGAGCACAGACTCCCTCACCTTCGACTGGCAAGATGCATACGTGACCGACACCAGTGGTAACATACTGGCAACGATCATGCACGTGTGCGACAACACATCGGCCTGGACGAACCAGACGTTCGACATGACCCCGTACGCGGGGCAGACGGTGCGCATCGAGTTCCTGGTACACCAGGACGGCTTCGGCGATGACACCTCCATGTATGTCGATGATGTCCTCCTCCTGGGCCCTTGCAATACCCCTGTGGCTACTGATACGCCCACCAACACGCCGGTGCCTCCCACGAACACTCCGACAAGTACACCCACCAACACAGCAGTAATACCGACAAATACAGCGGTGCCTCCGACCGATACGAGCGTACCTGCCACAAACACGCCGAGCACACCGGTCGCCACGAACACACCTGGCGGTCCCACAAACACGCCGGTTGCTACAGACACACCGGTCGCCACTGATACGCCAGGCGGTCCCACAAATACGCCGGTTACTACAGACACACCGGTCGCCACTGATACGCCAGGCGGACCTACCGAAACACCAACGGTCTGCACGATCTCATTCGAGGACGTGCCCGTGAACCACACCTTCTACGCCTACATCCAGTGTCTGGCTTGCCGTGGCATCATCAACGGATACCCATGCGGCGGACCGGGTGAGCCCTGCAACGGCAACAACGACCCCTACTTCCGCCCTGACAATAACATCACGAGGGGCCAGTTCTCCAAGATTGCTGCCAACTCTGCAGGCTTCAACGAGCCAACAGGTGCTCAGCAATACGAGGATGTAGCAGTAGGCTCAACCTTCTTCGACTTCATCTGGAGACTGACAGACCGCGGACTGGTCGGCGGCTACGCATGCGGTGGTCCAGGAGAACCGTGCGGACCTAACAATCTACCATTCTTCCGCCCGGGCGCCAACGTCACAAGGGGGCAGCTATCCAAGATAGACGCCAACGCGGCGGGCTTGAGCCAGACGCCAACCGGACAGCAATACGAGGATGTCGCAGTAGGCTCTACCTTCTACGACTTCATCTGGCGCTTGACAAATCTTGGCGTGATGAGCGGTTATCCGTGCGGAGGAGTAGGCGAGCCATGCGGACCTAACAATCTGCCGTACTTCCGCCCAAGCGCTAACGCCACCAGGGGCCAGGCTAGCAAGATTGTGTCTAACACCTTCTTCCCTTCCTGTCAGCCTGCCCGCTAGTAATAGAACGCCTTAGGTCTCAGACCCGAGGCTATAAACAAGAGCCTCCCCGATTGTGGGGAGGCTCTTGTTATTGTTCAAGGTTAGCGAAAGAGGGTGAAGGGGAGCGAAGGGCTCCTGCATCCTACCATAGGTTTCTATTTCAGGCTTGAGTCGTAGAAGTACGCACCTTCTGTGCTTTCATCAGCGTAGAAGTAGGGGTACGTTCCCGAGAGCAGCACGCTCAGCCAGGCTCGTGACACGGGGCGCTCTATATTGATCACGGGGTAGAGGTCGTCCATGATAGCCCATAGCTTGCCGTCATTGGTCTCGCCAATCGCCTCGAACGCGTTGGAGAGAACAACGTCCAGCTTGCGCCTGTCCAACTCCTCCAGCTTCTTCTGATTGTGTAGCTTACCGAACTTCTCCTGCGTCAGGAGCATATTGGGGTCCGTTCCTACGGCATACTGTACTGGGCGGAAGACCCAACGGCCCTTCCTCTCGTCCAGTTGCAGCAGGTTGGCCTCAACTTCTTCTGCGCGATTGAAATGTATCTCGAATACGTCATCGCCTCTATTGGTAGGCGTAATCGTGAACTTCGCGCCCGCTATCATGTGGTCCGTGAACAATTCGTTCAAGCCCATAATGAAGCCTCCCCTGTTGCCTGTCGGGTATCTCAGCTCGGCCAACAAAGAACCGTATAGCTGCGGAACCTCAAAGCGCAAGAGGGAAGCGCGCTGGTCATCAAACACCTGGCCGGGGAATACCTGCTTGAAGCGCAGGTCATAAGGCAGGACACCATACTCGTACTCGTAGTAAGAAAGCGAATACTCGAGCGGGCCTCCCGTATAGGGGTGCGCGTCCAGCTCTTTCTGCTCGGCCTCTATGATGGCCGAATCTTCCAGGTAGCGATAGTCCTGGCCGATTTCGGCGGGCTTGCGCGTAGCAGGAGGCGGTACAGGCGTTGTATTTGCATTTATCCAGAGCCTGTCACTGTCTATACCTGCGAACTCGAAGTCCTTCTTCTCTTTGAGCAATCTATAGTTGAGCGAGAAGCGCAAGCGGTCGTAGGAGGGGTCTTCGACACGTCTCCCAAGCACATCGGCGATAATATCGCGGTCCGATGCTACGCCGCCGGTCTCCGGCTCGTCAAGGTACTCCTTGATCCTGCGATAATCTCCCTTGCTGAAGCGTTCTGTGGCTTCTTCCGGGAAGATGTCAGCCCCGAAGTGTAGAAGGCGCGAGTCGTTTTCTACGGCCGCGCCGATCATCGCAGACAGTGCAGCCACTGCACTCCGGTTCTCCATAATAGCGTCTACGGGCTGATTCAGATCTACGGTTACTGTCTCGTCCCCGAACGGAATGGATACCTCAATCGGGCCTGTGACTACGGGCGCTGTGGGAGCAACAGGCCTGGCCGGAGCAACCGGCGCAGGTATTGCCACTTTAGTGGGTGCAGGCGTAGGCTGTGCCGACACCGGGGGCTGTTGCGCTGCGGGCACGACAGGTGCAGGCGCGGGAGTGGGCCCTGCTGCTTTCTCTTCGGCGGACTTAGTTGGTGTGGTGCCGGCGGGTGCAGGCTTGGCGGGGGGTGCTGTTGGAGCTTCTTCGCCTGCTTTCGCGCCTGCTTTAGCCGGGGTGGGAGCTACTGACACGGCGGTCTCGGCAACGGTCTGTGGCGCTTGCGCTGTCTGTCCTGCTTGTGCCGTAGTAGGAGCGGGTTCCCCTGCCTTTTGTGGTACTGCGGGTGTAGCCGGAGTTATGGGAGCAGGCGTAGCCGTGGTGGGTGTCGCGGCGGGTTGTGGCACTTCGGGCACCGCTACAGGGGGCTCCGGCATTTCTCGGACAATCTGTGCCTGCGGTATCAGTGTAGGCTTTTCTGCGCTGCGGCTATAAGGCGTTGTGGGCAACGGGGGATATGCAGGACGTATCAAACTATGCGCTCTGGCGGTTTCTTCGTCTTCCTCTTCCACCTGGGCTGTCTTCTCTGCATGAGTTGTAGACTGGGTGAACAGTTGGCTCCTGTACTCCTCAGCTTTTTCCGGGTCGAGCACTGTAGCATCTGCGTTGAAGCGCTGCTTGAAAGTGTGGGTGTTGCGAGCTCCACTGCTGTGAGGCGAGCGACCGCCCTTGGTCGTAATAAATTCCCCGGCCTCGCTCTCGGCGAATACGTCGCTGTTAGCACGCAGTGCAGCTTCCACCTGGGACGCGAGGTCCGCAGCTTTGCCGCCGGCCAGTGGTCCGCCCGGCTTAACCAGCGATTCGACAATAGCCGGTAACGCCATCTTCATTGGGGCGTTCACGGCATATAGCGGATATTTGCGCCTGATCACATCGAATACGCGTGCTGCTAGTTCCTGTTGCTCTTTCGTGCCGCTGAACGCTGTTTGCGTTGCTCCTGTCATGGTTACTCCATCCAAACTCTAGGTGAATCCCGGTTGCGAGTTATTAGCCTGCTTATTACAAATAGCCCCTACCTGACGCCGCGTTCCTCACGCAGCAACTCAAGATAGCGGCGAACCAGCGACTCGATGGTTTGCGGTTTGCCCGTTCGTCGCATCCAATCTATCAATCTTTCCATATCACGTATGGAAATAGAAATATCTTTTCCTGCCAATTGTGCTCCTTAACTTCCTATAAATACAAAGATCGCGCCAAACTATTTTACAGCATAGTACGTGAGATGGCAATGAAATTGACAAAGCGTGCGTAGTCATATAGAATCGGCACAACTCCATCTCGCGTCAGGAGACGGGTATATATGCAAACGAGCGAGTTAGTGGCGTGGGCGGGCCTTGGATTAGCTGTCCTGCTTGCGCTTATATTAATCTGGCTATGGCTGCGTCTGCGCGCCGTTGAGCGCCGCTATACGGGCTTGATGGCCGGTGCCGAAATGGCAGCAGGACCGGGTGGCGGCACAACTCCATCGCTGGGAGAGGTAATAACGGGCCAGGGCCGGCAGTTGGACAAAGCTGTCGGTGACATTGCTGCGCACGAAAAGGCCCTGCAAAGCATGGGCATCACGCTCAAGGGCAGCGTTCAGCACATTGGCCTTGTGAGGTTCAACCCCTTCCAGGAAACAGGCGGCGACCAGAGCTTCGCCGTCGCCCTGCTGGACGGCAGGGGTGACGGCATTGTGATCAGCAGCCTGCATAGCCGCGCAATGACGCGTTTCTACGCCAAGCCTGTCAAAGGCGGCGCTTCGTCTGTGTCCCTCTCAGACGAGGAATCAAAAGCCGTGCAACAGGCTCTTGATTCGAACCGGCGGGCGTAGACCGGGGTCTGAAGAACAAGAGTCTCGGGCATATTTGCAAACTCAGTATCGTCTGTGAAAGTCGGCACAGGAGGGATAATGATTAGCATACTCGCGACAGGGATTGGGGTTATTGCAATCATGATCGGGGGCTATGAACTGCTGGTGGGGCATATGCCAGGGGGATCTCGTCAGTGGTTGTGGCTTCGGCCCAACAGTTCCAAACTACAGATACGCCTGACCGCGTCCCTTGGTGTACTCGTTGGCATCGTTTTGCTGGTGTTTAACGGGCCGGATTCCATACTGGCTTATGGAGTGGGTTTGGCGGCTGCGGCATTCAGCGTCGTCCTTGTTATGAGCGATGTTCGCTCGTCTCGATGATCTCTGGCTGGCTGCCCCGTTGCCCGTATATCGACTAAAGTGCTATAAATAGAGATGCAGGGGTAGAGCGTTGCTTCGCTTTCGGTCTATCTATCACGTTATCCGCCATCCCGGGTCCGTGAGTAGGGGCATCATGTTCTACAATCGGTTTTGGAATACCAGGAGCTAATGTAATGAGTACGCTTCGCAACTTGCGTGAACGAAAAGGGTTAACTGTGTCACAATTGGCGGCGAAGGCCAGCATACCTGCGCGGGTTATTACCGAATACGAGGAAGGGCATCTTGCTATGACTCTTGCTCATGCCAAAATACTTGCCAAAGCATTGTGGGTAGGTATAGAGGATATAATGCCCCGTGCAGGGACCACGGTAGCACCGTCTTCCCTATCCCAGACTCCCGGCTACTCACCTTCGCAGCCTCTGGCACCCAGACCTGCTCCACCGCCCAGTGTTGCACAGGCTCCGGCACCCGCCCCGGCTCCGTCGCATAGCGTGCCTGTGGATGGTCGTGCACACAGCGCCGGTCCGGACCCACAGCCCGTTGTCGTCCAGCGCCCGCCCAGAGCAGGTACCGCAGGGGCGGCGTCACACACAAGAGGCAGCAACGGTCGGGAAGCAGGTGCTGCTCGCAGCAACCCTAAGCCTCCCTCACCGCCCAGCGCGATCAGTAGCGGCCAGTTGCAGGAACTTCAAAGGCTCGCCATCAAGCTGGAGATCGATGTCGCTCAGCTTGAAGAGCGCCTCGGCAAGAAGCTGGGCGACCTGACCCGCCCGGAAGCCAAAGACTGGATCAAGCGTGTACGCGCTATGGCCGAGGAGATCGCGCCCGGCAAGAAAGGCTACGGCCCGTGGCCCGGCGGCCAGATAGACCAGGAAGCCCAGTACCTGGCTGCACAAAAAGAAGCAGGCGCACTTTTCACGTTCAAGCTGTTTGATGGAGAAGAAGTGCGCGGAGTGATCACCGACTTCACGCCCTATACCATAACGATCAGCACCGACGGCAGCGGGGACGACCTCGTCCTGCGCAAGCTCGCAGTCGCTTACTACAAGCGCGCCTCGACATCTTCTTCAGACGAAACGCCGCCCCCAGCCCAGAAGCGCACTCGCCAGCCCAAAGCCAAATCCAGTACCCAGGCACCGCTACCTGTGCCCGTGCCACAGTCAGATATCGACTCCGACCACGTAGGTGAGCCTGTTATCCCCGAATCCGATAGTATGGACGAGGACCGTGGCGTATAGCGTGATAAGTGATAAGTGATAAGTGAAAAATGGACGGTTAAGCCGGCTGCTGTCGGTCGTCAGTCCTCTCACTTATCACTTATCACGTACCACGAGGACAACACTATGAGCCTGAGTGATTACATTAGATACCAGCGTGCCGCAAAAGGCGGGTTAACCCCGTGGGAGATAGCAGAAGGCAGCGGCGTTAGCTCTAGGGACGTGCATTTGATCGAGGTCAAGCACAGGCGCATGGGCGATGACGATGAGATGCTGCGCAAACTGGCCGCATATTTCGGCGTGCCGTTCGATGCGCTGGCAAGCAGACGCGAGGCCTATCGCAAGCGTTTGGCCGCCTTCCTGGACCACAACGTATCCCAGTCACGCCCTATCTCTCTCAAGCTGGAAAGCGGCGAGGAATTGGCAGGCGTGCCCGTCTGGTATTCCCGGGAAGCCGTCGCGCTCAGAGAAGGCGCTGCCGAGGCTGAGGCCGGAGCGGACCCCGTTGACCTGTGCGTCGTCCAGCGTGGCTGGGTGGCCGATTGGAAGATCGCAGATGCCCCGGCATGGGAAGTAGCCGCAAGCGCGCGTAATGACAGCACTGTCTAGCCTGGACCCACAGCGTCAGGGCCTCGCAAAAGAATACGCTCGTATACAGCGCAGGCTTTCCTTTATCGAGATGGGTATTTTCGTCCTTATCCTGGCGCTTTTCCTCCTAACGGGCCTCTCCTCTGCGTTGCGCGACTGGGCAGCACAATTCGGCGGCCCCTATCTCGTTACCGTAGCCCTCTACGGACTCGTGCTGGGCGCAACCTTCTTCCTCATCAGCCTTCCCCTCGACTTCTACTCGGGCTACACCCTCCCGACTCGCTATGGGTTGAACACTCAGAGCGTGGCCGGCTGGGTGCTGGATAGCGTCAAGAGCCTTGTGCTCACCGCTGTGATCGGCATCGCCGGACTTGAAGTGCTCTACTGGCTGCTCGGTGAGTTCCCAGCCTGGTGGTGGGTATTCATGGCCGCTCTCCTCTGGCTGTTCTCTGCTGCATCGTTATGGCTGGCTCCGCTCCTGCTCATGCCGCTCTTTTACAAAATACGGCCTCTCGACAACCCCGAACTGGTGGCGCGCCTGACCCGACTGGCCGAGAGCGCGGGCGCGAAGGTGCGCGGCGTCTATAAGATGGACATGAGCAGCCGCACCACGACCGCCAACGCTATGCTGGCGGGCCTCGGCGGCACGCGGCGTATTATCCTGGGCGATACGCTGCTCGCCAACTACACGGACGACGAAATCGAGACAGTGTTGGCGCATGAGCTGGCGCACCACGTCCACAACGACCTGCTGTGGGGTCTCGGCTTCGAGGCCGTGATTGTAGCCGTTGGGATGTGGTTCGCTTCGGTGCTGCTGGCCTGGGGGGTACTCGCATTTGGCTATAGCGGAGTGGACGATGTTGCATCGCTTCCTGTATTTGTGGCTGCGATGAGCATATTCGGTCTGTTGACCATGCCCCTGACCAATTTCCTGTCGAGGCAAAGAGAGCGCGCCGCCGACCTCTACGCGCTCAAAACGACGGGCAACGCCCCCGCCTTCCGCTCGGTAATGCTGAAGCTGGCGGGCCAGAACCTATCGGAGGCGGACCCTCCTGCCTGGGTGCGCACCCTGTTCTACAGCCACCCGCCCATCAGCGAGCGGATAGCAGTCGCTGACGGGGAGTCGTAGATCGTAAGTCGCTGATCGTAAGTCAGGCGTCGTTGAGGGACGAAATATCATGCTGTGCGCCTGATTTTCTTGCAGGCAGACGCGATGCGCATGTAAGAACGGAACGGCTAGCCAACTGATTCTTCGCTACGCTCAGAATGACAGAGGAACGGGGTTCGCCACCCTTGTCGCGGATGTATGACTTACGATCAGCGACTTACGATCAGCGACTCGCCTCAGGGCGGCTTGCACTCTGGACGCTTGCATACTATAATCCCATGCTAATGAGGAGATATACAGCTTCAGGAGGAGCCATATATGTCGCAGAAGATACGAATAGGCCTCGTGGGCGATTTTCGCGCTGAGGTCAAGGCGCATAAGGCCATACCTCTCGCACTTGCGATGGCAGCCGAAGATGTGGGCTGCGACGTAGACTGCGAGTGGCTCCCGACGCGTTCCCTGGCGCAGGATGTCACCTATGCCCGCCATTTCGACGGACTATGGCTCACACCCGCGAGCCCTTACGACAGCATGGCAGGCGCGCTAGATGTCATCACCCTGGCCCGTGAGAGCGGCATACCGTTCCTGGGTACTTGCGGTGGCTGCCAGCACGTCCTAATTGAATATGCGCGCAACGTCCTGCATATCGAAGACGCCGACCACGCCGAGTCGAACCCGGACGCTTCAGTATTATTCGTTACCCCGCTCGTCTGCTCCCTGCGCGACGTAAAAGGCCCCATCTTCTTCGAGCCGGGTTCCAGGATCAGCCTGATCTACGGCACAAACGAAACCATTGAGGAATATAACTGCGGCTTCGGCCTCAACCCTGAATACAAATCTGCCCTCACAAACGGTGGTATCCTCCTGACAGGCTGGGACACCGACGGCGACATGCGCGTGCTGGAACTGCCTGTCTCTCACCATCCTTTCTTCTTCGCAACCCTCTACCAGCCTGAAAGATCGGCATTGGAAGGGCGCAAGCACCCGTTGATCGGTGCCTATGTACGTGCGGCACTGGCTGCACATAACAGGGCTGACGAATTCGCGACCTCTATCTCTCGCACGTAATACTTTACATAATGGCCTACGACTACCTATCATCTCTGCTAGCTTTGGAGCACAAACTATGGCTGATATAAGTGAAGAAACTCGATTAAACGGCACCCACCCGGCAGCACGAAAGTCGGACGTGTCAAAGTCTAAACATAACGAGGACCCGCTGGCGAAGGTGCTGGAATGGGACTGGGGCACAGCCTACGAGTTGCTTTTTAGCTTCCACACCATAATGCGCCCCAAGGAGCACGGCATCCCGGCTCCCTGGTCGGCAGGTGTGCGCAAGCGCCTTTCCCAGCAATCGCAGGCAGATCTCAAGCTCTTCTTCAGTTTCCCCTTCAGCTACTTCACCCGCACCCCTATGCACCTGGTCCACAGTATGGACCAGCCGAAGAACGTAGACCGCTTCATAGAACTGCTCGAAAGCATACCCGACCAGCAATTCTCGGAGAGAATACATCTGCCCCTGGTGGATGACGCAGGCCTGGCTCGTATTACGGATAAAGCCGTTTCGGGCAGGCGGCTCACCGACGTTGACGTAGAAGAGTACAGGCGTATCATCAGCAAATCGGGCAATCGCTCTGCCCCCACGGTCGCCGATGTTCGCCGCCTCTTGACCGATATGGGCGACCCGGTTGGCCTGAAGCAGCGTTACATATCCCTGTTGCGCGAGTATCAGGCGGTATACTTTGCGGAAGAGGAAAAGCGCGTTGGTCCTGCGCTTAAAAAGATGCTGACTGATGCCCAGGCACTGTTGAAGACCACCACCGTGCCGGACATGATTGAACGCCTGTCGAACGGCTTTACTCTCAGCGAAGATATAGACCTGAAGAAGCTCATATTGATCCCATCTATCTGGTCACACCCCTTCGTTGTGCGCTTTGACCCGGCTGACCGCGAGCTATTTCTCGCCTGGGGCGCGCGCCCTGCGGGTTACAGGCTTGTCCCCGGCGAGTCTGTGCCTGACGATGCTTTGCTCGTGCTGCGTGCCCTGGGCGACCCCACCCGCCTGCGTTTGCTCCGCTTGTTGGCTGTTGAGCCGCGCTCTCCCCAGTCGCTCGCCATCGAGCTAAAGCTGAGCCTGCCCACGGTCTCGCACCACATCCGCGAGCTCAGAATATCAGGCCTCATCAGAATAGAGATGGCGGGCAAAGGCCGCGAAAGCAAATATACGGTCCGCTGGCCCAGCGCCAAACGCGCCTTCCAGCAACTGGAAGAGTTCGTCCTCCGCTCCAACGAGCCGTAAACCGCGCAGCCCCATGCACCTGCGGTATAATATTGCGTGCCTACCATCTCGCACATGGCGCTGCGCGTCTCTCGCCTCGCATCTCACCCGCTGGCAATAGTGCTGGCGATCACCGCTATCCTCTACGGCGTGGCGCTGGCGATCATGCCGCCCGAGGGACTGACCCACCACGATACGGGCGGGAAATACTTGCAGGTGCGCAACCTGCGTCTCACCCCGTTCGGCCTCGATTACTCCATAAACTATCCGGCCCGCCAGCTTGACCCCCAGTTGCAGTTCGTGCCATTCCGCGAAAAGCTATACTTTGTCGCCCCCTACGGCGGCCAGGACCGCATCTACCTTCAGTGGCCCATCTTTCTGGGCCTGCTGACGCGCATACCATGGAAGCTGTTCGGGTTCTGGGGGCTCTATGTCGTGCCGTTCCTGGCCGGGCTGGGTGGTTGTTGGGCGACCTACCGCCTTGCTCTCGCGCTGGACATACCTCGCCGCGTTGCGTGGGTGGCCGCTCCCCTCGTTGGGCTGGCGACCCCCCTCTCCCTTTACGCTCTACTCTTCTTCGAGAACACACTGGCCGCCATGCTGGTGGCCCTGAGCCTCCTGTTCGCTGTTCGGAGCAGCCAGGTTCTCATCACTGATCCACCTCCCCAGCGTTCTTCCTCGCGTCTTGTGCGTTCTTTCCGCCGCCTTCCAGCCCCTGCATGGTGCGGCGTCTTCCTCGCGATCTCCGTCTATTTCCGCTCTGAGCTATATGTGCTTGCCGTCGTAATGGGGCTGGTGTATCTCCTGCTGGCGTTGCGCTTCCCTCCGTGGCGTGGGAGGTTCCTATGGTGGCTGGGGGCCTTCCTGTTGGCGCTCGTGCCTTTGTGGCTCTTCTACGTGGTAACAGAAGGCAATCTCCTGCCTCTGCACGCCACCTGGTACTTCGCGGGCGCCAGCCCAGTGGCCGGGGGCGCGTCAGGCGGATTCGAGCTACCCGCCCTCCGCTATATAGTGAGCGCGGGTTGGGGCGTCGTGCCTGACTTCCTCCTTGGTCCGCAGACCTTCCCCTCGTCCCCCGTCTTCCCGTTGTGGGTCGGCTTTCTGGGCGTCGGCGGCACGGTGGCGTGCGTCGTGGCCGCGCTTTGCAGGGCGCTTGCCCACAAATGGGAGACTCTGGGCCAATCGTGGCAGGCGGCTCTGTTTGTACTCGGGTTGGTGTGCGTGTGCATATCGAGCATCTTTATTGCCCTCATGCCCCAGCCCTACCACAACTTGCACGGTTTCGTGGTGGCCAGCCCATTTATTGCCCTGGCGCTGTGGCCTCCCGCGAATGTGCTCACCCCCTACGGGATCACGAAGCATGGCATTCTCTACGCCCTGACGCTGCTCTGGGTGGTCGCCCACACGATCATAATCAGCGCGCTGAGCGGCCTCGGTCCCATCAGCAGGGCGGAATGGGGCCAGCGCTACCTTCTGTCGGCGTACCCCGCGCTGGTCGTGCTGGGCATACTGGGCGCTCTGAGTCTGTCGCGTGAGCTTTTCACCACTGCCGGTGTTCAGGACACGGCGACCGCACCAAAGCCGCGAGCCCTGCTCACAGCCCTAGCGATCCTGCTGGCTGCCACCGGCCTGCTGTTCAGCCTGCGCGGCTACGTTGCCCTCTACGACGAGCGCGCACAGGTTCGTGACTGGCTTACCCTGGCGAACACCATGCCCGCCCAGGAGCCTCTCGTCACGGATGAGTGGTGGCTCCCCCTCAATCTTGCTGCAGATTTCTACTCGCGCCCCATAATGCTGGCCGAGGGCGACGATGAACTTACGCGTTGGGCAGCCCAGATGCGCACCCATGGCGTATCCACTTTCGGCTTCATGACCGACAAGCCCGCCATTTTCACCTCAACCTGGACCTCCTCCACCTCCGGCCTCCAACCGCTGGGCGACCCACATGAAGTGCGTGGCATGTGGCTACAGCGCTACCGGCTCACGAAGTGATCAGTGGTCAGTGACCGGTGACCAGTAGTGATAAGTGGCGACGGGCGAGGTCGTCGGTCGTCTTACTGGCCACTGGTCACCGGTCACCGGTCACTGGCCACCGGTCACCGGTCACCGGTCACTCGTCACTTCGTGATATAATCCCAACGAAAGAGAGGTGTTCGCATGGCAGGTGAGGTTGGCGCGAAACGAGGGCTGTTCATTGTGCTTGAGGGGCCTGATGGGGCCGGTATCAGCACGCAGACGGCTTTACTTCAGGCCGGACTTATGCAGCATGGTATGAAGGCTCTGGCCACCAAAGAGCCGACGAGCGGGCCAATCGGCTCAGTCATCCGGCAGGGCCTGTCCCACCGCCTCGTCTATCCTCCCAACCAGTCACTCGGCGACGACGTGATGGCGTTACTCTATGCCGCCGACCGCCTCGACCACCTGCGGGCCGATATAGTGCC
Source organism: Chloroflexia bacterium (assembly GCA_038203825.1). Classification (GTDB taxonomy): domain Bacteria; phylum Chloroflexota; class Chloroflexia; order QHBQ01; family JADMIH01; genus JADMIH01. The sequence continues at coordinate 25,040 of JBBRDO010000009.1, read as the reverse complement.
TCGCCTGGAGGCAGGTACACACGTCGTGTGCGACCGCTACCGCCTGTCGTCTTATGCCTACCAGGGTGCATCACTGGGGCAAGAGTGGGTGCGGTCGCTCAACAATCGGTCTATCGCGCCCGACGTGACTTTCTTCATAGACGTGCCGCCCGAAGTGAGCCAGTCGCGTATCGAGAAGCGCGGCAACTACGTCGAGCTGTACGAGACCGACGAGCGCCTCCGCCCCGTCTATGCCAACTACCTGCGCCTCATAGAGCAAGCTCGCTCCGAAGGCGAGAACATCATCACAGTAGATGGCAAGCAGTCTGTGGAGGAAGTAGCCGCCGCGATTTTGCAGCACATGCTGGAGCGAGTCGTAGATCGTAAGTCGTAGATCGTAAGTCATGCACGGTAGTCTGCTGGCCGATGAGGGGGCGTTTTGTCTGAGACGTGTTCGAGTGGCGAGGATGAAGGAACGAGGCGCACATACTTGGCCTTGTCATTCTGAACGAAGTGAAGAATCAACCTCCTTGCCACGCTGTGTATTAGGAGCCGATTTAGACCTCGCTGACAGATCCCTATCCATCTCATATGCCTGAAGCTCTGGAGGTCCACAATTGCCTACTCAGCATAATGATTCTTCGCAGCATCCTTCCGATAAGCCGCATCGAAACAACTTGATCCTAGCGACGGAGTCGCTCTTCACCGGAGGTGGCTTCGTAATAGGAGCATTGGCGTCTCTAGTGATGTTTAAGATGGGGGAGAGGATTCTGGGATACCCGCAGCTGTCTTTTATTGGCTGGACCGGCTGCCTGCAGATTATCCCATTTGTGCTAGGCTTTACCATATGTATCTGCGCAGGTTTGCTGCTGGGCTGGTGGTTGTGGCTGCGCCTACTTGCTAAACGCTTAGCCGTGACGAAGCAAGAAGCCTATTTACTGGTTGCTGGGCCTTTTCGGGTACCTATAGTAAGCCGTATGGCCCTTCGCATGGAGGGCATAAGCAAAGTCGAAGATGAGCAGTTGCGCAGCGCGCGAAAGAAACGTCTCTAGCCTCGTGGACTTGTGCACGGTTTTCAGCCTGCCTCTCGATGGAGGAAGTTCTGCAATGAGCCTTGAGTACCGGGGTGTACCTGCAATCAAAGGCCTACCCATCTGATTCTTCACTTCGTTCAGAATGACAAAGGCTACCGGGTCGGCTTATCTTCAATAATTCCTCCGGCCCGGACCCTGCATGACAAGCCTAGGTCCGATTAGCAATGGCGCATGACTTACGATCTACGACTTACGATCTACGACTCTCCCTGCCTTGCCCCACCCCATCAAAGGCTTTATACTTTACCTGGATACCAGACGAACAAGGAGCACGCTTGCAGAGGCGCAACATACTCGGGGTTTACATAGATAACTGCGACCAGAAAGATGCCGGTTTGCTGCTGTCGCGCTTCCTCGACGAGACGCCTCCGGCTTTCCACCAGGTCTGTACAGTCAACCCCGAGTTTGTAATGGAGGCCAGGCGCAACCCAGTCTTCAAGAGTACCCTGAACCGTGCCGACCTGTGTACTCCCGACGGTGTAGGCATTATACTGGCGGGCAAGCTCTTGCGGCGACCCTTCCGTGGGCGAGCTACCGGCGTTGGCATGGTCGACCAACTGGGCGCTCTCTCTGCAAAGGGAGGCTATTCGCTCTATCTGCTCGGCGCGGCTCCCGGTGTCGCCGAAAAAGCTGCTGCTGCCTTGCAGCAAAAGCACCCTGGCGCAACAATCGCGGCTACATACTCGGGCTCTCCACACGACGAAGACTGGCCCGAAATACGTAAGCGCCTGTGGGCGGCCCGGCCCGATGTGTTGTTGGTGGCGTTCGGCGCACCCAGGCAAGACCTCTGGATAGCCGCGCACAGCATAGAACTACCGCCCAGCGTGAAAGTGGCAATGGGCGTAGGTGGAGTGTTCGACTACCTTTCGGGTCGTGTGTTGCTCGCTCCGGCGTTGGTGCGGCGGCTCGGTCTGGAGTGGTTGTTCCGGTTAGTGATGCAGCCCTGGCGCTGGAAGCGTATATTACAAGTGTTGGTTTTCGGCCTGTTGGTTCTATGGCAAACAATAAGAGGCACAGGATCAGATACTAAAGAGCGCGCTCAAGCCTGAGCACGTGCCTCCGGAGAAAATATGGCAATTCAAGATTTCAGTGGATACGATCCCGAAGTTCCCATGTACTGCGCGAACCACCCTACCGTGCAGACCTACCTGCGCTGTAGCAATTGCAACAAGCCGATCTGCGCCAAATGCAGGGTCAGCACCCCCGTGGGTTTCAAGTGCTACCAGTGTGCCAATCTGCAGGTGCTCCCCACCTACGCGGTAAGCAGCGACTATTACGTCAAGAGCGCCGTGGCGGGTCTTGGCGCGGCTGCCATCGTCGGCATCATTATGGGCGTATTCCCTGCGTTCGAGTTCTGGGCAGCCCTGCTGATGGGCATCGCCGTCCCTGAAGCTGTAACCGCTGCCGCCAACCAGAAGCGCGGCCCCGGTCTGCGTGCCGTCGCCATCGTGTCTGTCCTCTTCGGTTTCTTCCTTAGCCATGTTGTAATGCGCCTGGGCTGGTGGCAAATAGTAAGCCTCGGCGGCATCAACCACCCCCAGTTCGGCGGCATCTCCTTCCTGGACAATATTCCCTTCTACGTGAACCAGTACACCCTGCTCTGGCTGGCAATGGCCCTCTTCTTCGCCATTCAGCGGCTGAAGTAGTTGCGACACGACGACCGACGACCCTCCCTTAATTAAGAATTCAAAATTAAGAATTTAGAATTAACCGATGACCACACTCAAACACGGCATAGACATAGCGTCGCGGCGGTTGCTTGAAAGCGTAATAGATCGCTTCGGCGGAGTGCGCGTGCTCGTCGTCGGCGATCTGATCCTCGACAAGTACACCATTGGCAGGCCCACTCGCCTCTCGCGTGAGGCCCCTATCCCTGTGCTCGAATACCTGCGGGAATATAGCGTTCCCGGCGGCGGCACCAGTCCTGCCTGCACTGTTGCCTCGCTGGGCGCTAAAGCCTACCTAACGGGCGTGGTAGGCGACGACCTCTCGGGCACGGAAATGATGGAGGAGTTGAGCGGGTATGGCGTCGACACTCATGGTATCGTCGTTGACCCTGCTCGCCCCACAACGGCCAAGAAGCGAATTGTGGCCCGCGTCACCTCCACTATGCTCCAGCAGGTTGCCCGCATTGACCACGTTGATCGCAGGCCCATCAGCGGCGATGTAGAGCGCGGCCTGATAGCCTCGATAGAAAAGCTGCTGCCTGAATGCGATGCCGTGCTCATCAGCAACTACAAAAGCGGCACACTCACACCCGGCGTGATTGATTGCTTGCGCTCGTGGTCGTCGCGCCTGGGCAAGCTCTCTACAGTCGATTCGCAGGGCGATCTGAGCCAGTTCCACGGTTTCGACATCGTCAAGTGCAACCAGCCCGAAGCCGAAGAAGCCCTGCGCAGACCTCTCAAGACTGAAAGCGAGTTCCAGGAGGGCCTTGGCGAGCTTCTGGCCGACCTGGGTGCGCGCGCCGTCATAGTCACTCGCAGCTCCGAAGGCATGTCCGTGCTGGACCGCGATAGCGGCTATTGCCACATCCCCGTCACTAACACGTCTGAGGTGTTTGACGTAACGGGCGCGGGCGATACCGTGATCGCCATCGTCACCCTGGGTCTTTGCGCAGGCACCAACCTGTTCGACGCGGCCCGCCTTGCCAACTACGGCGCGGGCATTGTAGTCCGCAAGTGGGGCAACGCCATCCTTCAACCCGACGAGCTGCGCGCCGCCCTCCGCGAGTGATTAGTCTGACCTATGATGCATCCCCAATTAAGAATTAAGAATTCAAAATTAAGAATTGCCATCTGGCCCATGTTGCTGGCGCTCCTGCTCCTCCTTGCAGGCTGCTCAGCCTCGGGTGACGCCGTCTCCAATGTGCGCGTTTCCAGCGATACTCTTGTGCCAGGCTCCTCCGGCATAGGCAAGCCTGCCGGTTCTATTCAGGTGAGCTACACTCTTGGCCGCGACGGCAATGTTACCGTCATGTTAGACGGGCCTGTGAAGTCCGCTCTCTTTTCGGGCGCACAAAAAGCCGGAGACCATATCGTGCGGTTCAATGGAACCGTGGCGCGGGGTACCGCGCTCCCTGGGTCCGGCGCTACCCTCGTGCGGTCTGTAGCTCCCGCAGGTGACTACACTGTTGAGATCATGTCATACTCCACATCGGGCAACTTCGCTACCGGCAGCGTTACCTTCACGGTTGCTGCCGTAACAGACGCTGTGCCTAATCTGCAAAACCTTCTGGCCCACCCCACCACGATCTCCCCCAACCAGGACGCGATAGACGACGTGGGCGAGCTCACCTTCCGCACCGACATGACCGCTACCCTGTCGGCCAATCTATTTAGCAGTACGGGCGACAAGACCTCCATGCTCGCGCCTACAAAGAAGGGGCCGGGCGAGCAAAACGTCGTCGTCAACGGCAAAGACGCCCTGGGCAACACCCTGCCCGATGGCGTCTACACCGCCACCGTGCGCGCCGACGACACCCTTGGCAACAGGGTTGAGGCCAGCACCCCCGTCACTATCACGGGTGGCGGCGTGCCAAGTATTACCCTGCTGAGTGTAGACTTCACCCCCACTCAGATCATCGCCGGGGGCGAGATCAGCGTTACGATCAAGCTGAAGAACACCGGAAATGTGCCCTTGCGCACACAGGGCCCTGACCCCGGCTACACCTACACCACCAACGATAGCTACTCGTCCATAGAAGGCGGCCAGTGGATAGACAAGGCGGGCCTGTGGCGGGCAGGCGTTGACTGGGATGGCAACAGCGGCAGCGGAGGCCCTTACCGCTATCCTTTCAGGTGGGGCTTCGGCAAAACCCTCATGCCCGGCGAAGAAGTGACCACCGGCGGCACGATCCGCGTCCTCAAGCAGGAACACACCATGTGGTTCTTCGCGGGCGTCCTTCAAGAAGGCGTGCGCATCGTCCTCGACCGCCGGGGCCGAACTGCCATCGGTGTTGACTTCTAGCAGGCGGAGCCACAGTTTTAGCGCCATACTTCAGTCAAGCCCAACTCTACCCGGCATGAGCTAAGAACCGCAGGCAAGTTCTTGCCTCAGCATTGCCCGTATCCCCTCCCCGTATAATACTCTCACATAATCGGCACGCTCTTTACAATTTTGCCTCTGGAAAAGGGGATCCTATGAAAACGCAATTGCAGGCAACGCAGGCAAACCCTCTGCGCCTCGTGATACGAGCGCTATTTATGCTCGTAGCCCCGTTAGCGGGCTATGCACTCTTCGCGGGCAGCATCAACGTCACACACGCGACCGACTACACGCTGCAAATGAATGACCACTCGTATCAGAACACGACTCAGCCTGCTGATGGCGCCAACATCAGCATACCGGTGGGAGGGACCGTTCAGTGGACAAACCCCGGCCCGCTGTCCCACAACGTCGCCATCCTGAACGGCCCCGAAGTGAATGTCTCACCCGAAGTAAAACCCGGTGACACCTGGAGCATGACATTCACCGTGCCCGGTACTTATCACTACTTCTGTGAGTTCCACCCCGGTATGGAAGGCGACGTGATTGTGGGCGGTTCTGCTTCCACCGCTCCGGTTGGCCGTGGTGTGCAAACATTCGCCGAGACGGGCAAAACGGTGCGCGGCCTCTTCCTCGACTACTGGAACGCACATGGCGGCCTTGCTCAACAGGGCTTTCCTATCTCGGAAGAAATACAGGAGAAGTCGGACACCGACGGCAAGATCTACACAGTCCAGTATTTCGAGCGCGCTGTTATGGAGTATCACCCCGAAAACTCCGCGCCCAATAACGTGCTGCTTAGCTTGCTCGGCAACTTCCTCTATAAGCAAAAGTACCCGGATGGCGCTCCCGGCCAGGAACCCAACACCTCAGATGGTTCCGTGCTCTTCCCCGAAACTGGCCACCGAGTGGGCGGGCTCTTCCTCGATTACTGGAACTCACATGGTGGCCTCTCCCAACAGGGCTTCCCTATCTCCGACGAGTTCATGGAGAAGAACGACCTCGACGGCAACACGTATCGCGTGCAGTATTTCGAGCGGGCCGTGTTTGAATACCACCCCGAGAACGCCAAGCCTTACGATGTGCTGCTATCTCAGTTGGGCAAGTTCCGGCACGATGCGGTATCTGCACCTTCTGCTCCCGACGCGAACGGAATACAGGTCATCGGCCTTTCTTCGGGGCCCGACCATTACCCACTAATGTCCGGGCCGAAAGCCGCGCCTGGCCTGGACGTGTGGATATATGAACACGACCCCCAGCCCGTAGTAGACTGGACTACCGACCTGGGCGTGAAATATGTCGAGCACCAACTATCGTGGAACTTCGTAGAGCCGCAACAGGGCGTGTTCAACTGGCCTCTGCTCGACAACGGCATCGACGCACTTACCCAGGCCGGCATTCATGTCGTTCTGAACCCTGTGCACGCCCCCGGCTGGGCGCAGGACACGCAGGGACAACTGCGCGACCCTGCTGACCTCGAACAGTTCATGAAGGTGGTGGCCGCACGCTACAAAGGCAAAGTGATCGGCTATGATATGTGGAACGAGCCGAACCTGCAACGCGAGGTTGGCCTGTATGTTATCTCGGCTCGGTACGCCGAACTACTCAAAGCGGGCTATCGAGGCGTAAAGGCCAGCGATCCAACTGCCGTGGTTATCTCGGCGGCCCTCACCCCCACCGGCGAGAACAATCCCCTGGTGGCTGTGGACGATGTGATCTTCCTGCGCCTCATGTACGCATACAATGGAGGCGAGCTAAAGGGCTACTTCGATGTGCTCGGCGCACACCCAGGCTCCAACGCTAACCCACCCGACACTTTTTACCCAGACAAGCCCGGCCCCGGCCCCGGCTGGAACGACGACCCCAGCTTCTATTTTCGCCGCGTTGAGCAGCTTCGCCAGGTGATGCTTGAGAATGGCGACGCCCAAAAGCAGATGTGGCTCACCGAGTTTGGCTGGGCCAGCACGCACACTCCAGCCCCCGGCTACGAATACGCCGCTCAGAACAGCGAGGAACAGCAGGCGCAATATATAGGGGATGCCTTCCGATTGGCTCGCGACCGGTACCCCTGGATGGGTCCTATGTTCCTCTTCCAACTGAACATGGCCCTCCCCAACGTGTCGACCGACCTCAACGATGAGCGCATAGCCTGGGGCATCATCCGCCGCGACGGCAGCAAGCGCCCCTCCTACTTCGCCGTGCAGGACTACGCGAAGGAGTGGAACTCGGCCAGGTAACCGGCTCGACTAATGATTAGTGGACAGGCACGCCTTTCAGCAGGCTGGTGCCGTCCGCGCCGACGACCTCTATCTCGACAGGCTCGCCCGCCACGCTCACAGATGCGGCTCTGTCCGGCTCGGCGCTGAAGGTATAGGTGTTAGTCGCGCCTGACGCCGTGTGCACTATCAACTTCGCGCCCTCTATGCGCCTCACGGGCAAGATGCTCACCGTCCGCCCCGATACCGACACCGCCCCCCACCCGCTCGCGAGGCTTATGCCACCGGTGTGCGCCACGGGCTGCCAGCGCTCTACCCAACCAAGCGCGCTGTTTGAAGGGAAGGTCGCGTAGTCCCAGAAGGTAGGCGTGATACCTCCCCATAGCTCGGCATAGGAAGAGTCGTCGTCGGTGTAAATGGCTGGGTTCACGCCCGATCCCCAGCCGAAGAACTTGAGCCCGGGCATCGTCTTATTCGAGAAGGTCTTCACCAGCCCTTCGTCGGCTTCCGGGTTATATACCGCCGCGAACTCGCCCCGGTCGGCGCTTGGCAGAGCAAACCCACCCAGCCAGCCGCCCCACGTCGCGCTGTTAGACAGATCGCGGTCGCCATACTGGGGCCAACTTACAGCACCGTGTTCAGCAGGCAAGCCTGGATCGCTTGTGCTGTGCACAACGACCTGCTTTGTCGGCAGGGTCCATTTCAAGTTGGCCGGCACATGGTTCGTGCCCCCAGGCGCTACCATCGCGTTGGTCCACAACTGCCCCTGCTGTGGCTTACCGGTGAAGTTCTCCATCCTGGCCGCTATGGTGTAGGCGCTCTCTTCCGGGCTAAGCGTAATCCCGACCGTCACTTTCATGCCGGTCTTTTTGTCGGTCGCCGATACACTCACCGTCGCGCCCGCGTCGCTGTTGTACACGACTTCAGCGTCCCACGGCAGATACTCCATCAGGCCGTGTTCGTCCGTGGGTGCTGCCCACTCGGTCCCGCCCGCTCCCAGCCACCACCCCTTATCTGAGAATGGCGCAGGCTTCACGACAGGGTTGCGGTACAGCTCGTCATGTCCTGTAGGCTTGTAGACCACCTCGTACAGCCTGCCCCCCAACTGGGGGATAATGCTCAGCTTGATAAAGCGATTCTCAAGCACTATCAGCCTGTAGCTGCGCAGCTTTAGCGGCCCCATCTTGGTGAGGTCTACGCGTGGGTATGGTGCCACTGAGTCACCCGGTGGCGTATAGAAGCCCTCCTCGTAACCATACACCTTGAGGCTCACGTTAGTATCCGTGACCTTCACGCGCTGCTCCAGCATATCGCGCCCCAGCAGGCCCAGCGCCACCTCATACTGGGTGCCCACCTGTTCAGGGTGCTCCTCAAAGCGGTTGCGCTGGAAATATTGCACGGTCAGCCCGTTTTCGGTTACAGGCTCAGAGATCGGGTAGCCGAACAGCGCCAGCCCTCCCTTTGTTTGCCAGTAATCGAGGAAAGTACCCGACATCGTATGCTGCGTTTCGGGGAAATAGAGGCGCGTGGGCGTGGTAGACGCTATATCACTGTTCGCCGGCGCGAACTGTCTGCCTGCCGTCTGGATCGAGCCGAGCAGGCCAAGCTGCACTTGATATTGCGTGCCCGCGTTCTCGGGGTGGTACTCGATACGGGCTCTCTCTAAATATTGCACCTCGAATCCGCCCTCTGTCTCAGGGTTGGTGAGCGGGTAGCCCAGCAAAGGCACACCCCCGTTGGCGTCAAAAAAGCGCACAAACTCAGGAGCGAGCGTCTTGCCCGTCTCCGCGTACATCCGCCCCGCCGACTGTGCTCCAGCATGCCTGCCGATGTCTGCCGCCATTGGCGCGACCAGCAGCACCAGCGTAACCAAAGCCGTTGCACATGGCACTATCTTCTTTCTCAGATCCATTCTCAATGTAACAAATACCCTCGACCTTCTATGTAATGCGGTTAAACTTTACCAAAAAGAAGGACGGACCGTTGTCCGCCCCAGAATATCATCTATGCGAGACATCCTAATTCCGTTGCACATCACTCTACTAGTAAAACGTTTCTGGTCCGTCATGGTTGCATATTCTGGTCGTTGCCCTTGTTCGCGCTCCACTCTCGGTTCCACTCCACCGCCCTTTGTATCCCTTCTTCCAGGGGCACTTTCGGATCGTACCCCAGCAGAGAGCGCGCCCTGCTGATATCGGCCACATAGTGCGTCACCTCGCCCACTTGCGTCGGCTTAATCGCAATAGTGGGCTTCTTGCCGAGAGCCTGCGCCACCAACCCTGTCATTTTGATCAGGCTGTTACCCTGCCCGTACGCCAGGTTGATTGTGTGGTTCACTACACGCCCCTCGTTCAGTGCATAGATGCCCTCGATTATACCCGCTACGCAGTCGTCTACATAAGTAAAATCGAGCAGCTTGTTCTCGCCATAGATAGTGATCGGCTCGTCGTTGGCAATGCGGCGGATAAACAGCGGTATCACCCTCTCCATGCGCTCGATGTCGTTGTCGTAGCGCCCGTACACGTTCGAGAAGCGGAAGACTATGTACTTGAGGCCGTAGCAGCGCGCATACGAATAAATGAGGGCTTCGCCCGCGATCTTGGAGGCCGAATAGGGCGACTCGGTGTAAGCGAAATGTGCTGTGCTTTCGACCGTAGTCTCCGGGCGCGGGCTGTCATCCTCGATATAGCGCCTTATGTCTCCATAGACCTCGCGGCTGCTAGAGAAAATAATGGGCAGCCCTGCCAGCCGGCAATATTCCAGCACGTTAAACGTGATCGAGATATTCTGCATAGCCCTGTGCGGCTCGCGTACCAGCTCATGCACCTTCGCGTGCGCTGCCAGGTGTACGACCATATCCACTTGCGGGTATTCCACGCCCCCGATCCCCTTCGCGTCCGCGGGATACGGGCTGGAGAGGTCCTGCAACAGGTAGGGGAACCGATCGGTCCAGGTATTGAGCCGCTTATCCACCCCGAACACGAAGTGCCCCTCGTCCATCAGCCGCAATGCGAGGTTGGTGCCGATCTGCCCGGACGATCCTGTGATTAGAATACGCATAGTTCTGACTTCCCACGGAATATGCTCCGAGTCTCTGCGAAGATAAGCCTAAGCGATGTCATCTATTGGCTCTCACGTCAAAGCTTCCCTGTGATCGATAAAAGCAAACGTCAACTTCTGTGAAGAAGTTGACCTGCCCAAGCACCAGTGGAATATTATCGGCCTTGGTCCATGCAAACGCTAACTGAGCCGGCTCAATATCGCTTATCCTTGCAGTAAGGATGATCCCACGAGCTTCAAAACTGGACATATTGCCGCCCAGCGTGACTCCTATCTCCTGGTCATCCCAGCTTATGCCGAGGTCAACCCCGAGCCTGTAAGGCAGTACATTCACATCAGAACCTGTATCAAGCAAACCCATTGCTTCAACTGAGAAACCACGGTGGCTTAGTGTCATAGGTACTAGAGGTCGTAGCGAAGCTGCTCCGCGAGCGTTCTGCACGGCAATGTACGGGAACCGCAACGCATCAGGCATCGCTGGCCTTCTTCTCGTCGTCCAGCATCTTCATCAATGTCTCAGCAGCGCCCACGGAGTCGTAAGGTGACCATATCTCGTATTCCTTGCCTGGAATCAGTTGCGCCTGTTCCTCGGCAGCAAGATCGAGTACGAGTACTTCCATAGCGCGCAACTTATCTATTCGGGTTAGCTTGTGCAATTCAGCAAATAACTCTTCAGCGTTCATCGCGATATCTCCTTAGTCGGCGAGTTTGTCCAAAACGGCCTGCAAATCCCCCGGCAACTCGCTCACAAACTCGCGCCACTCGCCCGACGAGGGTAGTGTAAACCCTAATTTGTGCGCGTGCAAGAACTGCCTCTCCAACCCCAGCTTTTCCGCCTCGTGCAGGGTGCGCTTGCCGTACACCGGGTCGCCCACCAACGGGTGTCCTATATAGGCCATGTGTACCCTGATCTGGTGCGTCCTGCCCGTTTCGAGGGTAGCCCTGACCAGCGAATAGCGTCCCAGGGCGCGTTCCACTTCGTAGCGTGTGCGTGCAACGCGCCCTCCCGCCACCACAGCCATCCTGTGCCTGTCGCGGGGGTCGCGGGCCAACGGAGCATCGATCACACCCTTGCTCGGCTTAGGATGCCCGTCAACCAGCGCAATGTACTCCTTGTGCATCGTGCGTGCCGTCATCTGTCGCGTCAATGCGTCGTGTGCCGTCCTGCGCTTGGCGACCACCAGCAACCCGCTTGTGTCCTTGTCCAGCCTGTGCACTATTCCTGGCCGTGCTTCGTCACCCATATCGAGCTCGAGATTGGGCACATGCGCCAGCAACGCGTTCACCAGCGTGCCGCTCGCGTGCCCAGGCGCAGGGTGTACTACCATCCCAGCAGGCTTGTCGACCACCACCAGGTCGGCGTCCTCATAGACCACTGCCAGCGGAATACGCTCGGCCCGCAGGGTCGCAGGCAGCGGAGCAGGTATGCTGACCGTTACAGTATCGCCTGCTTTCAGACTGTACGAAGACTTGTCCCGCGCAACACCGTTCACGGCGACATGCCCACCCTCTATGAGATGGGCAGCATATGACCTCGAGAGGTCGCTAAGATGGGCAGCGATCGCGCGGTCTAACCTGTCGCCTGCGCCGTCAGCCTCAACCTGCCAGGTGTGTATAGTGGGTGGAGCATCGTAAGTCACGGGGCATAGATCATAGTGGGTGCAGGGAGTCTTCGCTTCCCGCCTTACTATCCACGACCTGCGGCTTGCTCTCCTCTCTGGTGAATAGCAGTCCGATCAGAATAAGGATCACCCCTACCGTTATGCCGCTATCCCCCACGTTGAATACGGGGAACGTATAGATCGTGTTGTTGAACTCCAGGTGCGGCCCATACACCTCGACAAAATCGACCACATAGCCCAGGCGCACGCGGTCCACCAGATTGCCCAGCGCACCCCCCACGACCAGCCCCGATGCCAGGGTTGACATGGTCGTCGGGTTGCCCAGCCGCACAAAGGCTACCACTATGCCCGTGATTATCACGAGCGATAAGATGCTCAGGATGCCCGTCGCGTCGCGGAATATGCCGAAGGCGGCACCCGTATTATGGGTGTAGCGCAGACGGACAAACCCGTCTATCACAGGCCGCAGGTCGCCCACCTGCATGGTGGCCGAGACCCACAGCTTGCTGAGTTGGTCGAGCACAAGGACCACAGCTGCGACTACTGTTAGTAATACAAATCTTGGGCGCATCGCTCTAAGTTCTACTACCGGCCGGTGCTTATATCTTCCCCTGGTCGGCCAGTTGCTGGCAGGCTATGTCATAAATGGCAAATGGGCGCGCTTCGAGGCGTGCCTGGGGGATCTTCTTGCCACAGTTGGCACAGGTCCCATACGTGCCCGCGCCCAGGCGAGCCAGCGCCTCGTTGATCTGAGCTAGCGTCTGCTGGGCCTCGTTCTGCAAGGCCATTGTCGTTTCCTGCTCGGTCGTGTCGTTGGCTTCGTCCGCCATGTGGTTGCCCACGCCTCCCCGCTCCGGATCCAGGTCGTCGCCCTGTTCGCTTGCTTCTTCGTCTTTTATCGCGAGATCGCGCTGGAGTTGGGCCTTATCCCTAAGCAGGCGTTGTCTGATTACGCCCAAATCAAGCGGCTTGTCCTCAGTATCGTCTTGTTGCGCGCCCATAAGTCTGGCTCCTCATCGAGTTCGGGGCTTGCAACGGTGCGCAAAAGCGCACTTTCGCATAACCCCTTCTTGGGTTTATTCGAGCAATTATACCACAATGCCCCTTTCTCTTACCTCCGGACACCGGAGCCGTAGCGTGCATGAGGATGGCGAGCCCCCTGTGTCGTTGTTCGGCTCGACCGCGTTAACTCCCCTAACCGTTCGTGCTCTCCTGCCGCCCGTGATCTTCGTGATCCATCCCCATCCGTTTGCGCTCCAATCCATAGCCCACGCCTGGGCCACATTTACAAGTAGGGTATAATTCACTCGGAGGTGCAAAACGAAAGTGAGCGATAACACACCCGGAGCACAAGACCGGCCGCATGACGGATCACAGCTCGATGCCCAGGCTGAAGCGAACCGCTATAACACCCTCGGCATATCGCAGGCCACGCAGAATATGCTGCAACAGGCTATCGTCTCTTTCTCAAAAGCTATTGAGTTCGATGAGACCAATCCCGGCTACTGGTACAACCGCGGCATCTCCTACGCCAACGACAACGCCCCCACTCTCGCCATCCAGGATTTCACCCAGGCTCTCGTTTTGCGCGGTGATGACGCCGACATCCTCAACAACCGGGGCAGCGTGTACGCCATGTTGGGCGAGTGGGACAAAGCGTATGCCGACCTTACTCTCTGTATTGAGTTGAACCCCAACCAGCCGGAGCCCTACAATACTCGCGCCGTTGTGCTGGCCCAGAAAGGCGACTACGTAGCGGCCACCATAGACTTCAGCCGGGCCATAGCGCTCAGGCCACAGTACGCCGAAGCCCATTTCAACCTGGCCCGCGTCAACGCCCTCATGGGCCGCTGTGACCTCGCCTCGGCCCACCTGAAAGAAGCTATAGTGCTCCAGCCTACCTACAAGCAGGTGGCGCGCATGACCGGCGATTTCGACATGTGCAAGGGCAAGCCTGAATTCACCGCTATCTAGCCGGTTTATTGTTTCAATGATGGCGGCAGGGGCAACACAGTTAATACAGGTTGTTGCACCTGGCTGTCCGAATAAACCAGCCAATCACCCAGCGTTGTGAATTCGTATGACTGGGAGCTATTGAGCTGGGGCGCGACGAGTGTTTCCACCCTATCGGGTTGGCGCAGGTCTATTCCATATATTCCCACTCCTTGCGGTCCGCTGTACGGCCCGGGGTCAACAGGGCTGCCTGCATACACCAGCGCATCTCCGCGCAATAGCATAGCCCACACGAAGCCATTTGCCGGCAGGTCTGTCTGCTTATCAGCTTGCAGGTCGCGGACAAAGAAGGTGTCTGCGTATTTTACGGCCATGCGCTGACCGTCCAGCGAGAATTGCAGTCCCCTGATCTGTAACCGATCGTAGTCGAAGGCGAACACCGTGCCCAGGTCGCCGCTTTTGCGATCATAGACCCGCACGCTCGATTTGTGCCCCGATAGGACACTGGTGTTCACCTCGGCCCAGGCAATGTATGCGTCACTCATCTGCACAGAGTTGATGAAGATCTCGTTTGACGCACTCTGCGTGACGGGGCGGGTGTCTCCCGTAGCCAGGTCTTTGACCATGACGCGCACCGAATTATCATCTCGCTCGCTCCATGCCACAGTTCTACCGTCGATCGCCGGGCTGGTGCGGAAGGTGGTGCCCGTTACGACCGTAGTCGCCGCACCGCCGAAATCCTCGGTATATATGCCTAGAGTCGAGCATGGGCCGGAGCAGGTCGTCGGGGTGATATTCCACACCAGGCTCGAACCGGATGCGGCCATCTCCACTCTGCCGTTCAGGCCGCTGACGATATTGGTCACGTCGCCCGTCGCGGTGTTGAGCCCGCGAACAGCACAGTTCTGCTGACGACCGTTCCCAATCTCGCACTCCTGCCAGTACAGGTAGCCGCCGGAGGCTACAGGCCCGAACTGGGCCGTGTGTTTGGCGGGTGCAGGTATGGCAGGCGCGCCTTCGAGGGGTGTCGGTGGCTCGGGCTTCAGATCAAGCTTGCTGACATTCAAGCGGGGATTCGGCGCGGAGCTGTTGCCCCATACCAGCCAACCTCCCGCTATCGTAGCGTTGAATCGCGGCAGGTATGGTGGGAGCCCGCTGGGGTCGGGCTGAAGCAAATGCACGACCTGTTGCTCGTCGCTCGCCAGGCCAAACCCATCTATGCGTGAGCTCTCCGTGTCCGCGGTTACAAGCACGTTGTCTCCATATAGCTCGACCTGTTGCACATCGCCCCTGTATGCGAAGTCAGTGTGCTCGTTGTTCGCCAGGTTTATGAGGGTTAGGTTGCCCACTTTGTCAGCCAGAAGCACCCGGCCCTTGTTCAGAGAGAATACAGGCAAATAGTCACTGTAATAGCCGTTTATGTCATTGGAGTAGATGTTGGAAAGTTGACCAGTTGCCAGGTTATAGGCGTAGACATTGAACGGGTAGAACGTACCGTTCCCTGAAATGAACGATGGCAGAAACGATAACTCGCCCCATACAAGGAAATTACCGTTCCCTTGTAGTCCTTGTATCTGTATTGAAACAACCGGTGTGCCGGCTGTGCCTGTGATAAGCGTGCGCGCCTCGATAACGGTGTTGTTGTCCAGATTCTTTGCCAGCAGTTGCTGCCTGTAATTGTTGCCGATCTGCACCCAAGCCACGTACCTACCCGCCACCACGGGACTTTTCGCTGTAAACGGATTGCCCGAGGTATCATCTACTGCAACCGTGTACTCTTTGCCTGTAGACAGGTCCTTGGCGTACGCCCCGTTGGCAGGGCAGTTGTCGCAGGCGTAATTCTCGCTCCGCCATGCAACCACCGGGCCATCCAGCCTGGGATCCACCTGGTTGCCCGGCGCGGTCGTAACAGGTATTGGCTGGTTGGTTGCCATATCGAGCGCCCGTATGTCGAACTGATAGGGCTGCTGGCGCTCGACGGGCCCGGCTATTTGCCCTTCGCTCCAGACCAGATATCGACCTGACGCATGCGGGTAATACTGGCCCTTGGTGGGGTCCAGGGAGGAAGGTATCTCGGGCTTCAGGAGCGGAGGCTCGCCTGTGCCGCCCTGTTGCTTCGCCTTGTATGCGAACGTGCCCAACTGCGCGAGCAGCACATTATAGGGTGGTTGATTATCCGGGTTCCACTCGAACACGGCCCGCTCGAAGTATTGCACTGTGCGTATGTTGCCGTCCAGTTCCGATCTCTCCTGGAACTCGTTCGAAATGGGTAGCCCTTGCTGCCGCACTCCCCCGTGTGCGCTGAAATAGACCAGGAACGACCCGCCGACCCATTTGCCGGTTTCCGCGAATTGCACTCCTCCCGCGTCGTGATTCTCCCGTTGGTTGGGCGCGCCGCCCGGGTATTTCTCGTTGTACTTGAGCACCCCCAGCAGGCTGAGAAGCACATCGTTTGGCGGCTGATTTTCGGGGTGTATCTCGAACACGGCCCGCTCGAAATACTGCATCGTGTAGGTCTTGCCGTCTATCTCCGAGCGTTCCTGTACCTCCCCGGAAATAGGATACCCCTGTTGCAGCAGACCGCCGTTCTGCTCCCAGTAGTCAAGGAAGCGTCCCTGTACTGTCTGCCCCGTCTCAGGGAAATAACGTGTGCCCACCTGGGCCTGTGCCTGTGCGTGACTCCCCATCGTAGGAAGCAGGCCCACAACCGTCACCAAAATGGCCGCTGTTCGTAATGCGGCCCGCAATCTTATTCCGATCATCGCTCCGTTCCTCCCCGTACTTTTATTCGTCACCTTTTAAACGGAGTGTATAGAACCAGGTTGCGGTCAGCCTTCACATTCTGATAGTTTCCTCGCCAGGAACCGCTGCTCCGGTGCTGTGGTTGCCAGGTCCAACGCGCTTCTATACGCTAACACCGCACCTGGCGAGTCGCCGCTTTGCCTGCAAAGCTCTGCACGAGTAGCGTGGAACAGGTAGTAGTGCTCCATGCCTGGCATTGAATAAACCCGCTCAAGCTCTCGCAATCCGACCTTCGGCCCGTACACCTTTGCCAGCACTACTGCCCTGTTGAGCGCGACCACAGGTGACGGCGCGACCTCCATCAGATCGTCGTACTGCACCAGGATGCTCGGCCAGTCGGTCTCTTCATAGCTCGCGGCGCAAGCATGGTAATAGGCTATGCCTGCCTGCAGATGGTATTCGCTGATGCGGTCTCCTTCCGCCGAGCGTGCTAGCTCCACCAACCCCATCCTGATCAGCGAGCGATCCCACAGAGAGCGGTCTTGCTCTTGCAACAACAAGATCTCGCCATCGTCATCAGTGCGCGCAGGCAACCTCGAAGCCTGCAATAACATCAATGCGAGCAGAGCGTGTACCTTGGGCGTGTCCCCGGCCGGGTGCCTGGCGAGTATATACGTAAGCCTGACCGCCTCTTCGCACAAATCTTGCCGGATCAGGTCTTCCCCTTGGTGTGCGCTATATCCCTCGTTGAACAAGAGGTAAAGCACTTCAAGCACCGAATCGAGGCGGGCTGGCAATTGTTCGCTCTCGGGCATCTCAAACTGCACCTTCATTTCGCGCAGTGTTCGCTTGGCGCGCACCAGCCTTTGCGCTATTGTTGTTTCCTCTACCAGAAACGCGCTGGCGATCTCAGGCACGCCGAATCCGCCCAGCGTCTTAAGCGTAAGCGCCACCCTCGCCGGGCGCGACAGGGCAGGGTGGCAGCACATAAACATCATTCCAAGCTGGTCGTCTCCCAGTTCCTGCTCGTTCCAACCGCCGTGCTCCTCCACTCGTGTGGGGCTGTATTCCGGCAGCCGGGCGATCTCTTCCTGCTTATCTCGCAGGCTTTTCTCGCGACGCAGCACATCCAGCGCCCCGTTCTTGGCAGTGCGCATTATCCACCCTGCCGGGTTGTCCGGTATACCACCGAACGGCCACACCCGCAGGGCCTTGATAAGAGTGTCCTGCACCACGTCTTCTACCAGGTCGAGGTGTTCCGCACCGAATATGCGCGTAAGCGAAGCAACCACCTGCCCCGCCTGGTAGCGGAACAGGTGGTCAACGACCTCCGGTACGTTCTTTGCGTTTTCGTCCATTACGGCTCTTCAGTCGTCAATCGGCTAACCGTCTTACATGGCTGCTATTGCGTGGACTTCGACTTCCCCGCCATGCTCCAGTGTCGGGCAACCCTTGCTTATCTCTGCGGCCTTGTCGTAATTGTCGGCCTGGATGATGTAATACCCCACGATGTCTTCCTTCGTTTCAGTATAAGGCCCGTCGACGACCGCGCCGTTGCGCACTGACAAAACGCGCCCGCCTTGCTCCAAAGGATCACCGTCTACCATAACGCCGTTCTTGCGGATTTCCTCGGTCCAATCAGCATACTTCTGCATCATAGCCTGTGATTGCTCGGGTGTGTAGGTTGCCCACACATCGTTCCCGCCCTTCAACACCAACATATACTTTGCCATTGTCTTCAGCCTCCTATTTCGTGTTGCCTTATTCTACATCTTAGACAAGAGTATCAGCCTTTTCTCTCGCTCTATATGAAGACGAATAGCCAGGCGCTTGATCGACATGGATTTTCAAGCAATATGTAGCAAAAGAAGCACCACGTATAGCGCGTGGTGCTTCTTTCGTCGCCTGTTCTATTTATTCTACTGTAGCTACCGTAATTGCGGCTGAGGCTCTTCCTCTTCCGCCAGTACAGTCGCGCCGGGCAAACCGCTTACGGCCATCTCCTCACCTGCTTCGACAAGCTCTTCGCTTACCGGTGCCGGTGCGCCCTCGGCCATTGCGCTACCTCGTCCTGTCCCCTTGCGGAGCGGTATTTCCTTGAGGAACCATGCCGCCACGAATCCCAGGAACAACATTATGGCACCGATCAGGAAAGCCTCCTGAATACCCGAGAACAACGCAGGCTTCAATGCCTTATTGATAACCTGCATCAGCGTGTCCACCGCGTTGGCGGGTGCTCCTGCGGGCATGAATGCCGATAGTTGTGCCCTGAGTGCATCCGCGCCCTGGGTGCTCACCAACGATTGTGGGTTGATGTTCGACAGGGCTGATGCCAGCTGTGCTACAGGTATGTTTGCACTAACCTGTGGCCCAAGATCGTTCACGGCCTTCTGAAGCTCATTCGGGAACTGGCTGTGGAATTGATTATTGACCACAGTACCCAGGATAGCTACGCCTACTGTGCCGCCCATCGACCTGAAGAACTGGGTGGCTGACGTGGCTGCTCCTACCTGCTTGTACGATACAGAGTTCTGCACCGCCAGTGTCAGGATAGAGAACGGTATTCCCAGGCCGAGGCCCATGATTATCATGTACAGTATCGTGGTGAAACGCGGCGTGTCTACGTTCATCGTGTACAGCAGGAACATACCCACTACCATCGTTCCCATTCCCACGATCGAGAGTACCCTGTACTTACCCGTACGCGACACTATCTGCCCGCCGATGATACTGGACACTACTATAGCCAGGGTCATTGGCGTAACGGCGTTGCCGCTGCTCGTGGCACTGTCGCCCTGGATAGCTTGTATATAGAGCGGTATGTACAGCACAGCGCCGAACAAACCCACACCGGTCAGGAAAAGTGCGACCGTTGAGCTGGTGAAGATCCTGTTCTTGAAAAGGTCCAGCGATATGATCGGCTCCTTCACGCGCGATTCTACGTACAGGAATGCCCCCAGGAACACCACAGCCGCTACAAACATGCCAATGACCTTCGGCGAACCCCAGTCCCAGTCTCGTGTGCCGCCCAAAGACAGCGCAAGCAACAGCGGAACCAGAGACAGCACCAGCAGGCTTGCGCCCCACCAGTCGATGATCTTCTGGACATGATGCTTGTGCTCTGCCGGGAAGGTGAAGTAAAGCACGGCCAGCGCCACAATACCTATAGGTACGTTGACATAAAATACCCAGTGCCAGCTCAGGTTATCGGTCAGGAAGCCGCCCAATGTTGGGCCGATCACTGAGGACAGTCCGAACACTGCACCAAATAAACCCTGCCACTTACCGCGCTCTGCGGGTGGGATGAGGTCAGCGATGATCGTGAACGCACATGCAAAGAGAATACCTGCGCCCAGGCCCTGTATGCCGCGATAGATGATCAATTCGGTCATGTTCGCGCTCAGGCCCGATAATGCCGATCCTATCAGGAATATTACTATACCCGCCATGTAAAACCATTTCCGGCCATACATGTCAGATAGCTTACCGATGATAGGTACGCTGATCGTGGAGGTCAGCAAATACACTGTTATTACCCACGAATACTGTTCAAAACCATTTAGGTCGCCAATGATCTTCGGTAGCGCGGGGCCGACGATAGTCTGGTCGAGCGCTGCGAGCAGTATGCCGAGCATGACGCTGGCCATTACCGCTATGATCTGCCCTTTGGGGCGCACCTGCCATTCCTCTTCGGGTTCTAATGTGGGCAATGCACCCGGCGGCACCACGCCGTTGCCTGTGCCATTTCCCGTACCGTTCTTCACGGCTGGGTAGGTAGGCGCTATTGGCCTATTGTTCGTTCTACTTTCCATTGTCTTGTATCTAATCCTCCTACGCGCTTTTAGTTGGTCAGCCCTTGTATGTTGGCTGCCCCATTTCCCCCACTTGCTTTTGCAGCCTGTTTACCCGTTTCTTCCGGCGTTGAGGGCTTGGCAGGACAGACGCCTTCGTAGTCGTATAGACCACCTGGCAACAACTGTGCCATGTGGTCGCAAGCCCTTGCCACGTCCCGCAGTTGCTCTTCACTGAGCGGGGATAAAAACCGCGATACGGCAGACCGGAACTGTGCGTGTGCGTGGTCGTTAACCAGTATGCCTTTGTCTGTGAGTTGCAGGTAGATGCACCTTCTGTCTGTCGGGTCGGGCTGTCGCTCGACATACCCTCTCTCTACCAGCGTATCTACAGAGCGCGTTATTGTAGGCATCGCAACGTTAAATGTCCTGGCCAGTTCGCTCGTCAGTTGCTTTTCTTTTGCCAGTGCGTACAGCAGACCCAGTTGCTGCTCGCCCAGGTCACGAAATGCACCTTCGCCGTCTGAATGCTTAAGCCCGTGTTTGATTGTTTTGAAGAACCTGGGCATAGTGCCAATCAAGTTCGTAACAGCAATCTCTAACACTTCATTGTGCTGACGCTCGGCCTCAAGGATCGCTTGGGCTTCTTTGCTCTCAGGCATGATCCTTATTGCGTGTGCCATTTCTGCCTCCACTTTCTGCTTTTCAGTGCTGTAGACCATTCTCTTTATTTCCACCTGACTAAATACTTAGCTTAGCTAATATATACCATAGGCTAACAATCTGTCAATCGGTCTTAAGACTGATTAGGGCCGTTTCGAGGTCGTAATTCGCATATCCGCCCCATTTCCTTCCCTCACTGGGTCTCATTTTCCCCCGCTCAGGTCATTAAGACACTGTCAGGCGCTACCACCTATACTCGCCAATCTCCCATGACTTATCACTTATCATGCTCGTCCCTGTTTTCGATCTTAGTGCCCGAATGTGAGGAAATCGTGAGCAAACTATGCAGATCCGCCTTCTGTGGAGACCCCTTTGCGACCTATTGTCAGGTTGCACGTTACTCAATTAACTGCATATCCAGTGCCTGGCCGCTCCGACTATCCACAATTCTTTGACTTGCCCGTCCCGCGACCCTATAATCAGCGCAGGATGTTATGACAACCTATCGGGGGAACTATGCAAAACCGGCGTATAAAGAGGGGCCTTAAGCTCGTATTCCTGTTACCCATATTCATGCTGCCTGTTCTAGCGGGCCTCTTGACCGGCGGCTCGGGAGCAGGTGCCGCGTCGGGAGGCGTTGCTATACGCTGGGGCTTTTACATCACCTATAATCCCAACTCCTTGCAATCCCTCCAGGCAAACGTCCACAATCTCACACACGTTTCCCCCTGGTTCTACAATCTAAAGGCCGACGGCACTATCTCGGGCAACGATCAGGCCAATGTCTCCAGCCTGATCAAAAGTAACGGCGTGAAAGAGCTGCCCATGATCAAGAACACCAGTGCCGAGTACAACGACTTCTCTGCCCTGGTGGGCGACCCAGTTAAAGTAAACGCCATAGTCGACCAGATAGATGCTATCGTGTCGAACAATGGTTATGACGGCATCACCCTCGACTTCGAGGCCCTCAATCCATCCGACAAGACCAACCTCACGATCCTCATGAGCCGGGTCTACGACCGATTGCACCCCAAAGGCAAGATCACTGTAGCCATAGTCGCCGCCAAGACCCGCGACATCAGCACGGGCTGGGCCGCCGTCTACGATTATCCCGCCATCGGCAGGGTGGTTGACTATGTAATGGTGATGGCTTACGACTATGCTTATGTCGGCGGCAATCCCGGCCCCATCGCGCCCATCGCCAAACTGGGCGATACAGCTAACTATACGCTCGCCCGCATTCCGGCCAACCAGGTCATCTGGGGCATGGGCGTCTACGGCTATGACTGGCCTGTGGGCAGCGACGGCAAGCCCCTCCGCAACGCCGACCCGCGCACCTGGGCCGAAGCCGATGCTCTTGCGCGCCTGCCCAACGCGCAAAGTGGTTATGACACCGCGGTGCAGGCTCCCTGGGCGCGCTATACTGACAACGGCACCTCGCGCGTACTTTGGTACGAAGACAAACGCAGCTTCGACGCTAAGATAGACCTCGTGACAGGCAGGAGTATGGCAGGGTTTGCACTCTGGAGGCTGGGACAGGAAGACCCCGCGATCTGGAACACCATCTCCACCCTCCCCACCGTCGTGCCCACTACTTTCACGCCTTCGTTCCCAACCGACGGCACGGCCTACCCCACGGCAACCGACGCTCCCACCTCTACGCCCACTCCTATCCCAACACCCGCAGCCTGCAATGCCGTGGCCCCAGTAGCCTCGACTGATACGCTGATATTCTTCCCCGAAACTCAGCACACCCTGCATGGCGCGTTTCTCTCCTACTGGAAACAGTACGGCGGCCTGCCCGTTTATGGCTTCCCCATCACCGAGGAGTTCATCGAGAAGAGCCCCACCGACGGCAAACCCTACACGGTGCAATACTTCGAGCGCAACCGCTTCGAGTACCACCCTGAAAACGATCCGCCCAACGACGTGCAACTGGGCCTGCTGGGCGTACAGCTTACAGAGTCTCGTGCGTTCGCCCCCGCCACCGACTTCCAGCCTGGCGCCGACGTCGTCTATTTCCCCCAGGTAAGCCACACCCTTACCGGCGCTTTCCTCGGCTACTGGCAATCGCACGGTGCCTTACGACAATTCGGCTATCCCATCTCTGAGCCGGTGCTTGAGCAAAACACCCAGGACGGCAAAACCTACAGCGTGCAATACTTTGAGCGTGCTCGCTTCGAGTTTCACCCCGAAAACAGCGGCAGCCAGTACGAAGTCCTGCTGGGCCTCCTGGGCCTCAACGTAGCCCCCTGCAAGTAACGGCCTCCCAAAGACCCTTCCCCTGTCACCCCAACTAAAGAGGAGGTGCAAGGTTCTCCCCTGCTGGGGGTTCGTGGGGGTTCTCCCCTGACTTTTCCCTGGCCTCTTCCCTGGCCTCTTCCCTGGCCTCCCCACTCACCAAGGAGGTGCAGGGGTCCTCCCCTGCCGGGGTTCCAGGGGTGTCCCTTGGCCCATAAACCAAAGTCCTATAACTATGACCAACTAATGGGCTATGTCCGCACCTGAGTCAGGTTTGTTAGTATTATCATCGGAGGCAATCCCTAATGAGACTACAACCGAAACTCTTCGCCGGTCGCCGTAAAGAGGTGGAAGCCGGTGCAACGGCTACAACTGCCGGCGTAAACCCCACTCCTAATGGCGACGCCGGTCTAGCCATGGGCGCGGGTTCAAGCCTGCGTTCCCTCGGTTCAGAACTACAACAAGCAGCCCTGCAAAGTACATTTGAATACCCCAAAACATGGCCTATGGTCGCGAAGACCGTGTCGGCCGTTTTGCTGGTGTTGACCTTTGCGCATATCAGCGTTGTGTTGATCCCGCTCGTGCGCAGCGCTGGCCCTCTTGGCGCCCTGTTTAGCTGGAACTCCCTCGGGTTGGCTATCGAATTGGCCACAGTGTCGTTGGTGAGCGCTTTCCTGCTGAACGCCGTCGCCGAGCTTCGCATCAACCCCCAGGGTCTTGCCGTGGCCGAACTGACCGGCTGGCGACTGATCCCCTGGAAGCAGATCGAAGTGCTCCGGGTCATGGAGTTGGGCGGTAAGTTCAGCGGACGCTACATGGTGATGATCCCGTTCAAAGGTCGCACCACCCCTCCCACCCCTGCACCAATGTTGAAAATGCTGCCCTCCCTGGTGGGCGCGAACCGGGGCGGCGAGCAAGGCATAATGGTTACCTCTGACATAAAAAACTTCGAGCGCCTTTTGCAGCTTGTCGTATCCTACGTAGCTCAGGCCACCACCCCCTCCAACGTGAATATCGTTATCGAGAGCTATGTGGACGAAGATGTCACCATGTCCACCGCCCAGCTCCTCCTCGATCCCGAGACCGCCCTGGAACGCCTCTCCCGTTACACACTCAGTACCACAGAGGCTGACCCCTACGGCGTCACAGAGCTTGATAGTGACCCTCCTGTTAACTGGTCGCGTGTCATGTTGCGCCAGCTTCCCATAGCCCTTCTCCCGGCAGTAGTGCTTTTCACCGACGTGCTGGTGCGCGCGGTCGATCGGCCCTTCCTGCTGTGGCACGCATTCTGGGCCGTGGTGCTGCTGGTAATGGGCATGGTTGAGCTACCGTTCGTGGCATACCTGATCCAGGCCGTCGGCGAGCTTATGGTAGGCAGTGGCAAGTTCAAGCGCGCCATATGGGCCTACGCAGACCTCCAGATACCCCGCGCCATCTTCATCGTGCTGGGCTTGACTCTGCTTGGCGTCGGCCTCCCCTCCGGTTTCGCTCAGGCTCTCTGGCTGGCAGGCATCGCCCTCACCACCCTCTTCACCACGCGTTTCGTGCAGAAGCTCTACTATATGCCCCTGATCCACACGATCCTGGCCGCCATCGGCACATTCATAGCCCAACTGCTCATACTGGCCCTTTACTTCGGCGTAAGATAACACCGCGCCGTCTCAAGTCAGGCATGGATGTACAGTATCCATG
>JBBRDO010000008.1:0-70203 GCA_038203825.1 Chloroflexia bacterium | reverse complement strand
CCAATGCCCCTCAGGCTCACTCCTTCCAGGTAGAGTTTGAGAGCTTGTTCTCTAAGGGAGGGGTCATGACCGTGATGCCGATGCTGTTGGGTGAAGTAGCGTTGGCACTTCTGGCATCTGAGGCGTTGGTTGCCGCCTTTGTTGTTTAGTCCTGCTTTGACCACTGAGCGGGTCTGCCCGCAGTACGGGCATTGTGCCTGTTTTGGCTCTTGGGTTGTGTTCATATTTCAATAATATTACTTCGCTGTTATCCTCGCCACTTCCCCCCTCTTTCCCGGTTGACACCCCCAAGCGTGTTCCCGTATAATGATCTGTATATTCTATAAACTGCCAGATTGCGCCGTCCACAAGCCGGCCCCAAAATCAACAGGAGTAAGCGAACAACATGGTCAAGAGAACATACCAGCCAAAGCGCATTCCCCGCAAACGCGAGCATGGCTTCCTATCGCGGATGAGCACCAAGGGCGGCAGGCGCGTAATCGCCAGGCGTCGTGCCAAAGGCCGTTGGCAGCTATCGGTAAGCGACGAGCTGAAGGGCGTTCGCTAGGCAGCGAAACGCGAACAAATCGTCCGGGAGCCGGGAACTGCAAATAACTTGGAACGACTAAGCAAGGCCGCGCAATTCGAGCGAGTGAGACGGGAAGGACGTACCTGGGGGTCGGATCTGGTTGTATTGAACGCAGCACGCAACAGCCAAAACGTGACGCGCTGCGGGTTCATCACAAGCAAAAAGGTCGGTAACGCTGTCCACCGCAATCGCGCCAGGAGACTGCTACGCGAAGCGGCTAGATTACGTCTCCCACACATCGCACCCGGCTGGGACCTCGTCTGGATCGCCAGAGCGCCCATAGCCCAGGCAACCTTCTGGGACGTCTCACGCGAGCTTGATGGCCTGCTGAAACGGAGTCGCGTGCTTGTGTCGCCCAACCTGCCGCCCCTCGCTTCCACACCCTCAGCGCCCGACATATCTGCACCGGCAGAGCCGTCCACGCCAGCAAGCGTGGATGCTTTGCATCTGGAGCAGTAGCGGTCCTTGCATCTGTAACAGTAACTACACAATCGCGTATAATAGATTGGTTATAATCACCGTTGCACAAATCAGGCAGTTTTTCATAGTCCGGTTCGAGGGACCCAGGTAGGAAAGAAATGTTACGCAGACCACTTCTATGGCTGATACGTGGATACCAGCATACCCTCGCTAAAGCACTGCCCCCCGACACCTGTCGCTTCTATCCTACCTGCTCTCATTACGGTTACGCAGCAGTAGAAAAATATGGGGTCTTCAAAGGCGGCGGAATGGCCGTTTGGCGTATTATGCGCTGCAACCCCTGGAACAAAGGTGGGTACGACCCCGTACCCTGACGGCTTTCTGAATATTGAGTTCTGTAACTCATAACTAGCAGTACGGAGAAATATATTGGGAATATTGGGCCAAATCTGGGATCTAATATGGCAAACACAGCTGAATATACTGGTCGCTATCGACTCAGTAGTGCATGTGCCTGCCCTTGCTATCATTATATTTACTATATTTATCAGGCTGCTGACTGTCCCCCTGACCATGAAATCGTTGCGCTCAAACCGCAACATGCAGCAGATACAGCCCCTCATAAAAGAAATCCAGAAGAAATATAAAGAAGACCGCCCCAAGCAACAAGAAGAAACAATGAAGCTCTACAGCCAGTACGGGATCAATCCCGCAGCAGGCTGTTTACCTATGATCGTCCAGCTTCCCGTCTTCTTTGCACTCTATCAGGCTCTCAGGTACACCCTCGACCCGCACACCACCGCCGAGATGCTGCGCGGCGTCCTCTGGAACAGCGATTGGGTAGGCGTGGCCTCGGGCTTCGGCCACTCCCAGTTCTTATGGCTAACCGGCCTTGGTCAGCCCGACCCCCTGTTTATCTGGCCTGTGCTCTCCAGCGCATTCCAGTTCATCCAGAACCGCATGGCCATGCCCAAGCGTGATCCTAACCAGACAGTAGACGCCCAGGCGCGCATGATGCAGGGCATGATGCAGTTTATGCCCCTCTTCACCCTTCTGTTTGCTTGGAATTTCCCCGCAGGCAACGTGATTTACTGGGCATTCTCAAGCATCTTCGGCGCGGCGCAACAGTACTTCATCACAGGCTTCGGCACCCTGCCCAAGGTTCCCGGCTTCGGCTGGCTCCCCGATAAGGAGATGCCCAAGCCCAAGATGATGGAACCGCTGCCCCCCGGGCAAGAACGCAAAAAGGGCGTCTTCTCCAAGTTGATGGATAACGCTCTAAATGCCCAACAGGCCCGCGCCGCCACCGAACCCTCAGCAACGACTGCGATAGTGGAAGAGCCGAGAACCTCACGTGCCCTCAGCGGTACGAGCGGCCAGAGCGGCACAGGCAGAAGCCGAGGAACACGCCCCGAACGTGCGCGTGACGACGGCGCTACCACCACTAGAGTGCGCAGCAAAGGCAGCGAGCCGAACATCAGAATCGTCCAATCGAGCGGCACAACTTCATCTACCGCCAAGTATGCCAGCGACCTCCGCGCCAAAGATGACGGCGCAACCAACGGCATAACAGGCGCGTCCCTGCCGCCCAGGAAGAAAAACAAGAGATAACATGCCTCCAGCGTGGCATATTTATCACTTGTGAACTACCGCGTAGAACTCTATATCGAGGAGGCATATTCTTGCGACACGTAGATATTCAGGCCCTCAGCGTGGAAGAGGCTGTGAGGCTGGCGTTGGAGCAGCTTGGTCGCACCAGAGATCAGGTGAAAGTGGAAGTGCTGGCGACAGACCCCGGTGGCGACGAAGTGCTGGTGCGCGTGACTACCATAGATGATGCCGGCGCCCCAACACGTGGTGGCCACCCACAGGACGAAATATCCCCCAGAGGCCGCAGGCCCTTTGGCGCCACAGGCGGGGGTCCGCGCCCGGGCGCATACAGCAACCGGGGCAGTCGCGACCAGCGCGGAGGCCAGGGTCAGGGACAGCCTCCTGTCAACCAGGCCGAGAATATTGATAGGGGCAACCGTGCCGACTACATGGAGCGCCCTCCCCGCGCCACCGGCCCCGACCGCTACGAAAGGCCCCCACGAGGCAACCGCGCCGAGCCAATACCTCAGTCCATCAGCGAGTTCGAGGAAGACGACAACCGAGGCAACCGCATCGAAGGTGCCGCAGCCCCTGGTCCCCGTGCTCCCTTCACAGGCGTCACACTCGACGAATCGCTGCTTCCAGGCGCTGTTGCCGAAGGTGAGCTCGCTTCGCCTAAAGACGCCGTCGCTCCCGTTGCCGCCGAAATACTACAGACCATCCTGAACGGTATGCGCGTGCACGCCAAGATCGTCCGCCGCGAACAGTCAGAAGAAGGCGAGGCCGCTTTCCCCGACGATAGCGACGCCCTTGTACTTAATATAACCGGCCTGAACGAGCGCGAGCAGACCAACCTGATAGGCAGGCGCGGCGAAACGCTTGAAGCAATACAGTTCCTCTTGAACCTCGTTCTGAGCAGGAAAGTAGATCTCTGGGCTCGCGT
Source organism: Chloroflexia bacterium (assembly GCA_038203825.1). GTDB lineage: Bacteria > Chloroflexota > Chloroflexia > QHBQ01 > JADMIH01 > JADMIH01. Next base: position 66,682 of record JBBRDO010000008.1, on the reverse strand, counting down.
GACCGTCGACATCGAAGGCTACAGGCTGCGCCGCAAGATGGCCCTCATAAATCTCGCCCGCCGCACTGCCGAGCAGGTGCAAGCCCGCAAGCAGGCTATCCCCCTCGAAGCCATGTCCCCTTACGAGCGCCGCATAATCCACATGACCCTCGCCGACAGCCCCGACGTCACGACAGAGTCGACCGGAGCCGAGCCCGAGCGGCGCGTGGTCATTCTACCCAAGTAGACCTGCCGCCATACTGTGGGGTAAAACGAACCCCGTTACCATTGTCATTCTGAGCGAAGCGAAGAATCAGTTCCCCAGCACGTTGCTATGGGACTGGTTTTTTGCTTGTACTCTTCGGTTCCTGCCCGCTGGGCCTAGACACCCGGTGGAAGGGAGCCCAAGCCTGATGTTTCGTTCTGAGAGACGTGAAACAGAATGCTCTACGACAATAGCAATCGGAGGCGCAAGAGTGAGAGAGATCAAGCAATCAGCGTTTGCATTGCGTGTTTGGCAAGACGAGGGCCAGATATCAAGCTATGTGCACGACCAGATAATCCAAGGCACCGTTGATCTACCCAATATAGCGGCACTGTACCCTGAAACGCGCTCAACAACGGTTGAAGTGGCCCGGATGCTGGGGCATCCGTCTTCCTACGGCTTGTTGGGTGCCGAGTTCATGCCTGACTCTGGCGGAAGAATTACTGTTGAAGTAGCCTTATCCAGTGGGTCTGATGGCGAGACAGTAACCTACGATTCGTTGGCCGCCGGGAGTGATGCAGTTCGGGTAGGTCTTCCGAGGGAATACGGCAGCGCTGTCTTGCAAGCAAGTATGCTTTATGCAAGTGCTCTTGGTCCCGGTACGCTTTGTTTTGCCGACGCTGCTCACGGCATGGTAGGCTCGTCAGTTGCTGTGTTCAGGTGGTTGACGCGAATTGTACTCGAATTGCTCGTGCATGAAGTGGCGACCATGACCGATGACGAATTAATGTCGATAGTAAGCGCCGCATGGCGGGATACACTAGCCTACCTCAAGAGCGACGATATATCCTGAGACATAACTTATTCTCTCGTTGAGGCAGTTCTGTCAGCGCCCAAAAATGCTATCGAAGAACCCCTTGCGCTGCGCGGGCTGCACCGGCTCGGGCACGATCTCCTCGTCCGACAGAATGCGAGCCGGGTTCGTCTCGGTCATCGCCCGCACAACATCGACCCCCACCATATCTTCTGCCGCCACCAGCGCCGCACTGATCCTCGGGCTGCGCCACGCCGTCCGGTGACTATCAGTCGCAATGAACTGCACCAGGTTATGCCGCAACAGCGTTTCCGCGCACTTCCTGGTTGCCTGTCCCTGTTCGCCCACCAGCGCCATCGCCGTCACCTGCCCCAGCACTCCCCGCTCCGCCAGGTCGTACATCTTCTGTGGGTCGGCCTGAATGGCGCCGTACCGCTCAGGGTGCGCCAGTATGGGCACATAGCCTGCCACCTGTAGTGCGAACAAAGCATCCTCGGCGTAAGACGGCCAGGGCTGGTACGGCAATTCAACCAGCACATACTTGCTCTCCGCCAGCGTCCAGAGCCGTCCCGCCTTCAGATCGTCCACAGTGTCGGGCAGCAGAAATATCTCCACCCCCAGCTCCAGCCTGACCTTCAACCCCGCGCGCTGCCACGCGGTACGCACAGCTTCCAGCCGTGTCTGCATCTCCTTATACCCCAGCGCGGACGCTTCCTTGCTGTGCGAAGTGGCGATTATGCCGCGTATCCCTTCACGCCATGCTATTTCGCCCATCCCCACCGATGTCTCCATATCGGCAGGCCCATCATCAACCCCCGGAACAATGTGCGCGTGTATATCAATCATGCCAACATACTTTCAACTCTATCTCCTAACTCTACTCTGCTGTTATCTTCCCTCTAGTCCAATCCTTGCCGCTCAGGCTCCGTGCTATCCACGTAATACTCGCCAGGTGGTGATCATCATGTTCAGCCGTGAAGAAAACGAGGTCCACCAGGCGCATCGGCACGCGCAGTCTGGGGTGCAGCGCCGTCTGCTCAACCTCGGCCTCGCTTCTGTTCTCTATTCTCTCCACAAACTGCTTGCGGCTCGCCCTGAACTCCGCCAGTATATCGTCCATGGACCCCGCGTTGTGGTCGGCCTCATACGTCTTCCTGTTCGTCATGTCAGCAGCGCGCAGTGCCTCTTTGCCCACTGCGTAATCGTCCAGCCGCCCTAGGTGTAACTCCTCGAGGTCGTACAGGTGGCCCGCATGCTCCTGTATGGACCACTCCTGTCCATTCTCCGGCCTCACGGTAAGAATAGCAGGGTCGATATCCCGCATCAGCTCTTCCAGCCGTGCCGGGGTCCCGCGCACCCGCTCCACCACATAGGGGAAATATGCTGCTGGGAAGTTGAAGTCGAATATCCGCTCTGTCCAGTTGGGTTCTTTTATCATCGCCTGTCACCTTTTCTGTCGTTCGGCGTCGCACTAGCTGCCGCAATCACGTCCGCGCAGTGAGCACGCACCTTCGCCATAAAAGCCTGCCCACCTTCTACGTCGCTTTCCGGTGGCGCCCACTGGGCAAAGTCCTTGTCCGTCGTGGCCACATAAGGCCCCTCTTTCGCCTCGTATAGGACTGTGCCGGTCTCCAGAGACATAAGTGCGTGCCAGGCCCCTATCGGTATCTCAATGCCGCGCACAGGCCCGTCCGCGCTGATCACGACCCCCTCCACAGGCGCACCCTCACCATCAAAGCGCACGATCAGCGCTCTCCCCCTCAAAGCGACGAATACTTCCGTTTTGCCCGGGTCGAGATGTCTGTGCGGGCGCACGTAACTCCCTGGCTCAACCGCGTTCAGCATGCGCTGGAATAGCTCATCAAGCTCGTGGAAGCGCACGATGTGGCGCTTGCGAGGGCTTTCGCGGCCCGCCTGTGTTACTGCGTCAAGCATGCCAACGTCAAAAGGGATCAGGGCATGCTTGTCGGCCTGGTTGCGCGGATAGAGAGTAGACACGCCAGGCCTATTTCCCGGCAGGCCCTGTAAACTTAAGCATGACCCCGCAACTGGCTTCCGGCTCTACATGTCCGTGTCTCGCGCCTGCCCCTTCAACCTGCACGTCCATTCTGTACGGCCCTTCGCCCCTGGCTTGCAGGTACTCCTTCAGCATCGCGTCGCCCGCCGGCTGCATGAGCACAATCGTCGTGCTCCCCACCCGAAAAGCGCTCCTTAGCGTGCCGTCGGGGGGGCGAATATCGCCCAGCGCCGCCTCCGGGCCGAGCAGCGCCGTGTAGCGTTGCTTGCCGGCAGCTATATCCTCTACAGCGATCCCCAGCCTCTGTATCCCTACCGCGCCGTTCGCGTGCTTGTGAGCGTCCCCACCCGGCACGCGCAGTTCCCTCGGCGTTACGTCATAGCACAGGAACGGCAAATCGTGCGATGGCGGCTGAGATGTCTCCCATTCAAGGCGCTTGCCGTCCGGCCGCACCCGTCCGCCGTTCCGGGGAGGGGTCATCTCCAGCCCTCGTGCCCGCGCCTCCTGCACCACGCCGCCGATCTCATCAGGCAGCAGCGCGTAGGTGATCAACCCTTCCTCCACGCCTGCCCTGTAAAACAGGTGATCTTTCGGCACCGGGCCCTTGAAGGCGATCAGTTCAAGGTATGCCCCGTCAGCGAACGCCACGAGCGCGTTGTGGCTCGCCCCGTCCGCGTGTTCTCCCCCCGGCACGACCGTAAATCCCAGCGCGCTGTAATCCCGCACAGCAGTCGCCAGGTCGCGCACAAGTATGACAACGTGGTCTAGGCCCTTGATCATCGAAGACCTACCCGATCTTCTCGCCCGTGAGCAGGTTCACGCCCCAGCCCACTAAGCTGATGGCGACCGCACCCACAACCGCACCCCAGAACCCCGCCACCTGCATACTCGGCACCAGCCAGGCGGCCAGCGCGAACAGGGCGACATTGATCACGATTGTGAACAGGCCGAACGTGAGGCACGTGAGCGGGATGGAAAGGAGCTGGAGAATCGGCTTAATGAACGTGTTGAGCAGCGCCAGCACCGCCGCGAAGATCGCCAGCGTCACCCAGTCGTTGCCGTAATTGACGAACTGCGTACTCCCGAAGATGCCCGTTTGTGGCAGCCCCCAGGCCACCAGAAACACGGCGATCAGGATCACAGCCCAGCGTAGTACAAGTGCTCTCACTTGTGCCTCCTCTCATATCGAAATAAGCTAGAGCATTATAACATAGCCTTTCGACTATGGCTGTGGCGGCGTACTGGCAACGGGATTGGGTATTACTCCTGAAGGCAGAGGAACGGGAACTGTTGCCTGGGAGAACGGCATTATCACAGTGTCGACAGGCGCGATCGTTAACTGGGGAGGATATGTGGGCTGTGCGCTAACGTGACTGGTGGGTCGCACTGCAATTGGAAAGAATGTGGTAGTAGGCACAGGTGTAGCACAGGGTCCATGCTGCAGGTCCAGGACGTAGCCGGAGCCGGCCTTACCCGGACCATCGTATATTGCACCAACCGCCCAGACAACACTATTCGAGATCGTAGTTACGTCATACAAAGGGCCGCCGAAGCCCGGCTTAGAATCTGGGCGCATCCCGCCTGCGGTGGTAGTGACATATTCGCCCGACGGACAGGCGTCACTAGCCCAGACCGAGCCGTCCCAATGCGCCACCAACGGCGCCGTTAAGCCCCCGACCGCCCAAATATCCTTCTCATTGATAACAGACATACCACCTATTGCCATTACCCGCCCGAGGTCACAGCAGAAGCTGGCGGCGTAAAGGGAGCTGGCGTATTCGCGATCCCCGGGGTTGGCAGTCGCATCAGGCGTTTCGTTCCACTTGGATCCATCCCAACGCAATACTACAATCCCACCTCCCACTCGATCGTTAGGAGTTGACCAGGATCCTATTGCCCAGCCATCGTGGTTGGACAGCATATTGATAGCTTTGTAGTTGACATTAGCGTAGGAATCGGAGTGGAAACTTGGGGCTGTATCCGTCCATAGCACCCCGTCCCAATGCAGTATGTGGCCCACGCCCGTCACCCACGCGTCGTCCGAAGATATGGCGTCAACTCCGTATAGCCACGCAGACGACGAGGAGTCTGGGAGCAACATTTGCTTCCAGCCCTTGCCGTCCAAATGAAGCACAAGGCCGCGCTGACCCACAGCCCACACATTATCGGGCGCCATGGCATCTACTGCTTCGAGAGAACCTGCTGTGAGATGCAGGTCAGCACCGGTGTGCACAGCCCAGGACGCGCCGTCCCAGTGCGCCAATAGAGGACCTGTCTCGGTTACACTCACCCGTGCAAAGCCTACGGCCCAGACATCACTGGACGACAAAGCAGCAACCCCTCTGAAACCGGCGTCATACGCGCCGTCAGTGAGCGGGAACCTGCCGCGCCAATCGACGCCGTTCCAGTGCAGTGCAAGCGCCCGCATGGGACTGTTTCGCGTGCTCCCTACAGCCCATACATCGTTGGACGCAACGCTGGCTATGCCATACAGGGGGCCAATGTCCTCAGACGCATAGGGGAGCCATGTACCCGTGCCCTTGACACCCGAACCGGACCCATTGAATACCCCGCCAAGCCACAGGACCGACACAAACAGCAAGGAGAGTAGCCCGCCCACTATCAGAGGCCACCTGGGCAGTCGCAGCCACCGTGCCTGTAGGTGCCGCATTGATTCCTCCTCGGCTTCCCTGTGGGCCTGCTACACTGCAAGCACTTGGATTGGGAGCCTAAGGCTGGGAGTAGAACAATCCCGCCTGTATACCTACACAGCACAAAGCTAAGTTTAGTTCATAATTGGTATATAGAGGTGGCTGATCGCAAAGCCAGACGCGTTAGCCTGCTACTGCCTGTCGAAAATACAGAGCATGAGCGGACCAGGGACGCCCTGTCATTCTGAACGAAGTGAAGAATCAGTCAGGCTACCTTTCGGTTCGCACGCACCTACCCCTGCTTGGTTACAGACAGAGGTATGCATTCTTGACTTCGTTCAGAACGACAACTAAAATGTCACTGCCCGCCCGGTGCGTCTATCCGCCCAGCGCGTCCTTCAACTTCCCGAACAGCCCTTTCTCCGGCAATTCAGGCGTGTTGTCGCCGAACGTCTGTCCCAGTTCTCGCAGGAGGCGCTTCTGCTCCTCCGTGAGGCTGGTCGGTATCTGCACGTTCACCTTCGTCAGCATATCGCCTCGGCCTGTGCCCCTCAAGAACGGCACACCCGCTCCCTTAACTCGCACGATCTTGCCGCTCTGTGTGCCCGCAGCCACCTTCACAGGGGCTGTCGCGCCGTCCACCGTAGGCACCTGTATCTCTGCACCCAGTGCGGCCTGTGCCATATTCACATTCAATTCGTAGAGAAGGTCATTGCCCTCGCGCTTGAACAGCTTGCTTGCCTTCACGTTGAGCTCGATATACAGGTCTCCGGCAGGCGCGCCCCTCGGCCCGGCCTCTCCTTCGCCCGTCAATCGAATCTGCGCGCCGTCGTCCACGCCCGCCGGTATCTTCACCGCCAGCTTGCGTGTTTCCCTGATGCGCCCCTCGCCTTTGCACTCGGTACAGGGCGTTGCCACGATCTTGCCTTCGCCATGACACCGCTCGCACGGCACCACCGACACGAACTGGCCGAAGATGCTCTGCTGCGTGCGCCGAACTTCGCCCCGCCCGCTACAGTTGGGGCATACCGTGGTCTCGGTGCCCGGTTCTGCGCCCGACCCCTCGCACTTGGGACACACCGCCAGGCGCGGCACCTCGATCTCTTTTTCCGCGCCGAATATCGCTTCCTCAAACTCGATCGTCAGGCGGTAGGCCAGGTGAGCCCCACGCTGTGCGCGTCGTGGCCGCGTTCCCGTTGCGCCTCCGCCCGTGGCTGCCGCTGTGAAGAAGGTCTCGAAGATGTCCGAGAACGATCCGAAACCCTGGAATGGATCGAATCCCTGCCCGCCCGCGCCGTTGCCGGACACTGCTGCGTGCCCGAACCTGTCGTAGGCCGACCGTTTATCTTCGTCTATCAGCACCTCGTAGGCTTCGCTGATCTCTTTGAATTGCGCCTCGGCTTCCGGCTCCTTGTTCACATCGGGGTGAAACTGGCGGGCCTTCTGCCTGAACGCCTTCTTAACTTCGTCTACTGTAGCTGTCCTGCTTAGTCCCAGGACCTCGTAATAATCGCGTTTTGCTGTTGCCATCTGGTTTTCTTCTCTGCTACCTTATTGGGTGGGTTGGCACTCACTGATGTCCGTTGCTAATCCTCGATGATCAATTGTACCAACAGTTCTCTATTACCGCTCTATTATATACGGTGAAACGTCTCATTGCGAGACTCCCACACTCTACATGCACGCCCGTATTGCCGCATTATGACCTCCTATGACCATCGGGCTACCGGCTGTGACCCGGATATGGTATAGCTATCGGCGTCATTTAATGGAATAATTGTACCCATAGACCGTATATCCCCCTATGAGGGGAAGCATACCTCGCAACATTACGCCCTTAGTCTAGAAGTAACACTACATGAATCAACGTCCTAACTTCATTCTAACCCTTGGATCATGGCTGTTGTGCGCGGCTATCCTCCTGTGCGCCCTATTACTCACCCTGCCTCCGTCCTCCATCGCCTATGCATCCGAACCGGAATCCTGGCCCACCGTCCCTGTCTGGATCCCGCCGACCCATGTCCTCCCCGCTGAGGTGCCTTCCGCCGTTGTTGAGACGCCTGCCCTGCCCCCTGTCCTCGCTCCCACAGACACCCCGACCGCCCTGCTGCCTACTGACACACCAACGCCCCTGGCTACGTTGACCACTGTGCCCAGCGACACTCCCACAGATACTCCTACCGACACCCCTCTCCCAACCGATACTGCCGCGCCCACCGAAACCGCTACATCTACCCCGAGCTGGCTGCCGCCCGACTCCTCGTGCTACGTCAAGCCCGGCAAGGCTCAACTTATTCTCGATGTGCCCTACATCCACCAGGTCAACGACCTCAGCGCTGTTGACGGCAACTGGGCTTGCGGTCCCACCAGCGTGGCCATGGTGCTTGCCTACTACAGCAAGCTACAGCCCTGGCAATCCCCCGATCTGTCCGCTTCGCCCACTCCTGCCCTTCCCGACGCCGACTCCGGTGCTCCGTTCGCTCCCTACGTGACCGGCGTTTACACCAACAACGGCCACACTTACAGCGCCCTAGCCGCCGACCCCCACGGTAAGATGCTGGCCGGCCTCTACGGCACCATCGCCCCCACGGGCCTCGCCGACTGGGGCCGTATTAAGTCCGTCCTCGACTGGCACGGCCTCGCCAGCAAGAACATCTCCGTCAGTTTCGAGGGCATCCAGGCCGCTCTCGATCGTGGCCACCCCGTCCTGATCGGCAACGGCCTCACCGCCGAAGGCCACATCCTGGTCGCCGTCGGCTACACTAGCAACGAACAACTCATCGTCAACGATCCCTACGGCAATCGCTTTGCATCCGGCTACGGCTCTAACCAGGGCCAGAATGTCTACTATGCCTGGAGTTGTATGCGCGCCCGCACCGCTCTCGAAGTCATCGGAACCTACATACCGCCCGCGACCGCCACCCCCACGGCTACTGCCACCAGCCCCGCTACTGAAACTCCAACCGCAACCCCTACTGAGCCGGCCACCGCCACGCCCTCAAGCGCCGTTTACAAAGCTTTTGGCCTTCTCGCTACTACCCCCACCCAGGTCAGCGGCAGCCCTTCTGCCCGAGTCCGTTCCTCGATCCTGCACAATGCTGATACCCTGATCGCCGCTGCCGCCTACAACGCTGACAAAGCGGGCGCATTAGCCAGAGGCGGTGCCACCTCGGGCAACCTGCCTGCCGTGATGCTGCTGCTTGGCTCCGTGCTCGGCCTGGTGGCAGGCTCCTACTGGCTCATTACGTCCTTCGGGCACCCCGCGCCTCCCCTCCGCCCCACAGACAATCACTAGCCGGCTTCACAGACGAAAGACGACCGACGACGTTTGTTCTCCGTCGTCGGTCGTCTTTCGTCTGTTGTCTACTTACTATACTTCGCGGAACTCGCCCTCGACCGTGCCTTCATCAGCTTTCTCGGTGCCGGGTTCACTCGCTCCGTCTTGTGTTGGCCCCGCGCCGTCCACGTCAGGTCCGCGTGTACCCGCGGTCGCCTGCTGCTGGGCGTACATCGCCTGCCCGATCTTCTGCATCGATGTACTCAGATCGTTGGTGGTCTGCTTGATGCGGTCAGTGTCTTCCGTGGCGAGGGCTTCACGCACTGCGCTTACCTTCTCGTTCACTTCCGTCTTGATCTCGGCGGGAACCTGCTCGCCCAACTCGGTCAATGTCTTCTCAGCCTGGTATGCCATGCTGTCGCCCGTGTTGCGTGCTTCGATCAGGTCGCGGCGCTTCTTGTCCTCTTCCTGGTGGGCTTCCGACTCGCGCACCATCCGCTCAACCTCTTCCTTCGACAGACCCGAAGATGCGGTGATCGTGATCTTCTGCTCTTTCTGGGTGGCGTTATCTTTCGCGCTCACCGACAGGATACCGTTGGCGTCGATGTCGAACGTAACCTCAACCTGAGGCACTCCTCTTGGCGCTGGCGGTATCCCGTCCAGGATAAACCTGCCCAGGCTCTTGTTCTCGCTAGCTAACGGCCTCTCGCCCTGTAGAACGTGGATCTCCACGCTGGGCTGGCTGTCCGATGCGGTCGAGAACACCTGACTCTTCTTGGTCGGGATCGTCGTGTTGCGCGGGATCAGCGGGGTCGCCACTCCACCCAACGTCTCCAGACCCAGTGTCAGCGGCGTCACGTCGAGCAACAGTACGTCCTTGATCTCTTGCGTCAGCACACCGGCCTGAATTGCAGCGCCTACCGCCACTACCTCGTCGGGATTGATGCCCTTGTGAGGCTCTTTGCCGAAGAACTCCTGTACCTTCTTCTGTACAAGAGGCATACGGGTCTGTCCGCCCACCAGCAGCACTTCGTCTATGTCCGAGTTCTGCATCTTGGCATCGCTCAGCGCGCTCTTCATCGGCGTCATAGTCTTGTCAACGAGGTCACCCACCAGTTGCTCCAGCTTCGAGCGGGTCAGCGTGATGTTCATGTGCTTCGGCCCTTCGGCGTCTGCTGTAATAAACGGTAGGTTCACTTCCGTGCTCTGCGTGGTGCTAAGCTCGATCTTGGCCTTCTCTGCCGCTTCCTTCAACCTCTGCAAAGCCATGCGGTCGTTGCGCAGGTCGATCCCCTGCTCCTTCTTGAACTCGTCGGCCAGCCAGTCAATCACTCTCTGGTCGAAGTCGTCGCCGCCCAGGTGGGTGTCGCCGTTGGTCGAGTTCACTTTGAACACGCCCTCGGCCAGCGTCAGAATCGAGATGTCATACGTGCCGCCGCCCAGGTCGTACACTGCTATCTCTTCTTCTGCCTCAGAGTTCTTTTCGAGACCGTAGGCCAGAGCCGAAGCTGTCGGCTCGTTGACGATACGCAACACTTCCAGGCCCGCTATCTTGCCCGCGTCCTTCGTGGCCTGACGCTGCGAGTCGTTGAAGTACGCCGGAACCGTGATCACGGCCTGCGTGATCTTCTCCCCCAGGTAGGCTTCAGCATCCGTCTTGAGCTTCTGCAGGATCATAGCCGACACTTCCGGCGGGGAATAGGACTTGTTGCCCATCCACACCTGCATGTCGCCGTTGGGCGCCTCTGTGACGCGATAGGGAACCAGCTTCATATCGCGCTGCACTTCGGGGTCATTAAACTTGCGGCCCATAAAGCGCTTAATCGAGAAAATCGTGTTCTCCGGGTTGGTGATAGCCTGCCGCTTGGCGACCTGTCCCACCAGTCTCTCGCCTGATTTGCTGATTGCCACCACAGAAGGGGTCAAGCGCGCTCCCTCTGCGTTCGGTATTACTGTAGGCTCACCACCCTCGATCACCGCGATGACCGAGTTGGTAGTCCCCAGGTCTATGCCTAATACATGTGCCATTGTTTTATATTCCTCCTAATATTGCCTTATTGTTATTACTACTTGGTCACTACTAGTTAGGTGACCAATTTCTAGAGATAGCTGCGAGTTTTGGATACTTATTATCAACGTCGTCTTCTTCCCATTCCTCGCCGGCTGGTTCATCACGTGAAGTCAGCTTGGTTAGAAGCGGAAACTCCTGCCCTGTCTTATTTTCGTACGCAGTCCAAGCGATGGTAAGAAGGGTTTCACATTCGACACCATTCTCTGAAAGCGTTAGATCCGCGAGAGATTCAGGGTCTCTGAGCGCATTGTAGTAGACTTCCTTGCCTTGAACAATCAGCCAGCCTCGAAAATAATCAAAGCAATCATCTGAGCAGCCACCATTCAGTAAGTATCCGGCCGCCCAAAGATCCCATGTATAAGACTGATCCATTAGAGAGTCAACTATGCGTTGGTACTCAACGATTTCAGATATCGGCAGTTGTTCGAGCTTATTTGTTAGGATGCTCAGTTGCTCATCTATATCGCCTCTGCTCTCTGCACGGGCTTCGTCCATCAACTTCCAAAACTTTGCTTCATCCATCGCAAGTCCCACCTTCCGTCGTCATCCCCGTGATACTTTCACCATTGCCGGCTTAAGTACCCTATCCTTCAGTTTGTATCCCTTCGAGAATACTTCGCTCACCGTGTCTGCGTGTTCACCGCCTTCGCTGTTGTCCTCAAAGGCCACTGCTTCGTGCAGATTCGGGTCAAACGGCTGGCCCAGCGCCTCAATCGGCTCTACGCCTTCCTGCTCCATTACACCGTGGAACTTGCGAACGATTAGCTCCAGCCCTTGCAGCCACTTGTTATGCTTGCGGTCGGCCTCCGGTACTGCATCGAGCGCTCTGTCAAAGTCGTCCATAATCGGCAGCAGCTTTTTCACGAGGTTACTGGCCGCGTACAGAGCCGTGTCCGCTCGCTCCTGTTCCACCCTGCGCTTGTAGTTAATGAAGCTGGCTCGCTCGCGCTGCAAGGCGTCCAGGTAATCGGCTGCGATGTCTCGTGTCAGGGCCTCAGTGTTGGCAGCCTCGTTAGTCTGCTCGTTCCCTTCAACCCCGTTCTCATTTATGATTTGTTCCTGGTTCTCATCTTTCACTATTGTTTCCACCCCCTGTTAGTATTTCTGTGTGTTTCTCGTGTAGGTTACTGGCTCCCGTTCATTCTTTAGCCATACAGGACCATTTGTTTATCTCAACTACCCTATTGGCTAACGTCTACAGCATTTTTATCGAGTGCAATTAGCATGCCGACGACGAATAAAGCGACCCCTCCCAGTAGGAAGGCAATCCCCAACAGGGGGATGTCTCCGAACCAGTAAATGAAGCCTAGCGAGAGCGCCATGCCCAGCACTCCAACCATTGTCCCGCGAAACGCGCTTCCCTTCATTGGCTGCTTTAGCGCTTTGCGATTTATGTACAACGTCACGATACCAACGATAGCAAGAACGCCGAACCACAGTAGCGCCCAGTACGATCTGGTGCTTGGTGGCCCGACCATAAGCATCTGCCCTGCGATCGAGCCGCAACCGGCAAACCCACCTAATAGCAGTGTGTTACCCACTCTAGCTAACGTCTTGTTGCCCTGTTGCCCAGGCATGGTACCTACGACTCCAGCCTTCGCCACTGAATTGTCGTCGGTCGTCCGTCGTCTGTCGTCCATCGCTTATCCTTCCCGCGTATAAGCCCGCTGCAAAAGATCACTCAGCAACTGCGACATGTACCCCACCGTCGACACCGACCGGCTGTATGGCATACGCACGGGCCCCACCACGCCCAGTAGTCCCGTCATGCGGTCTTCAAGTCCGTAGCGTGCGATTACCACACTGCAACTCGCGATGCCTTCAGCCGTGCCTTCCTCGCCAATAATCACCTGCACGCCTTCGCGCCCCGCCATCGAAGTAATGAGCGTCGACCAAACATCCCCCTGCTCAAATAGCTCGATGATCTGCTGCATCCGTCCCGGCAGTCGAAACTCCGGCTGTTCCAGAATATGGCTCAGCCCTTCGTGATACACGTTGCCCGACTCCGGCCTCTCCAGCTTTCCAAGCATCGATGTCAGCGTCTTCAGCACCATCGGCGCGAACTCGCCCAACTGCGCTGTTTTCTCTTCCCGCTCCCACCAGTCCTGGATCTCGGTCGAAGTCTTCCCGTCGAGCGCGTTATTCAGCTTCAAAGCCAGCGCGCTCAGTTCAGCCTGGTCTGCTGCCTCGTCCACCGTCAGCATTTGCTGAGTGACCGAGCCCTCGTCGCCTACCAGCACCATCAACAACCGCGTATCCGAGATAGCAAGCAGCTCAAAGTGCTTCAAGCGCACCTCTGTGCTCCGGGGCGCTGTCGCAACCGCCGCGCTATGCACTGTCCGCGACAGCACAGACGCCGCCAGCTTCACCCACTCGTCCTCGTCCAGCTCCACCTGGTGGAACTGGTGCCGGATCTTCCTTTGCTCGTCGAGCGGCAAAGCCGATGGGTGCATCAGGTTGCTAACAAAGTAGCGGTAGCCTCTGTCGGTCGGTATCCTGCCCGCGCTCGTATGTGGCTGCACGATCAGGCCCAATCGCTCCAACTCTGCCATGTCGTTGCGCACCGTTGCCGATGACACGTTCACCCTGTAGTTGTTCACAATCTGTTCTGACGCCACAGGCCGCGCAGTGCTAACGTACTCTTCTACTATGATGCCGAGGATAGCCCTCTGGCGGTCGGTTATTTTGATTTCGGCTAGCTGGTCCATAAGCATATTATCGCATATTATATGGCACTGATTGACCCATTTTACCAGTTCTGGCACTCTTGTTCAACGAGTGCTAACACACATCTATAATTTTACACATTGATAACCCTATTGTCAAGGTTGATGGCTTATCGGCGGCAAGCTTCGTCGCCCAACACATATCACCGCGACCCCAGGGTGCAAATCTCTTCGCATCGCATGCGCGCATAATCCCACGCCGAGAAGGTTCGAGCTCTATCCACCGTACTAATAAACGGGTCATCGCCGAACATGGTGTAGAGCGCATACAAGGCTTTGGCCTCCATCCCGGGCCTGTAAGCATCCAGCAAAAACTCGTCCACGATCCTGCGGCAAGCCTCCTCAGCCTCCTCGTACGATGCAAACTCGCCCAGAGTATAACGCTCCTCTTCATCCATATAATGGAAGTTATCATCCACCAGCACCCTGTAGCTATGCCTCTGCCCACCGTCCATAAAATCACCCCCAGCAGAATTATACCTTCATGCGTGCTCATGTAAGCATGAAAACGCAATGTACCGGAATGGCAAATACCTGGAGGCCCAAGCCGCCCAGCCCCCTTGCCCCGCCAAAGCCCCTACCTTACCTTTGTCATTCAGAGCGAGCGGCTCGTTGTCTACCGGCTCAAAGCGATTTTGCAGCACGACAGGTCCCAAGCGTCCACAATCAATGATCAACGGATGATTGACACCCTGCCCCCTTTGGGGTAACCTTATACTGCAGGGTGTAAGAATTAGTCCCCTCCAAGCGTCATATATACCGGTGGAGCAGATCCATCGCCTTTACGGTTTATCTATTGCGCTTGCTTGTTAGGGGTCTCGTATCAGGGGCACAACTTTGGGCAAAGAGCAATTCGAGAGGAAGATTCGCCGCGTGGTGACACAGGCCGGAGCTATTACGTGGGACGGTAAACCCAGCGCCGTAGGCGCACAGTCGCCTGACGCCGCCGATGAGCTTGCCTCCATTACACGCGAGGCCCGCACAGGCTCAGTCACCGCTTTCAGCGCACTATTTGAACGCTTTCAGTCCCCCCTCGTAAACTACATCTACAGGCTCGTCGGCGACTGGGATGCCGCCAACGACCTCGCCCAGGACACCTTCCTCAAAGCGTACAATGCTCTCCCGCGCACCGAAGAAAGCCTCCAGATCTCCCCCTGGCTCTACCGCATTGCCACCAATACCGCCCTCGACTCGCTCCGCAGGCGAAAGCGCATCACCTGGGTTCCTTTCAGCCCCGAAATGGAACCTGCCGCTCCTATGTCGGACTACGCTCTGCGCCATGCCGACCAGGACTCCATCCAGCGGGCTTTGCATGTCGTCCCTGCCGATCAGCGTACCTGCCTCGTCCTCAACATGTACCAGGGCCTTTCCTATAAGGAAATAGCCGAAACCCTTGGTATCTCCGTCAATCTGGTAGCCGTCCGTATCTTTCGGGGTCGTGAGAAGTTCATAGAGGCTTACAAGAAAGCCAACCCGGCCGACTGAAGCTAGCCTCTATACACTACCGGGCATGGTCGCCCGGCAGCCCTCCTGCACTAACGAAAGACCGCGAACGCTGAACATTGGAGCTAAGACCATACCGTGGAAAGTACCTCAGGCAATTGCGAAGAGATACAAATCCTAATTTCCAGGTTCGTTGACGATGAAGTCACAGACGAGGAGAGATCACGTGTCGAATCCCACGTCCTCACCTGCAAGCCCTGCTCCTACGTCATGCTCCAGTACGTCGAGATGGCTGCCCTCTTCGCCGAATCACCCACCCGCCAGCCTGAGCCCGATCTTCGCGCATCTCTGTTCCGCGAGATAGGTAACGTCACAGAAGCAGCCCAACGCAAAGCTCACGCAACCGCTCAAAGTTCGCGCCCGTGGTATCTTCTTGCTGACAAAACACAGCCCGCCCCTCTGGCCACCGCGCCCCTCCCCTCTTTCACGGGCAGACTCATCCGGGCCGCCAGTCCCCTCATGATGGCTGCGGTGCCTATAGTGTTCATAATCGGCGCTCTCGTCCTTAGCAGCAAACTCCTTGCGGGCGCAGATGCCCCCGTCACCGAGCGTTCAGGGCAGGTGCCAATCCAGCCCATACCCACCTATGATGCCCCTCTCGCACAGATCACAAGCTATGCGGCCGTCGTCCCTCCTGCCCAGCTAACAAAGGCCCCCGGCGCACCCGTGCCCTCTACCGCAGCCGCTACAACCACCTACCTCAGCGCGACCGCCACCCTGGGCCCCTACCAGCTTATCAGGCTCTCCCAGCCCACCCCTGTTTGGGAAGACGGAGACGCAGTCAGCAAAACCGGCTGGCACTCTCTGCGCGATCCCCAGTATGGCTACAAGCTCTCCTACCCCTCTAACTGGTGGACCCGTGTCCTCAACAACACTCGCTACTTCTACCCCTGGGGCGCCGGTGGCACCCTGGATCCACCCTACTGGGTCCAGCTCAGCGTACAGCCCAACACCGCCGGGCTAACTGCTGCTACCGCCAACGATGCCCTCTGCGGCGGTGCCTGCGACTCAGTCAACAACGTCTGGCTCAAGCGTAACCGGCAAGACGCCGACGATTTCTATCACGAAGGCTACCTGTTCGATGCGTCTTACATCTACAAGCTCCAACTGGTCGTGCCTCTAACCACCCTCGATGGCCTGGGTGATTTCCAGGACCGCATCGCCGCGGGCGAACAAATCTTCGGAACCATGAGCGGTAGACTCACCCTTGCAGATGCTTCCACTCGGCAGGTCTCCGCCTTCGGCAACGTGCTCTTCCTAAAGGGTTCCAGTCCCGATCAGGGTTCCGATCTCTATCTCGCCTCCGGTAACGGCAGCACCACCCACAGACTCACCTGGGACGGCGGCGTCAAGAACTACGCTTTGTCCCCCGACCTGGAGTCGGTTGCTTACGCCGCGACGGACAAGAACCAGGCACGCGACGCCTGGGCCAGCGAGATCTACCTGGTAATAATCGCCCCCACCAACGCGTCTGACGTCGGCATACTGCCCCTCGCGGGCATGGACGCTATCCACGACCTGGTCTGGTACAACGATCACGAGCTGATCTTCCTGGCCGAAAATGGCGGCGTGCTCGGCCTGTACAGGCTCGACCTGCCTGCAACCCCCGGCCAGAGACCCGCTCCCACACCTGAGCTACTGGTAGCCCTCGGTGCCAGCCTCGCCGGGGCCCGTTCTCTCGCCGTCTCGCCCGACCGCCAGCTTATAACGTTCATCGCGCCCTTCGGCGGAGACCAGACCAGCGATATATACGCTGTGCGTCCCAATGGTACTGACATGCGCGTGATTATTTCGCACGCCTCAACGGTCGCCCCTATCATTAATGGCGCACCTGTGCTGGCCGACGGCAGCCAGGCAATCAAGTCTTACCAGTGGATGGACGGCCACCTCGAGTCTGATGGCTACCAGGCCAATATCCTGTTCACCTGCGGCAACTCATACAGCCCCAGCTCTGTACTCGGCGGTTACCTCTATTCCGCGCCGCGCACCACCGGCAACCCGCTGGTCGATCCCTTCAGCCTGGTGAACTACGAGCCTGAGAAGATGCAGATAATCCACGTCGCCTATTCAACGTGGGGCAAAGTGGCATTCACCGGCTACTATAAGGACTTCGAGGGCCGCTCGGACAAACTGGAAGGGCTCTGGGAAGCTAACGTGCTGGGCAACGGTTCCCTCTCCACCCCCGTCCGCCTGCCCATCCCCGGCGACTTCCACGGCATCACCGACCTGCAATGGACGCCCGACGGCGCGAGCCTCGTGTACCGCGAGACCATCGTCAACATCAATAACCAGAGCGCCCGCTACGACGGCGAGTCCGCCTTCCGCATGATGCAGCTAAATCCGGCCACAGGCCACGCGACCGTCCTGTATAACAACGCGCCCTAGCAACTGTCTCTCCCCCACTTATTTTGCCGCCACAATAATAGGCGTAACGCTGACCCACTTGATCCGTAGGCCTTCCCCCGCACTGGTAACCCTGAACTGCAAACCGTCCAGCGCCGTCCCGACCCGCACGCCATCTAGCCTTGCCCCGATCTTTCTCGCCGGCACATACGTCCAGTAGACGTACTGCTCGGCGGAGGCATGTAGCTGAAAGTGCGCCTCGCGCTCGCCGCTGAAGGCTTCCCCTCCGCTCTCCCAGGACCACTCGCCAACCGAGTCCACCCCTGCCGCCGGATAGCTCGACGACACCGCCAGCCTCACCCAATCCGCACCCGCCAGGTCCATATTCAGGCCTGTGAAATCCACCTCGCCATTACCACCGGTAAGGCCCCGGTCGCACTGCATACCCGGCGAGTTAATAACCACCCCTCCCGATGTGGCGGGTGGTTGAGCACACTCGCTGAAGTCCCAGAACTTGCCGCCCGGCGCAACCTTCAGCGCTTCATTATCCTGCGTGAAGCCCGACAGGCCATCCACCTCAAACAGTTTGCTGTCGCTACTGAACCCGAAATCAAGGTTCCAGCGCCCCGTAATATTGTTGAGGGGCTTCACCAGTTCTGCCGAGCTCAAGCTCTCCACCTGACTGAGATGGACGTGCTGCTTGTGAAACACCTGTATCGCGCTCTCCAGCCCGTTCAGGAACACATACGCCCCCTCGTAATTCAGCGGCGTATCGTGTGAATAAACCTCTATCCAGTTCGTATTCGCCGGAGGCAGCATAGCATCAATCTGCTCCACGATATGCTTGCTCTGGCGCGACGCTTGCGTCCACGGCTCAAGTTGCTTCCAGGTAATAGGAATAAAGAGCAACAGCACCACAACCACCACAGCCCACGCCACCCGCCTTGCCCTCAAAGGCCACTCCTCGAGCGGCACCGACAACACCGAACCAAGCCCCAGGCAGAATCCGACCATCACCAGGTAGTAGATCCTGTTAGCTCCACTGGCCAAATTATCGGCCAGCGGCACCAGGTTGAGGGCAGGAACAAAGAAGATCAGCCACCAGGCCAGCGCAAGCAAAAGCACACGCTTGCGCTGCCTGCCCCACCAGAACAACGTCCCCAGCACCACAATGCTCATGAACAACCCCATGATCTGCGTCACGGTCCTATCAAACACCTCCCCATTGAGAGGCAGCAGCAGCGTCTTCAGCGCAGCCACCAGCGCATCCCAGAAAAAGTGCTGGAAGTCGGTAGCGGCGGCCGTGTACCCGCCGATCTTCCCCCCACCAAGCACCCTCACAGCCGCGAACACGAGGGTCGGCACAGCATATGGTAGTGCCCATGCTATCATCGCAACCAAGGACGACCTGTTCCTAATATCTCCAATCAGCCGCACAAACAGCGATCCGCGCTCTGTTTCCTCCCCCCTGCCGGTCGAACCCTGCCGTCCTATCACCAGCGCGACGAACGGCAGCACAGCAGGCAACGGAAGCGTACTTTCCTTCATCCCCACTGCCAGGCACGCCAGCACAAACCCCAGCACATAAGGCCGCCAATCGCCTCTCTTCCAGGCCACCGCGAACGCCCACGTCGCCCCCAGCACGCACGACGTACCCAGCAAATCCCACTGCGACGATATCCATGCAACAGGCTCAATCGTCAGCGGATACACAGCAAACAACGCCCCGGCGACCCACCCTGTAGCCGCCGAACCCGACACCGTATAAGCAAACCGTCCCACCAGAAACGCCGCCAGCGCGTGCAGTGCCAGGCTTGCAGCATGGTAAGGCAGAGCATTAGTCCCAAACAGCGCCGTCCCAATATTCCACGTCACGAACGTGCCTAGTGGCCTGTAGAACAAATTACTACCATCGAACGCAAACAACGCCTGAGGAAACGGCATTTGCTTGTTATACAGCAAATGGCCGAAATCGTCGGCCACAAACCACATACCCAGTACCGGCGCGAATGCAATCACCGCCAGCAGAGGCACTATCAACCACGGTAGAAACCGCACTTTACTCATAACCAAAAGAGTACATACCTACTCCTCCGCCACCCGGCTAACTGAGAGGTCCGGGGTTCTCCCCGGCAGAGGTCCCACGGGTGCCCCCACCTTCCCACCCCACTAACCGAGAGGTGCAGGGGTCCTCCCCTGCCGGGGTACCAGGGGTGTCCCCTGGCCTTTTATCTTCTTTCCTACTCCCCTCCCTGAAGGGAGGGGCCGGGGGTGGGTCTTCACCCACCGAGATATAACATATATGACCCCTCCGTTGCCAACGCATATCTCCTCTGGTATAATCCGTAGTGCTTAATGTAAAAGGATAACCCACAAGCTCAGCACATAGGGCGACCTACAATTCGCCACGGTAGCCGCATAAAGGCTACCGAACCATTAAGAGGTACCATCATGTCAGGACATAGCAAATGGGCCACGATCAAGCGCAAAAAAGGCGCTACCGACGCCAGGCGCGGCCAGCTCTTCACCAAGCTAACTCGCGAAATCACAGTTGCAGCCAAAGAAGGCGGCAGCGACGCCGACACTAATTTCCGTCTGCGCCTTGCCGTCCAGCGCGCTCGCGCCGAGAACATGCCCCTCGAAAACGTCCAGCGTGCTATCCAGCGCGGCTCCGGCAAAGATGCCGCCGGCGCAAACTACGAAGAGATCACCTACGAGGCCTACGGCAACCACGGCGTTGCCTTCCTCGTCCAGTCCCTCACCGACAACCGCAACCGCACAGTCTCCGAAGTGCGCGCAATCTTCACCAAAGCAGGCGGCTCCCTCGCCGAGGCAGGCGCTGTAGGCTGGATGTTCGAGCCCCGCGGCCTCATCATCGTCGAACCCAGGAAGGGTGACGACCTGGACGACCTTACCCTGGCCGCCATTGACGCGG
The DNA here is from genome assembly GCA_038203825.1 of Chloroflexia bacterium. Taxonomy (GTDB): domain Bacteria; phylum Chloroflexota; class Chloroflexia; order QHBQ01; family JADMIH01; genus JADMIH01. The sequence continues at coordinate 46,161 of JBBRDO010000008.1, read as the reverse complement.
GCGCTGAAGACGTCACCACCCTCGAAGACGACCAGCTTGAGATCGTCACTGCCTACCACGATTTGAAACAGGTGCAGGACGCGCTGGTAGCCGCCGGCATGCAAATAGTCAACGCCGAAACCACCATGTTCCCCAAAACAACCGTCACCCTCGACGAAAAAGCCACCGAGCAAGTCCTCCACCTGATCGAGCGCCTTGAAGAACTTGACGACGTGCAGACCGTTTACACCAACCTCGATCTCTCCGCCGCTGATGAGCTTATGGCAAGCATGAGCTAACGGCGGCATGATAACTCTAGGAATAGATCCCGGCACCGCTATCATGGGCTACGGCCTTGTGGAGAGCGGTGTCGCTGTTCCTGCGGCCCGCAACGCGCGTGCCAGCGGTGGTGACAGCCTGCGCCTGGTCGAGTATGGCGCCCTCTACACTCCCGCCAACACCCCCCTCTCCGAGCGCCTGCCCCAGCTCTATAAGGGCCTGACGGAACTCATAGACGAGTACAAACCCGACGCGTTCGCTATAGAAGAGCTATTCTTCAACAAGAACGTGCGCACCGCCCTTGCTGTGGGCCACGCTCGCGGCATAGCGATTCTGGCCGCCGCCCACGCGGGCCTCCGCGTCGGAGAATACACCCCTCTTCAGGTCAAGCAGGCCGTCGTCGGCTACGGCCGGGCCACCAAAGAGCAGGTGCAGGTGATGGTGCAGCTACTGCTCAACATGGACCACATCCCTCGCCCCGACGACGCCGCCGACGCGCTAGCAGTAGCGATTTGTCACATCCACTCCTCAGCCTACGAAAGACTAACCAGTGACCAGTGACCGGTGACCGGTGACCGGTGACCAGTAGGGATAAGTGATCGGTAGTAAAGGCATCGGGAGGGACATGAATATGGAGGATGGTAGGAGCAACAAGGTGCGCAGTTACAGGGACTTAACAGGCTGGCCAAAGGGCATGGACATGGTAGAACTGGTATACACTGCAACGCGGGGCTGGCCTAAAGAGGAACTCTACGGCCTGACCAACCAGGTGCGTCGTGCGGCGGTCTCTGTGCCCTCCAATATCGCGGAAGGCCAGGGTCGCGCCTCTACTAAAGAATTCTTGCACCACTTGAGTATAGCTCGTGGATCATTGCTTGAAGTCGAGACGCAGGTGCTTCTCGCTCAACGCCTCAACTACTCCAATCCTGAAGTTCTTGATCACCTGCTGAGTTGCAACGCAGAGGTTGGACGTCTCCTCAACGGCCTCTATCGCTCTTTAGAAAACAAAGTGACCAGTGAGCAGAAGTGATAAGTGATAAGTGATAAGTGTTACGTCGTCCTACTGGTCACTGGTCACCGGTCACCGGTCACTGGTCACTAACCCCCCATGAAACAACGCCTTGACATAGTACTGGTCGAACGCGGTCTTGCTGAGAGCAGGGCCAAGGCCCAGGCCTTGATCATGGCGGGTGACGTGCTGGTCGACGGCCAACGCGTAGACAAGGCCGGCGCCCAGGTCGCGCCCGAATCCGCCGTCACCGTGCGCCAGCCGCTCCCCTACGTAAGCCGGGGTGGCCTGAAGCTGGCCCATGCTCTCGAAGTGTTCGGCCTGCGTGCGCGCTTGGTCGGCCTCGTCGCCCTCGATATCGGTGCCTCCACCGGAGGCTTCACCGATGTGCTCCTCCAATCGGGCGTGAGCCTCGTATATGCTGTAGACGTAGGCACAAACCAGCTCGCTTGGAAGCTGCGCACCGATCCTCGCGTCGTCGTATTGGAGCAAACCAACATCCGCGACCTGCAGGCCCTGCCACCCACAAACGACCTGCAGGATATACGCGATACGCCTCCCCTCGCAGACCTGGCAACCGCCGACGTTTCCTTCATCGGCCTCGAGATAATCACCCCCGCAGCCATACGTCTGACCGCGCCCAATGCCTTCTTCGTCTTCCTCATCAAGCCGCAGTTCGAGGCCGGGCGCGAGAAGGTCGGCAAGGGCGGCGTCGTGCGGGACCCCGCCGTCCATCACGATGTTATAATAAGATTGATCAACTCCTGGCGCGACATGGGCCTCTATTTCGCCGGTCTAACCAGGTCGCCTATAACCGGCCCCGCAGGCAATGTCGAATACCTGGTTCATCTCGAAAAAAGTGAGCCTTCACCCGACAACCAATACTCGCCAGACACCATCCGGCGAACTGCAGAACAAATCGTAACAAGTGAGGTACTCAAACATGGCGAATCCTAGCGGCGAAACAGGCACACCAAAAGACGCGGCGCAAGCGACTGCTATCCCCGCGATCAGTGTCACACCGCCCCGCGCTCCCACCCCATACGAAGGCAAGCCCGTCAAGAAAGTCGGCTTCATCGTCAACGACACTATCGATGCCGCCACCGAGCAGAGCCACCGCCTGGGCCGCATCCTAACCAACAAGGGCGTCCAGGTCTACGAAACGCACTCTGCCCGCCCCGACAAGTCCGTCAACTGGAAGCGCGACAACAACCTCGACATCATCTTCACCTTCGGCGGCGACGGCACTATCCTCCGTGCAGCCCAGGCCGCTGCCCCTCTGGGTGTGCCCATCCTCGGCGTCAACCTGGGCCGGGTCGGCTTCCTCACCGAGATCAACCCCTGGCAATTCGAGGAAAAGCTGCCTATGTTCCTTGAGGGCGGATACTGGCTGGAGCGCAGGGCCATGCTCCGGGCCGAGCTGTGGCGTGGTGAGACCCTCGTGGGCAGCTATCTCGCCCTGAACGACGTGGTCGCCAGCCGCGCCTCCCTCTCCCGCGTGGTCAATTGCCACCTCACCGTGAACGGAGCGCGCGTGACAACCATCGTGGCCGATGGCGTGATAGTCGCTACCCCAACAGGCTCTACTGCCTACTCCATGGCCGCAGGTGGCCCCATACTCCACCCCGAGTTGCGTTCCGTGGTGATCACCCCCGTCGCCCCTTACCTCACCGTCATCAAGAGCATGGTGCTCCCCGACGACAACACCATCGAGCTGGGCATAGACACCGACGACGAGTCATTCCTGACGGTAGACGGCCAGTCCTTCGTCGCCCTCCAGGACGGCGATCGCGTCCTGATAAAAGTCGCCCCCGATCCGTGCCTCTTCGCCCGCATGCAGGACCGCGACTACTTCTCCTCCACCCTCGTCGGCAGGCTGCGCCGAACCGAATAACGACGAGCCGCTGATCGTAAGTCATGGTGAGTCGTAGATCGTAAGTCGTAGATCGTAAGTCAGAGGATGGCAACCAGGACTTACGACTCGAGACTTACGATCTACGACTCACCACCTCCAGGAGCAACAAATGAAAGTTCTGGTAACAGGCGGCGCGGGCTACATCGGTTCCCACGTAGCGCGAGAACTGGTAGAAAGAAAACATGATGTCATAATCCTCGACTCACTTGAGCTGGGCGATCGCGCTCTGGCCGAGAGAACAGGAGCCGCGCGCCTCGTAGTGGGCAACATAGCCGACGCGGATGTTGTGGGCGCCCTCTTCGCCGAAGAAAAGCCTGACGCGGTGATGCATTTCGCCGCGTACAAGGCTCCCGGCGAATCGGTCGAGAAGCCTGCCAAATACTTCCACAACAACGTCGCCAACACCATGTCCCTGCTCGATATGATGCGCAAGCATGATGTCAACCGATTCATCTTCTCCTCAACCTCCGCCATCTTCGGCCAGCCCGAGGTGATCCCCGTAACCGAAACTAACAACCCCTTCAACCCTGAGAGTCCCTACGGCGAAAGCAAGCTGATAGTCGAGAAGATCCTCAAGTGGTACGATCAGGCTTACGGCCTCAAGAGCATCTGCCTGCGCTACTTCAACGCGGCGGGCGCATCGCTCGATGGTCAGCTTGGCGAAGATTGGAGCATGACCCTCAACCTCATTCCCCTCGTGATGAAGGTCGCCCTCGGCAAAAACCCCTCCGTCAAGGTATTCGGCTCCGACTACCCCACCAGAGACGGCACCTGCGTCCGCGACTACATCCACGTAGTCGACCTCGCCCGTGCCCACGTAATGGCGCTGGAATACCTGGCCGCCCGGAACCAATCCACCGCCTACAACCTCGGCACGGGCCAGGGCAGCACCGTCAACGAAGTGATCGAGGCCACGAAACGCATCAGTGGCACCGATTTCCCCGTAGAGTACGTTGGCCGCCGCCCCGGCGATCCCGCCGCCCTCTGGGCCGATAGCTCCAAAGCCCGGGCCGAGCTAGGCTGGTCCAACCAGTACGACCTCGACACGATAATCCGAACAGCCTACAACTGGCACAAATCCCACCTCGGCGGCATCTAGCCGCTACGCAGGTAGGAAATTGCACTGGAGTTGTATTGTAATGCCGGAGCCCGTCATTCACACAGAACATCTTTCACACTACTTTGGCCCGGTCAAAGCGGTCGACGATCTCTCATTGGACGTGCCTGCGGGAATAGTCTTTGGTTTCCTGGGACCAAATGGCGCCGGCAAAACAACTACCATCCATCTCTTGCTCGGTCTGCTGGAACCAACGCAGGGTGAAGCCAGTGTGCTCGGCTTTGATACCCGTACACACGCTGACCAGATCCGCGCCCGCAGTGGGGCTCTGCTGGAATTTGCGGGACTCTACGAGCGGATGAGCGCCGAAGACAACCTCGACTTCTATGGGCGCATCTATCATATGCCTGCTCCTGATCGCCGGGCGCGCATCAAAGAGCTGCTCACCCACCTCGATCTATGGGAGCGCCGCAAAGATCAGGTGAGCAAATGGAGCCGGGGCATGAAACAGAAACTCGCGGTAGCACGGGCGCTCTTTCATCATCCGCCATTGGTCTTCCTGGATGAGCCGACAGCCGGGTTTGATCCGGTGGCGGCGGCGGCGTTGCGTGACGATCTGTCCGGCCTGGTGGGGCGTGAAGGGGTGACCGTCTTCCTCAACACACACAATCTTGCTGAGGCCGAAAGGCTCTGCGCCCTGGTAGGAGTGATCCGGCAGGGAAAACTGCTTATTGTTGGCAGCCCCGATGAATTACGTGTGCGAGAAGGCCGCCCACAGGCAGAGATCGTAGGGAACGGCTTCAACGACCACACATTGTCATTGCTGCGAGCCCGACCCGAGGTGGCGAAGGCCGAGCTAAATGGAACTCACTTAACCATTGAGCTGCGGGGAGAAGACAGGATCGCCCCTCTTGTTAGCCTGATCGTGCAATCGGGCGGCGAGATCGAGGAAGTGCGTAGGGGCAAGGCTAGCCTTGAGGATGTTTTCCTGTCCCTGATGGAGGAAGAAGGAAAATGAGTGACATCCTGACAATGGTGTGGAAAGAATCAAAGGACGTATTCTTCCAGGGTGGCTGGAGGTGGCTGATACGTCCTCTGATCGTGATAGCTCTTATCGGGGTCTACATCCCATTGCAATTCGGGCCTCAGTGGGTGGACCTCACGCCACTTGGGATGCTTCTTTTGCTTTGGGTCCCTTTCTATGTGATTATCAGTTTCATTGGCGATATTATTGCCGGAGAGCGCGAGCGTCACACCCTGGAAACCTTACTGGCCAGCCGCATGCCGGATCGAGCGATCCTGCTGGGGAAGGTAGTAACGACTGTTATATATAGCTGGAGCATAGGTGTGCTCAGTCTATTGGTGGGCCTGGTAGTAGTCGACCTGTTTCGTACTCAAGGGAACTGGCTGTTCTACCCTCTCGATCTCTTCGCGGATGCTGTCGTCTTAAGCCTCCTCGTCAGTGTGCTTGGAGCAAGTGCGGGCGTGCTGGTATCGCTGAGAGTATCGACAGTGCGGCAGGCACAGCAAATTCTGAGCATCGGCACTATATTGTTTGTATTCGGGAGCGTTCTCGCACTAAGAGCCGTGCCCGCGGATATTGTCTCATTGCTAACCTATCCTCAGTTCTTGCTCATTGTAATGGCCGTTGTCGCTGTGCTTGATGCAATCTTGCTTGCGCTATCAGTGCTTAGCTTCCAACGTTCACGCTTGATCTTGAGCTAAGGAAGCATGCGGCAAGCCAGTACTCCTTTCCTTCCCCTGTCATTAAAGCGAGAGGACCGCGTTTGTTAGCGCGGTCCTCTTACTCTTACCTGACTGTTCCTTACGGTGCGCAGTTCGGGAAGAACGTGCTCGACACGATCTTGGTCACCTGCCCCCTTGTAGCATCGTTGCCCGGTCTGAAGTACGGCAGATTGCTCGCTCCGCAAGGCTCACCCGCTCCACCACACGGGTACCCGTTCATCGCGCCCGCTGTTGCCAGCCTCTCCACATACAGGTAGAAGGTACTGTCTACAGGCACATCTTCAAACGTCTGCCCGCTGGGCGTACCGCTCAACCCACCCGCGTTCGACACGACTTTTGCGATCTGTCCGCGTGTGGCATTGTTACCCGGACGGAAAGTGTTGTCCGAGTAACCCGTCAGCGCACCGTGCATAGCCATGCGCTCAATGTACACGTAGAAGGTGCTATCCGTAGGTACGTCGGTGAACGTCTGCCCGGTCGGCGTATCCGAATACCCCGCAGCGTTCGACACGATCTTCGCCAGTTGCCCACGCGTGATGGTGTTGTTCGGCCTGAAGGTGCCGTCAGCATACCCACCCACTATCGACTGGCAGGTCAGACACTGCACGTACTGGTAGAAAGTCGAGCCTGGCAGCACATCAGTAAATCCTGTCTGGCAAGCGTTCACCCCCTCTACAACCACCCAGCCCGTCATGAACGCGCCGTGAACATTGCAGATGTATTCGTATGTTCCCGGTGTGTCAAACACATGTTGCCACGATTGGCCCAGTGTCAGATCGCCGCTGGTAAACAGGCCGTTAACGCTCGTAATCGTGTGGTGGTCGTTGTCCAGGTTGGTCCACTTAACCGTGCTGCCTACCTGTACTGTAATCGTGATAGGGCTGAACGCATAGTTCTGTATCACCATGTCCACAACTCCCGGTGTCGACACTGCCGTCACTGTCCCGGTCGTTCCCGCCGTGCCCGTAGCCTGGGCCGTTCCCGTCGTTTGAGCCGTAGTTGTGCTCTGTGCTGTCGCCGTAGTCTGTGCTGTCGCCGTAGTCTGTGCTGTAGCCGTGCCTGTCGGCAAGCTCGTCACCACCGTGATCGTGCCCTGCATGCCGCTGTGATTGAGGCACCCGTATGTAAACGTCCCCGGCGTATTGAAGATATAGCTAAACTGAGCGTTCTGCGCCAGGTTGCCGCTATCCCACACTCCCGTGCTGTTGGTGCTTGTGTGCGCGGTGTTGTCTAGGTTAGTCCAGCGTACCGTTGTCCCCACCAGGATCGTCACGTTAGCGGGCTGGAAGCCAAAGTTCTGAATGCTTACATCCAGCGTGCCTCCCTGCGGCACCGTCGTGGACGTCGCTGTCTGGCTGCCTCCAGGTGTCGGCGTAATCGGGTCGCCTGTTACGTGCACCCAGCCGCTCATCTCTATCCCGTGAATAAGGCATGTGTAATGGTAATCTCCGGGCGTCAGGAACATATAATCAAAGGACTGTCCACTATTAAGGGCGCCGCTGTTCCACACGCCCGTATCGCTCGTGGTGGTGTGTTGCTCATCGTCCTGGTTGGTCCACCTTACCGTCGTTCCCGTCGAAATCGTGATGTCATTCGGCGCGAACACGTCATGACTCTGCATAAAGACGTTCACAACCCCCGAAACCGCTGTTCCCGTCGCGCCGGGCGTGCCGGTCGTGCCCGTAGTGGTCGTACTCTGCGGCGTACCTGTACCCTGTGGCGTACCTGTGCCGACAGCCGTAGCAGTGCTGCCCCCGCCATCAACGACCACGACGCCTGTAGTGCCTGCGCGTGAGTTCTCATACTGGTACGTGCCCGAATTGCAGAACGTATACGTAAACGTTTGGCCGTCATAGATGTCGTCGCTATCGAACAGAACGTGGTTAATGTCGCGCACCCTCGCACGCGCACCGCTGTTGTTGGTCCACGTTACGCTTGTGCCCGAGCTAACATTGATCGTGCTGGGGCTAAACCCGCCGCCCGATACTATCGATATGCTCGCATACCCGAGCACACTACACCCCGGCGTAACCGTGCCTGTGGTCGTGCTGCCCGGTGTGCCGGTCGTGCCCGCTGTAGTAGTACCCTGCGGCGTACCTGTACCCTGCGGCGTACCTGTGCCGCCCGGTGTGCCGGTACCTGTCGTCTGTGGCGCCGCGAAAACAACCACGTTGCCCGCATACGCGCCGTCCGCCGTCTTGAACGCGTACGTGCCGGGCGAGCTGAATACGTACTGGAACGTATTGCCGGTATTAAGAACCTGGCTACCGAACAGCACGGGCAGCGTGACCTGCACGCTCTGTGCCTTCGTGCCGCTATTAATCCACGCCACGGTCGAGCCCGCAGGAACAGTGAGATTAGCAGGATTGAAACCCGCATCGCTCAGCGTAATTATGCCTGCTCCCTCCGGGATATAGTCCGGGTTCGAGCCATGCCCGCCGCTCGCTTGCGCCGCATTGTCCATGCCAGCCATACCGGCCATATCGCTCATGTCCATCACCGGGCTTGCCTGAAGCGTCCTCAGGTCAAAAAGACTGCCCGAAAGAAACATTGACACAAGTACGGGCAAGCACAACGCAAAAAGTGTAGTCGCCAGGCGCTTAATACCCTGGCGTTTACTGGTGTCTCTTAGTCGCGATCCAATATTCATTGCTCTTGTTACCTTCCCTGGAAAAAGTATTGTTTGCTGGTTGGAAGACCACGTTCAAATACGGCCCAAGGTTACAGAAACCCCTCAGCCAGAAACTAAGTGCCAGGGGTTGTCCCACTCAAAGAAGACGTGCAAAGGGTGGGCCTCCCCGCTAACCAAGGAGGTGCAGAGGTCCTCCCCTGCCGGGGGTTTGGGGTGTCCCCTGGCCCTTAATCTCCATTAAGAATCCCCTCCCTGAAGGGAGGGGCCGGGGGTGGGGCTTCCTCTGCCGAGCTCTAGTAGCTCGCCTAATAAGGCAGCTTGCGCAGCGGGCGTCTCCCGCGCAGAATATGCCACGCGCCCATCAGCGCTACGCCCCAGAACACCGCCAGAATAGGCATCACAGGCACCATCGGGCGATAATTGCTTGGCTCTTCGCCCTGTATCAGCACCATCGCGGTCTCTTTGTCCACCGTCACCCCGCGCGCCGCCAGCGCCTCAACCGCCTTATCCGCATCTGGCTGGCTCTTAAGCGTGGTCACCTTGCCAAAGTAATAAATCGGCGTGCTATCAACGCTAAATCCGCTCTCAGGGCTATAGTCATACGGGAACATATACCGACCCTTGTCGGTGCGGATAATAAGCTGGCTGCCAAAGGTGTTGGTCGGCACCCAGTAATGCGTGCTGTCACCCTCACCCGTGGTCACCGTGCTATTAATATTGGGCGTAACCTGCACAGAAATATACCGGTCGACGTAGGGCTGGCCCTTTGCATCGTACAGTTGCCCCGTATAAGCAATCTCTTTGGGTGTATCATCCTGCAGCGCGTAAGAAACCGGCCCCGCGAAGATCAGCATCAACACGCTTACTACCAGCAACGCCAGTACGCGCGTTATCAGCCTCCATTTTCTGCTTTCCCAGATCATCGCCCCTGCTCCTCCACCTGCCCGTTCTATCCTACCCCGGGACTCAACCCATCATATCTAATTATAGCACAACATGTATCAATAAAGGCGCTCTATCATCCTCATAATCCTTACCTTGCACAATCCGTGCCGCCTGATTTTCTATGTATAATAGAGAGTAGAAAGGAACATCGCATCTATGTACGACAACGACAACGACGAGCCGTTTGGCTGGTGGGGCTGGCACTGGGACCCGCCCGTGCCCCTCTCTATCCTGCAGATCATACGCGCAGGCAGCACCGACACCTCCCTTATGGCCCTCCTCTGGGCTATGTTGTCGCGCCACGCCTCCGTCATAGTAGCTTCCGAGCCGCCTATTGCGGGCAAAACCACCACCCTCACCTCCCTCATAGACCTCATGCCCGCCACCTCCAAAAAGGTCTACCTGCACGGTCACTACGAGACCTTCGACTTCGCCTCCGCCCCGGATGCCGATCCCGCCAACACCGTCATCCTCGCCAACGAAATGAGCGACCACCTCGCCGTCTATCTCTGGGGCTCCCGCATCTACAAGACCTTTGAGTTGGTCAGCAAAGGCTACGCCCTCGGCTCCACCATGCACGCCGAAACCGTCGACGACGTCATTTGCATCCTGAACTCCGACCCCCTCTTCGTCCCTCCTGAGTGGATAGCCAACCTCACCCTCGTCATCAACCTCTACGTCAACAACACTCGCGGCCCCTCAATCCGCCGCTTCAATACCGTCAACATGCTCCTCCCAGGCACCGGCGACGCAACCGACGGCGTCCTCCCGGGCGTGCGACCCCTCCTCCTCTCACGCTGGGACAAACCAACCGACACCTTCGACCACCGCTTCACCAACCCCGACGTGCTCTCACAACTCGCCGCCTGGGCCAACCTCTCCCCCGCCGACTGGTCCGCCGACGTGCAGAAGCGCAAAGCCTATCTGGACAATCTCCACGAGCAAGCCATAGTCGGTGTGACAAGCACCCGTGCGGCGTTGCAGATTTATCGAGACTAACAGGAGTTCTACTATGGCACGAATGCAACAACTAACAGGAATTATCGAACGTGAAGGCGATGGTTACGTAGCCCTTTGTCCCGAATTGGACATTGCCAGCCAGGGCGACACAGTTGAAGAAGCTCGAGCGAACCTGATCGAGGCACTAGAAGGTTTCTTCGATCTCGCTGATCCCTCCGAGATAGAGGAACGCCTGCATAATGAGGTCTTTATAACACGCCTGGAGATTGCCATTGGCTAAGTTGCGAGTTCTTTCCGGTCGCGAAGCGTGTCGTATTCTTGAGCAACATGGCTTCGTTCAAGTTAGACAGCGAGGCAGCCACATTTTCATGCAGCAACGAACTGAGACCTCTACTATCACAGTTCCTATTCCTAATCATACAGTCGTGCGCATCGGTACTTTGCTCTCAATCATTCGGCAGTCAGGCTTACCGCGCTCCCTGTTTGAAACAGAGTAATTCTGCTTTTATCTCCTGTTCAGGTTGACCCCTTACCCTGTAAAGGCCAGACTACGACAGTGAACGCACCTCTCCCCTCGACGGGTCCGCCGACATCGCTCGCCGCAAAGCATACCTCGAAGACATGCTAGCAGCAGGTGCTTTCGGCGTGATCTCAGCCCGTGCCGAACTGGCGCGCTTCCGCTAGATCCTGCTTTCAGCTGTCCGCTTGTAGTTGTAGCCTTTCAAGCGCACCGAAATATTGAGTTGCTATGGCAGCATGTACTGGAACTCAATTGGCGCACCTGAGAAGCTAACCTTGAGTTGGAAGTACGATGCGCTCATCGGAATATCCTGGACCTGGAAATCTATCGTTCCTCTGCCGAAGTCACCAGGCGCAAGACGCCAGGGCCCGCCGAATGACCCACTATAAGGAGTGATGGGCGTATTCCCGCACTTGCGAAGTGGCGCATAGCTCTTGCCGGTACTGTCCAACATTTCCAGATTGCTGGTATCGAGAGTGGCAACAAATGGTGCAGTACTCTTGTTTTCGATCTGCAACACCCAGGTCATTTGTAAGTCGCAATAACCTGTGTATAGCCCGGTTATCGCCCCTTGTTCTTGCCGGATTAACCTGACATATATCCCTGGGCGCAACTGCTTGCTGACATTTACCTCGGGCTGAGGGTCCCGTATCGGAGCAAAGTTAGAGGTGCCATATGGATATTTCTGTTCCAGTTTCTCTCTTCCCAGTTGAGAAAGCAAAACGTCATAGGGCGGTTGGTTCTCAGGATGTAGCTCAAGTACGGCACGCTCGAAATACTGCACCACATACTCTTTCCCATCTGCATGCGAGATCTCCCTGAACGAAAAACTGACAGGATAACCGAACTGCCTTACCCCGCCGTACTTGTACCAATAGGCAAGAAATCTCCCACACACTTCGTAGCGGCCCGCCTGATAGAAGATTTGACATGTTTGATTGTCGTCTGGCTGCCCCTGGTCCGGCTGATTGCTGGCTATGGATCGGACGAGTGATAGTGGCTGAAAGACAGTCGTGAGCACCATCGTAATGACAGATACGACAATCACTAAGAGTATCTTCTTAAGCATGTTCGACCTCCTTCCCGCTTTTCAGAGGGCGCGTAGGCATGTAAATGCTTATCAATTTGCAGATTGGCCCCACATTACTATACTTGCATGAGGTTAAAGCAAAGGTAAATACGCGTTGATGTGTCTTGAAGGATCACCCGTCTATTCAGTCTATTCACTATGAAAGAGCTTTGAAAACGGACCCTAGCACCACACGCAGGCGCCCATCCTACGTGGACTGTCAACATCCTTGACCACCCGCCCGCGAAACCGTTATATTACAAAGAGGGCTGCGCCGCGCGACCTGAATCCCCACAGCTTGGTAACGCGTTACTCAATTCCATGTCTTGAACAGCCCGCTCTTCAGCATCTATTTCATCAGCGCATCATAGAAGGACTCATTTAATGGCCAAAACTCCCGCTAAACCCAGCACTCTTGGCGATCTGCGCCAGAGCGAATACCGCGTCCTCCCCATCAAAGAGGAGATGCGAAAGAACCTCATTCAAAAACTGCGCGACAACGAGCCTATCTTCCCCGGCATAGTCGGCTACAGTGACACCGTTATTCCACAGGTCGAAAACGCCGTCCTCTCCGGCCAGGACATCATCTTCCTGGGCGAGCGCGGCCAGGCCAAAACCCGCATGGCTCGCGCCCTCACCAACCTCCTCGACGAGGAAATCCCCGTCATCAAGGGTAGCGCCGTCAACGACGACCCCTACGCCCCCATCAGCGCCGAGGGCAAAGCCCTGGTGGCCGAATATGGCGACCAGATGGAGATCGACTGGATCGGACGCGACGCCCGCTACGGCGAAAAGCTCGCCACCCCCGACATCACCATCTCCGACCTCATAGGCGAAGTCGACCCAATCAAGGTCGCCGAGGGCCGCTACCTCTCCGACGAAATGACCATCCACTACGGTCTCCTCCCTCGCACCAATCGCGGCATCTTCTGCATCAACGAGCTCCCCGACCTCGCCGAGCGCATTCAGGTGGGTCTGCTCAACATCCTCGAAGAGCGCGACGTGCAGATCCGAGGCTACAAAGTGCGCCTCCCTCTCGATATCTACCTTGTCGCCTCCGCCAACCCCGAGGACTACACCAACCGCGGTCGCATCATCACCCCCCTCAAAGACCGCGCAGGCTCCCAGATCAGAACCCACTACCCCAACACCCTTGACCAGGAAATCGACATCATGGAGCAGGAGCGCACCCACTTCTCCACCTCCGGCTTTGAGGTAGATACTCCTCCCTACATGAAGGAGATCGTGGCCGAGATCACCCACCTTGCCCGCCGCCACCCCGACATCTCCCAGCGCTCCGGCGTCTCTGTGCGCGTCTCCATCTCCAACTACGAGAACCTCATATCAAACGCCCTCAAGCGCTCCATCAAACTGGGCGAGCATCGTGTCGTGCCCCGGGTGTCCGACCTCCACTCCCTTATCGCCTCCACCGCAGGCAAGATTGAGCTTGAGTCCGTCGGCGACGTCCGCGAAGACAAAGTGATCGAGAAACTGGTGCAGGGCGCGGTTCTTGCCGCGTGGAACCGCCGCTTCTCCCTCGCCGACTTCGACGACATCGTGACCCGCTTCCACAACGGCCTCACCCTCGAAATCGCCGATACAATGCCCTCTATGGAATACGTCCACCAGGCCGCCGACCTCAAAGGCATGAAGAACGCCATCACCAAGCTCGACGCGCAAGGCAATCCTGCCGCCGTAGCCGCCGCGGTCGAGTTCGTGCTGGAAGGCCTCCACCTCAGCCGTCGCCTCAACAAGGACCGCACCGCCGGGGGCATTCGATATAGGAGATGACGGCAGTGATAAGTGATAAGTGATAAGTGAATTAGTCCACACTTATTACTTATCACTCATCACTTATCACGTCTCTTCCGACCGAACACCATAATATGCACTGCCAGACCCTCACCCTCGACGAGTTCCGCAACTACAGGCATTTGTCGCTCCAGCTCTCTCCGGGGGTGACTGTCATTCAGGGCGACAACGCTTCGGGCAAAACCACCCTGCTTGAGGCGCTCTACCTCCTCGCCACCGTGCGCTCTCCACGCACCACCTCCGACCTCGAGCTGATCAACTTCGCCGCTCCCACCGACCTCGGCTCGCCCCCTTTCAGCCGTATCGTCGCCCAGGTCGAGCGCGAGCGCGGCCCCCTTCAGGTGGAAGTGCTCGTGGTGCGCGACGAAGAGCACGAAGGCCCGGGCGGCTTTCAGGTCTCCGCACAGGCCCGCAAGCGCATCAAAGTGAACGGCGTGGCTCGCCGGGCAATCGACCTCGTCGGCCAGGTAAATGTCGTCCTCTTCACCCCGCAAGACGTCGACCTCGTCACCGGCCCACCTTCCCTTCGCCGCCGCTACATGGACGTCACCATCTCCCAGATGGACCATCGCTACGTGCGCCTTTTGTCCCAGTACCTCAAGGTGCTCGCCCAGCGCAACTCCCTCCTCAAGTCCCTCAAAGAGCAGGGTCGCAGCCCCGGCTCCCGCGACGTCGCCGAGGAAATCGCCTACTGGGACGAGGAGCTTGTGAAGCACGGCTCCTACGTCGTCCTGCGCCGCGACGTCTTCACCGAGCGCCTCTCCAGCCGCGCCGAGGCCGTCCACCACCTCCTCGCGGGCACAGACTCCGCCAACGGCAAGTCCGACACGCGCCTTCTCCTCCGCGAGCGCCGCCCCACAGCCGAATTGCGCCTCCACGTCGCCTACCAGACCGCCGTAGCCCCCAGGGCTCGCGCCGCTCTCCTGCCCGACCTTCTCGCCCAGATGGAGGCCGACAGCGACCAGGTTGACCTCAATTCCGGCGAGTACACCGCCGCCACCGACCCCAACCTGCGCGGGCGCATCCCCCACCTCGAAAAGCACATCGAGGCCATCTCCGCCGAGTTCAAAGCCCAGCTAGAAGAGAACCGCGCCAACGAAATCAGGCGCGGCGTCTCCCTTGTCGGCCCCCACCGCGATGATCTCCTCTTCCAGCTTGGCGACCCCTCCTCAAGCGCAGGGCAAGCCCTCGACGTAAGCGCCTACGGCTCACGCGGCCAGCAGCGCACCGCCGTGCTCGCTCTCAAGCTCGCCGAAGTCTCCCTCATGACCGCCGAGACCGGCGACACCCCTATTCTCCTCCTCGACGACATTATGTCGGAACTTGACATAAGAAGGCGTGGCTATCTACTCTCCACGATAGGCAACCAGCAATACCAGGCCCTCATCACCGCCACCGACCTCGCCGGCTTCGACCCAGCCTTCCTCCAACACGCCACCCTCCTCGAAGTAAACCAGGGCGAGGTCTCCGTTTTGCCGCACTGATACCCTACCCTGAAATTTCCTGATACCGGTTCAAGACTGAACCGGATGGTACCTTTGGATGGCACAGATGACGTCAAACTTGGCTACAGAAAAATGGGGCGAAGGACACAGCGAGGTCGCAGTACTTGTGCATGGCAGCTTCAGCACTGACCCAGCAAGCACGTGGCTCAAGCAGCACGAGTTGTCAGAGCACTATTGCCTGGTCATGCCTAGCCGGTCCGGCTACGATAATAGCCATATGTACGGTACACATGATACCCTTGAAGAGGACGTACAGGGTGTAATTGAGCTTCTAGGGGGCGGAGCACATGTCGTGGGTTTCTCTTACGGTGGACTTATAGCGACTATTGCCGCTAGTCATACGCCGGAACTAGTGAGGTCATTAGCGCTAATTGAGCCTCCTGTGTTCTCTCTGATTAGAGGGGACGCGGACGCAGAGAAGATAATTACGGCGCTAGAGCCCGTTTATGCTGGCAGAGATCATATGTCTCCGGCCCAGTTTCGCACTGCATTTCTTGGTGCTCTGGGCCAACGTGTTGAAGAAACAGATACTTTGAGTGCAGAAGAAGTGCGAGCCTCAGCGGCTGCTATGCGTGAAGCTATTCCGTGGGAAGTTGAGTTGCCTTTAGACAAGTTATCTGTAACATCATTTCCGAAGATTGTCTTCTCCGGGGGTTGGAATGCAACGAATGAACTTGCATGTAATGTACTGGCTGAGAGCATTGGGGCGGAGCACATGATTATTATCGGAGCAGGACATGGTGTACAGAGAACAGGCAGCCCATTTAATGAAGCATTGAAAGAATTATGGCAGAAAAGCAAGCCTATGTCGTGATGTGACGCACGGTTCGATATACTGGATATAACAGGAGAACCCCACCATGCTACAACCACCATCCCCCGTCCAAACCCTGGACCTATTCGCCGACGACCGGGCCGCTCTCCTCCAACTCCTCTCAACCCTCACTCCCGACGAATGGAACCTCCCCACCGTCTGCTCCAACTGGACGGTAAAGGACGTCGCCCTGCACATCCTCGGCGGCGACCTGGGAAACATCTCCCTGCGCCGCGACGCCTTCTACGGGCTCAATCCCGCGCCCGGCGAAGATTTCGTTGTGTTCATCAACCGCATCAACGAAGGCTGGGTACAGGAAGCGCGTCGTATAAGCCCCCGCCTCCTGATCGACCTCCTTGCCTTCGCCGGTCCCCAGCTCTTCGCCTATTTCGACACGCTCGACCTCGACCTGGTCACGGCGCACGTTAGCTGGGCAGGCCCCGACCCCTCGCCCGTCTGGCTCGACGTTGCCCGCGAGTACACCGAGCGTTGGTTCCACCAGCAGCACATCCGCGACGCCGTAGGCAAGCCCGGCCAGACAGGCCCCAGCTTCCTCGCGCCCGTCCTCGCCACCTTCGCCTACGCCCTCCCGCACACCTATCGCGACACCCCCGCACCCGAAGGCACTACAATCCACGTCCACATCACAGGCGATGCCGGAGGCGACTGGTCATTGGTGCGCCAACTCTCCGCCTGGACCCTCTACGAAGGCTCCCCCGACTCCCCCACAACCACCATCACCATGGACCAATCCACCGCCTGGCGCCTCCTAACTAAAGGCCTCACCCCTGAAGCCGCCCGCTCTGCCATTTCCTTCGAGGGCAATCAGCCCCTTGGCGAACCCATCTTCCAGGCAATAGCCATCATCGCATAACATACAGAAGTAAGAGGCGCGCCTCCCAAGCAAAAAGGGATGCGTAGAGGTACTCCAAGCCAAAGCGAGGGTGCAGGGGGCGCAGTCCCTGCCAGGGTTCCGAGGGTGTCCCCTACCCCGTCCTCCCCGCTAACCAAGGAGGTGCAGGGTCCTCCCCTGCCGGGGGTTTGTGGGTCTCCCCAATGCTTCAAATCTAGCGCCGATCAGCGGGCGCCATCCACCACGAACAAATCGTACCCCGGAGCAACCATATCCACGTCCGCCGTATACGCAATCATCCCGCCATCCAACAGCACCAAGTTGTGCGGCATCGCAGGCAAATTGCTAACGGCAATTGTCGTCTTGCCACTGGTGATATCGTACACCTCGATACTCCAGCCATTAGCCTCGCTCTGTGCAGGATCAGGCCAGCGCACCCACGCCACTCGGTTGCCGTTAATCACAGGGTCGCTGGCCCTCCCCAGCGTAATCACCTTGCGCGACCCCGTAGCCATGTTATATAGGTACATCGTCTGGTTGCTGATCTCCGTGAAGAACGAATACACCACGTTGTCCCCCGACACCCCGTAGCCCGTAAACCCACCTATGCCGTCGGCAATCATGATCGGTTGCCCGCCCAAGCCTGGCCGCGCCAGGTGTAGGCTTCGCTCCTGCGGCACGCCAACATCTTTGATCACTACCTCATCCCACAACAGCGATCCATCTGCCGCCTTTGCCCCTTCGACGAAGCTACTCGGCTCAGCCAACTCTCGCGCTACCCTCGACGTCAGATCATACGAGTACCACGCTATATGGCCCGTAGAGTTCGAGCCGGTATAATAGAGCGAGTCTGCGTCCAACGCCATCACTTCGGCATCTATTCCGACCGCGTACGCTGTGCCGCGCTCCAGGTTGTAGCCGGCTCCTTCCCACAACGCCACCTTGCCGTTCGTGATGAGAAGGTTGTTGCCAATCGATTGAAAGGGTTTCGATATGCGTTGCTGACTGTTTTGTCGGGCATCGTAGGCGAAGATAGTATGCAGTAAATCCCCCCCGCCTCGTATGTCGGGCCACACCAGGAAGTGTCCCGCGCCCACCAAGCCCACCGGATATCCGTTCAGGACCGACCCCGCTATCTTGCGCGGCACGTTCCCAACCACCTGCTTATTCTCGTACTTGTCTTGCCAGCCATATGTCCCCAACTGGCTCAACAGCACGTCATAAGGAGGCGCATTCTCAGGGTGCCACTCGAACACCGCTCGCTCAAAATACTGCACCGTATAAGGCTTTCCGTCCAACTCAGATACCTCGGTAAACTCGTCCGATATCGGGTATCCGTTCTGCTGCACCCCTCCGTGCTCTTGCCAGTAGGTCAGGAATCTCCCGCCGAGCCGCTTCCCCGTCTCCGAGAACAGCAGTGTGCCAGTGTCTCTGTTCGGGCGCGGATTCGGCGCCCCGTCTGGGTACTTCTTCCTGTACTGGAACGTCCCCAGCTGAGACAGCAAAACCTCGTAGGGCGACCCCTTCAAGTCCGGGTGATACTCGAATACCGCCCGCTCGAAATACTGCACCGTATAAAGCTGCCCGTTCAGGTCCGATTGCTCCCCTATAGGGTCTGAGATCGGGTAGCCTTGTTGCAGCACACCCCCGTTATTGAGCCAGTAATTCAGGAACACGCCACTCGCACTCTTGCCCGTTATGAACTCCTGGCTCCCTTCCCCCGGCACAGGCGCGGGCGGGTTGAGCGGCGTTTGAGGCTCGGCATCTGCGCAGCCCGCTTCACTATATCGCAAAAGCACCCTATCTCCAGCCGGGTCATCTGGGGATAACTCTCTGCGACCCAGCGTCCAAAGCGTGCCATTCGCCGCCACGATCCTGTCCAATGACGAGGAAAAACCGGCCACCGGATTCGGCATGGCCTGCCAGCTCGCCCCGTTCCAGTGCATGATCAGCGCCTGGTTATCATAGGAGCCTACAGCCCACACATCGTTGGCGGCCAGCGCTGTCACAGAGTCCAAGTACGTAGAGCTCCCCGGGCTGGGAACAGCCACCCTTTGCCAGCGCGCACCGCCCCAATGCACCAGGTTCGAGCCGCGCGGACCATGCGCCACCCACATGTCATTCGCGCTGATCGCATGTATATCCGTGCCGTACTGCGATTGGTCTTGCGATAGCATCGTTCCATCCCAGTGCCATATGCTGGCAGAGCTTACCATCCACACATCGTCGGTAGACAGAGCTACTACATCATGTATAGCATTTGCGGCATCGCCTGGTGGCGAGTAGTCTGTCCACGTTGTTCCATCCCAACGTAGGATGATTGGTTGCCCTCCATCAGCGCCGCTTACAGCTCCAACGGCCCACAGGTCGTTGCTTGCTACCCCGTCCAGCGCGTTGATCTGGCCGTTGACCGTGTCACTTAGCACTGTCGTCCAAGCCGCGCCGTCCCAGTGCGTCACCAATCCCAATGAGGAAGAATCAGCAGACGAATGGGAAGCAAGATAAATGTGGCCCGCCGCCCAAATATCGGTGGAACTTAACACCTTGAGCGTATCGAGGGTGTAGGTCTGTGTAATGCCCACACTAACATTGGGGCCAGGCAACGAGGTCCACTGTGCGCCATCCATGTGCAGGATGTAGGAGGAAGATGTGCTTCCATATGGAGATCCGCCCACTGCCCACAGGTTGCCATCGGGCGCGACAGCGAGGTTGTGCAATTCACCCGTCTGCGGACCCGCAGGCGCCGATACGACCCGCCAGCACCCGCTCAAATCGTTGGCAGCAAGCGATATTCGCCCCTGTTCCCCGCCACGCAGCATCGCCGCGAACGCCAGGCCCAGCAAACAGATAGCAACAAGAATAACGCGCTTTCTCAGTTTCATCTATGCTCCTGTGGGTGTCCCCCCATACAGAGTATCCTATCACGCTTTCCTCAGCCACAGTCTTAACGAGCCCTTCAAGCAAAAGTTGCGTAATATTCCATCCTCCAACGCGTAACCCTACTTACTTAACACAGCGTTCCTACCGTTTTGGTACAGAAACACTATAATAGTCCCATGCAGACTCGCCCCGACTACCTTGTGATCGGCCACGTATCCAAGGACCTCCAGCCCAACGATGCCCCACCCCACCCGGGCGGCACCGCCATCTACTCGGCAATAACGGCTCAGCGCCTTGGCCTGCAGGCCGCCATCGTCACCGCTCTTGCCCCCGAGGACTCCTACCTCCTCGACGCTCCCCGCGACGAGGGCATCTGGGTCTACGCATCCCCCTCCCTCCACACCACCACATTCCGCAACACCTACGACGCCGAAGGCCACCGCACCCAGCTTCTCCCCGCCCACGCCTCCCCCATCTCCCCCGGCGACGTGCCCACCGCGTGGCTGGCCGCCCCCATTGTCCACCTCGGCCCTGTCGCTCAGGAGCTACCCGCCGGCCTGGCCGAGCTCTTCCCTCCCTGCCTGCTGGGCGTGACCCCGCAAGGTTGGATGCGCTCGTGGGACCGCAGCGGCCAGGTCCGCCACAGCGCCCTCCCTGTCAATCCCGCCCTATACAACCTACCAGCAGGCGCGGTCATCGTCCTCAGCATGGAAGACATCGCCTTTGACAGGGACACCCTCGGCCAATACGTGGCTCTCGCCGAAACCGTCATAGTAACCCAGGCTGCCGGCGAAGCCCTCATTTTCAGGCAAGGCCAACCCGCCGGACGCGTACCGGCCTGCCTCGCAACCCCCCTCGACCCCACAGGCGCGGGCGACGTATTCGCCGCGGCCTTCTTCATCCGCTACCACGAAACCGCCAACCTGACCGAAGCCGCCCGCTTCGCCCACGCCGCCGCCGCCCTAGCCATCGAAGCCTACGGCACCGAAGGCATCGCCCACCGCCAACCCCCCGCCGGCAACTAACACTCATCAGCGTCCGTCCCACTTCACAAGTCTGGTATACTTAACTCTGGGTATGCGAGGCGCGGGAAAGCGCCCCATCCAAAGCGAGGGTGCAGGGGCCCTCCCCACTATCGGCGGAGGTGCAGGAGTACTCTCCTGCCGGGGTACGAGGGCTGTCCCCTGGCCCTCACTCTCTATTATGGAGTCTCCCCTCCCTCCAGGGAGGAACCGAGGTGGGCCTTCCCGCGCCACCCAACTAAAGAAGGAGGTGCAGGGGTCCTCCCCTGCCGGGGTTCCAGGGGTGTCCCCTGGCTCCTATCTCTATTTTAGAAACTCCCCTCCCTGAAGGGAGGGGCCGGGGGTGGGCCTTCCCGCACCACCCAACTGACAGAGGGGTTACAGGGGTCCTCCCCTCTACCCACAGGATAACAAACACGAATGGCAAACATCGTCAATAACAAAAGAGTAGTGGTCGCTATGAGCGGAGGCGTCGACAGCTCGCTAACTGCTGCCCTCCTCATGGAGCAGGGCTACGACGTAATAGGCGTCCACATGCGCCTCCACCACCTCCATGCCGCCAGCCGCACCACCTCCGGCGGCAAGCTCAACAAGGGCTGCTGCTCCGCTGACGACGTGGACGATGCCCGCCTCGTCTGCTACGAGCTAGGCATCCCCTTCTACGTCCTCGACTTCGAGGGCGATTTCCGCAAAACTGTCATCCAGAACTTCATCGACGAATACAGCAAGGGCCGCACCCCCTACCCCTGCCTCCAGTGTAATCGTTATGTCAAGTTTGACGCTCTCCTCAAGCGCGCCGCCCAACTCGATGCCGCCTACCTTGCCACCGGGCACTATGGCCGCGTCACCTACAACGAGGCCACAGGCAAGTACAGCATGCGCCGCGCCCTCGACCCCTCCAAGGACCAGTCCTACGTGCTCTACCACCTCGGCCAGTCCGAGTTAAGCCGCCTCCTTCTACCCCTCGGCGACCAGGTCAACAAGACCCACGTGCGCGAGCTCGCGGCCGAGCGTAACCTCGTCACCGCCGACAAGCCCGACAGCATGGAGATCTGCTTCATCCCCGACAACAACTATCGCGGCTTCCTCGACAAGGTCTCCCCCGACCTCGCCCGCCCCGGCGTCATGGTAGACACCGCCGGACAACCCATCGGCACACACTCCGGCGTCCCCAACTACACCGTCGGCCAGCGCAAAGGCCTGGGCGCCATAGGCTCTCAGCCCCACTTCGTCATCGAGCTCAAGCCCGAAGACAACACGGTCGTGGTCGGCACCGCTGAAGACCTCAAGAGCCCCTCTCTCACAGCCGACGACGTGCACTGGGCCTCCGGCGACGAGCCACAACAGCCCTTCCGCGCCAGCGTCAAAATCCGCTACCGCGCCTCAGAAGTGCCCGCCACCATCACGCCCCTCCCCGACCGCCGCATCCATGTCGAATTCGACACCCCCCAACGTGCAATAACCCCCGGACAGGCCGCAGTGGTGTATATTGAAGACGAAGTAATCGGCGGTGGCACCATACAGCGCCCTCCCACTAACAACCAAACCCCACGACTTACCATTTACGTCTCCCCGTGACTTACGATCAGCGACCTACGATCTACGACTCACACCCCATGCCCGCCATCACGCCCACAATCATAGTCTTCTTCGGCTTCAGCACAGCCTTCGCCCTTATCTTCCAGCTATGGAGAGGGCGTAGGCTGGCACACCTATTGCTCTTTTGGTTAGTAAGCATACTGGGGTTCGGCCTGGGCTATCTCGCCGCCTCGTTCTGGTCAGTACACCCCTGGGTGCTCGGCGAAATACCAATCGTGGAAGCATCCGTTGGCTCGTTAATACTCTTACTGGTTGCCAGCCGTGCCACCGTGTGATACAATTTCTCGCAGATGCGTTAGGGGTCGAGAATAGAATATCGTTTTGTCACTCAACGACCAATCCCACGTCTCTAGCCTTACCGAACCGGAGGATACTACATGAAGATATTTTTCATAGGCCTGGCCGCGGTGCTGGTCCTTGCGGTGCTCTTGCTGCCTGTGTTCCTCATCATCTTTGCACAACCCGCAGGTTACACCCTGCTCCTCGCTTTCCGAGACGCTGCCATTATCTATGCCAGCTTCTTTATGTGCGTGGGCGCGCTTCTCTTTATAGTTATGACGGCCTTAATCGCGCTCATCGCTTTCACCGTCCGCGATAAGATCACTCCCGCCATTGACAAGGTAGATGACACACTGAAGACGGTACGTGGCACCACCACCTTCGTCAGCGAAAGCGTAGTATCTCCCATCATCAAGGTAGCAGGCGCCGCCGCAGGCACCCGCGCCATGGTACAGAGCCTCATGAGGCGCAAGCCTAAGAAGGAGGACAAGCCCAAGTGAGCAAGAAGAAAGGCGGCGACGCCAGCCTCCTCATCGGCCTCGTCCTCGGGCTTGCTATCGGTGCTGCTGTAGCCATTATCCTGACTGAAGTATCTCGCGCCGGGGATACCGAAGCCCAGCAATGGCTCGAACCCGCCAAAGCCCGAATAGAAGGCGCAGCCGAAGCCGCAGAATAAGCCGCATACAACCACAGGAACTAACAGGAGGGGAGCATCAGTGTGCTCCCCTCCTGTCACTGACCGCCAACCGCACATCAGTCCTCTTGTGTGGCTGCACGAGTAGCTATACGCGATCCTCTCGTCCTCGAGCACACTCTCCGGGTAAACGGGCCAGCTCTACAGCGAACGACTTACGATCAGCGACTTACGATCAGCGACTTACGATCTACGACTCCCCTTCACATAAGCTCTTTATTATGGCTGCCCGTGTAGCTGTACACGATCCGCTCGTCCTCCAGCATGGTCTCCAGGTAAACCGGCTTGCCCCACAGCGCATACACGTACTCCAGCGTCTTCTCGGCGTACGCCTCGTCCAGGTCCTGCCCGCTGTGGTGATGACGCAGGTAAAGCTCTCCATTATGCCTGTAGTCTCCGCTTTCCACCACTATCGTCGGGTTCCCGAAGTTCGCCATGCGCGCCACCATGTTATCACGCACGTTATGCCAATCCTTGTCCACGATCACCCACTCATCGCCCTGCCTCTCATACAGGTACAGGTCGAGGTCTTCCACCAGCTTCTCGGTCATGTAATTGCGGATCAGCGACACATCATTCTCTTCTTCCCTAACCTCAAACAGCTTCTTGCGTCCCTCTCCTCCCTTGATCCCCCATATCCGCTTCTCTTCCTCTGTCGGGCTGTCCCAGCGCCTCTCAATGTCCTCCAGTAGCTTGACGCCCAGGTAATAAGGGTTGATCGAGTTGCGCGACGGGGCAAGCACCCCCGCGTTCATAGCCGCGAAGTCGGTATACTCCTCGTTGGTCAGTTCCAGTTCGCGCATGATCCGCGCATGCCAGAAGGAGTTGTGGTTGACGAATCCATTGGCCACATAGCTATGCTTCTCGGCCACAGTGATGTCATAAACATCAGCAATGCCTCGCTCAATTGACACAACCGGGTCACTGGACGACTCCTGCTTGAACCAGAGATGGCTATCCACATAGTTAGCGAGTGCATCTCTCTTGCGCGACAGCCCGAAACCAATCTCATCGCGGAAACGAGCCGCAGAGCGTCCTTGAACGGACAACTGAATGCAACCGTCTACTTGGGGTCTTTGCCTGGAAAGGACGCCGTAATTGAGCAATATTACTTGCACACTATTTATTAGATATTTGCTGGACGATGAGAGAATCACGCCGGATTTGCCCGCGTAGGCATCCGCGTCGAAATAGCCTCGCAGGAAAGCAGATATCACATGCTTGGGCGACTGTAAGATAGGAGCAGGTATCTTTTTCTGCGGAGCCTTATCACGCAGGTTGATGCCAAGCGACGAAAACCAGTCCAGAAGCTCGCGCGAATGCACAACGACCCGCCAGCGACCGCCCGTCTCAGTAGGGTCCCAGTTAAGGTTGGTCCTTAGTCCAAGAACCTCTTCGATAATCTTTATAAGTTTCTCTGCAAGCTCAATGTCGCCCGTGGTGAAGCCGATCCCCGATTTGGTCCTATTTCCGTCGCCGATGAAATAGCCAAGCAGCCAAGCAAGATCTGAGTTGAGAGTAGCAGGAAGATGCAGTGAGTTTCGGCTGCCGAGAATACGTCCGGCCGAACTTCGCTTATAAGCGGTAGTCCTGAGCGCATCGTCAATCTGAGATGCGCTCCAAGTCTTACGGCCATTCATGTGACGTGTAACGGTCGCCGAGGATACTCCCGCGAGTGCGGCCACATTTTCAACCGAAGGGCTTTGTTGAGCTGGCACAAAACAAATAGCTTGCTCTTTCTCAGGCCAGACGTCCGTGCCGCTTTCTATGGCTACGCTGTCTCCCACCTGAATGTCAGAGAGATAGGCCCAGGAGCCGTCAGCAAGCAGTACCCGGTGCTTACACGCACCCTCAATAGTCAGCCCTCGCTGTGTTCGAATGCGAATCGTGGTGACGGCTTCCTCTTTGTGATAGTCGGTAACACGACGGGTCTCACCCACTCCCCCTGCCGACACATTGATACTCGCTTGTGCCTGGAACAATTGGTCAAAACGGATAAAGCCGCGCTCGGTCAGGACGAGGGAGTCACCTGTCGCACACGCCCACCCTTCGTTAGCGATCTTGGTCTGCATCTGCGGCACGAAATACAGCATCTCCTCGCGCACAATGCCCAGTATGTCCCGCTGCCACGGTTCGAGCTGACGCGAATGTCGCATTATATAGCCCACAATGTCCTTCTCCGGCTGGGGCGCCACTTCCTTCTCCTCAGGCTCCGTGCGCTCCGTCGGCTTATTCTCACCCGTCAGCGCAAACAGATCGTCATACGGCGACGTTCGCGAAGCCACAGGCTCCTGCGGGGGCGGACTGTCCTTCCGCGCGATCTCAGGCCTCCGCGCATCCGTTGGGTCTATATGCTCCTGTATCGACAGGGCCGCATCCAGAAACTTCTCCACCTTCGCCAGCCCGTGCTCATACTCGTACTGCCGTATGCGCCCCGCGTTCAGCGACGCCGTTTCGACCATCCGGCGGTTGGTAGAGCCGAAGTAGGCGTTGTTCTTGAAGAAGTCGCAATGCCCCAGCACGTGTGCCATAACTAATTTGTTCTGCAAGACTGAGTTGCCCTCCATCAGGAAGGCATAAGATGGGTTGGTGTTGATCACAAGCTCGTAGATCTTGCTCAGCCCGTAATCGTACTGGGTCTTCATTCTGTGGTACATCTTGCCGTGCGACCAGTGCGAAAATCGCCCCGGCAGACCGTACGAGCCGAACTCGTACATAATGCTCGCCGGCACAAGCTCGTAATGCACCGGGTAAGGGTCCAACCCCAGCCCCTGCGCGATCTCCCATACAGGAGCAATCGCATCTTCAAGTTCTTTGATGTCAGCTGTATCCATATCTTTCATCCCCGACGGCTAACTAATAACGTATCACTTATCATTTATCACGCATTCGTCTGTCGCTAGTACGGCTCGTCCTCACCGGGATACCACTCGTTAAAGCGCGCGTAGCTTGAATGCCAAACGCCCTTCTTGAGCATCCGAGCCATCAAGGGCGCGTAGCGCAGCTTGGGGCCGTACATGCGCTCCATCAGCGTGCCTGCGCCGCGCTGTTTATTGACATATTGGTCGTAAACGAACAATTCGCACTGCTCGTTTATCGCGTAGCTGTTGGTCGGGTAAACTTCGTCCAGCCCCGCGAACATCTCATGCACCCGTGTGCCTATGTTGGCGAACTTGTAGTTCGGCAAACTCTCCACTATCCCAGGGTAAAGGTCCCGGAAATCCGCCATCCTCAGCTTCTCCCAGATCGCCACCGACGTCGCTTCTCCCACCGTCATCCTCGACTGCTTCAGCACTTCGAACAGAGCCTCACGCACCGCATTCACCGACAGCAGCCCCGTGGCATAGTTGTGATTCGATATCTGCGATGGGTCCATAGTGGGCCACGAGTTAGTGGTCTTGGCCAGAGCCACGCTCGACCTGTGGCGCACCGACGGGTCTTTGCTGCCCATCATGCGCACGATAGCGCCAAGCATTCGTTCCACGCCCGACATAGGCAAAGGTTGTACGCCTAACAATCGGGGCGGTATCACAATATATGGATCGTGCGCCGCAGCTGAGAGAGCCAACATCATCAGGTCGCTCACCGACTCCGTCGCGCCCTCCTGCTCAAACAGCCCCATCCCCAGCGCGCAAATCAGGCAGCGCTCGCCAAACGTATGCTCCCGGCAGTAATCGCGCCCGCACTTGCACCGCTCGTGGGCCGACTGCTCGCAGAACCAGCAAATCCGCCCCTCAATCGGCCCCGTCGTATACTCAGTTGTGTTCTCGTTTGTACTCATAAAGTTGTCAGCTGCTCACTACTCACTGCGGCTGGGCATTCTCCCGCCGTCCGCCGTCGCGTTTCACGCCTTCTCCACTGGCGACTTCGAGAAGAACCTCTGCAAAGCAGGGTAGACTTCCTTCTTGTCGTTTACCGTTACCGCCACGAACTTGGGGTCGTTTATCCTATCGAAGGCCGACATGAGCGTGCTCGACGACCCCCTATGGCCGTCATGTATCTCCCCGTACCCAAACAGGTTGCTCTCCTCAAGCATCGCCTTCACCAGCCCCACACACACGTCGTTGTCCCACGGCAGATTGTCCCCGTCCGAGAAGTGGAACGGATAAATGTTCCAGTCTTCAGCCGCGTACCTCTGGTGTATTATGTCAAGCGCCAGCTGGTAAGCTGAAGATACCTGCGTGCCACCCGACTCCCCCTTGTGGAAGAACTCTTCCTCCGTCACCTCTTTGGCCTCGGTGTGGTGCGATATGAACACTATCTCGACGTTAGTGTACCTTGTCCTCAGAAAACGCACCATCCAGAAGTAGAACGACCGCGCTATATACTTCTCGAACGTGCCCATACTCCCCGACACGTCCATCAGCGCCAGCACTACGGCGTTCGATTGGTGCTCAATATGCGTCTCCCAGGTCTTGAACCTCAAATCATCCGACCTGAAGTCGCCCACGTGGGCGTTACCCCCTGCTGCGTTGCGCTTGATGTTCTCCAGCAACGTGCGCTTCTTATCCAGGTTCGAGATAGCGCCTTTCTTGCGTATATCGGTAAACCGCACCGCCTCCGAATCTATCTCCTGCAGCTTCTTCTCCTGCAAGTTCGGCAATTCCAGGTCCTCGAAGATCAGCGCGGCCAGTTCATCCACCGACACTTCAGCCTCGTAATAGTCCACTCCCGGCTCTTCCCCTGCCGGACCCGGTCCCTTCCCCGCGCCCTTCTGTGCCTGCCCGCCGGCCTTCCCTATAACATCCCCCACCTGCGAGTCACCGTCACCCGACCCCGCGTGCTTGCCGCTGTTGTAGTCATACCTGAACCTGTACTCCTCAAGCGACCGCACAGGCACCTTGATCAGACGCTTGCCGTCCGACAGTATTATGTTCTCCTCCGACACGATCCCCGGCAGATTCGCCTTGATCGCTTCTTTGATCCGCTCTTTATGCCGCTGCTGGTCAATAGGCCCCTTGCGGTGCAGCGACCAGTCGTGCTGCGAGATCGACATTTGTGGAATATGTGTCATGTCTTTATCCATTCTCTTTGCCTGCTGCGTTCGCCTCGTTTAGCATCTTGATGAAGTGCTCGGTATGGTTCAGCCGCAATATCACCCTCAGCGGAGGCGGAAACGCCCTTATCCCGGCTTCCCTGTCAATTGACACCGGCGCCCCCACACGATAATCCCTACCATGCCACCTGATCGTCCCGCCTCGTGCTGCCACCACATTCCGGTACCAGTCCACCTTATTCCCGTAAGTCAATGCCAGCACAAATCCACCACGTACCTGCTTCAATAGCACCGGCGTCCGGTACTCCTTCCTGCTGGTCCGCCCACGGTGCTTCACAAGAGCCACCGGGCTATGCGGACCCCCCGCAAACTTCAACATCAGCGGATTCAATCTCCGCTTATTAAACTGTCGTAACCCCTCATGGAAACTATCCAATCTATCTCCCCAATCTCTACTTACCGAGACTTACGATCTACGATCTACCACTCCCGCCTCCGGCAGAGCAATCGTCCGCTTCCCTGGATCTACAACCATTCGCCCGCCGTTAGGAATCACCATCTGCGGAGACGTATGCCCGAAATCAAGCCCTGTCACAATCGGTAAATCACTCCGCCCGAACTCCTCAGCCACCACCCTCACTATGTCCTTATCCACCTCATCTCTCTGCTCGGCCGTATAGCCCGCCGGACGCCCCACAACCATCGCCGCGATCTTGTCCAGTATGCCCAGCATCCCGTAGTTACGCAGCCAGTGCGTAACCTCGTCCGGACTTGGAGCATCTTCCGAGGTCTCCCAGTAAAAGACAGCCCCGTCCCACACCTCCGACACGGGCCACCACTGCGTCCCTTTGAAAAACTCAAACACGTCCAGGCAGCCGCCCACCAGATGGCCTTCCACGCGCTTATCGCCCTGCACCCAGTTCCAGCCGGCGTTGCGCTGCATATCTCCGCGCTGCATATCCTCTTTGTCTCTGTCAGCCCAGAACGCCGTAGCGTCCGTCCACTCGCTCGACGGCTTAAGTTCCCCGATCGCCTCGCCCGACATAAGTGCCTTGCGCATCCAGCTTTCGGCAAAGTCAAACATGCCGCCATTCTCGGCAATCCCCGCCATGACCGATGGCCCGTAGAAAGTCTGCACCCCCGCGAGCAAGCTGAACACATGCAGCGTCGTTGTATCCGAGAACCCCAGAAACACCTTAGGGTTATCCCGTATCACCTGCGCATCCAGGTACGGCAGGATACGCACCGAGTCGTCCCCACCAATGCTCGTGAAGATCCCCTCAATACTGCTATCTGCGAACGCAGCATTTATATCGTCGGCCCGTGCCTGCGGGTTGCGCCAGATCCACGTAGCATCTGCCCGCGTGTGCGGCATTTCAACTACATCAAACCCGAAGCGCTCCCGCATTTCCCGCACGCCCATCTCATATCTCGCAGGCAGCCGCGACGGCCCGCCCCACGATGGGGACACCACCGCCACCTTGCTGCCCGGCACGAGCTTTTTGGGTTTCCTCAGGTTCAACATCTATTACCCTTTATAATGCAGGACGACGGACGACCGGAACTCCCGCCGTCCGTCGTCCGTAGTCCGTCGTCATCTATTCAGCAGCGACCCCACGTACTGCAACAGCGCGTTAGCGCAAGTCGTGCAGTAGCCATGCTCCTCTACCAGCCTGTCAATCACACCGTTGATGCGGCGCAACTGCTCCTGGTCCGGCGTCTTGGTCGAGGTGGTGATCTTCACTACATCCCGCAGGTCGGCAAACAGCTTCTTCTCTATAGCTTCCCGCAGCCTCTCGTGCGATGTATAGTCGAAGCTCTGCCCCCGTCGCGCCAGGCTCGATATCCTGATAAGTATCTCTTCTCGGAACGCCTTGCGCTGGGTATCCCCTACGCCTATCTGCTCCTCGATCGACTTCATCAGCGCCTCGTCCGGCTCAACCTCTTCGTCCGTCATCTGGTCGCGTATCTTGTTGTGGTTACAATATGCCTCCACGTTATCCAGGTAGTTGTTCAGCAGTGTGCGCGCCGACTCCTCAAACGAATACACGAACGCCTTCTGCACCTCGCGCTTGGCGATCTCGTCATATTCCTTCCGCGCCTCGCCCAGCAGATTGAGATAGTGCTCCCGCTGCTCGCGCGTCACAGAAGTGTGCTGCTCCAACCCATCCCGCAGCGCCCTCAGCGCATCTATCGGGTTAATACAGGTCACGCCCTCGCGCACAAGCGCACTCGACAGTCTGTTGATCACATAGCGCGGCGATATCCCGTCCATGCCCTCGCGGTCCTGCTCGTCCTGCAACTCCTTCAGGTCCTTCGCCTTGAAGCCATCCACGTCCACTCCGTCGTACAGCTTCAGCTTCTTCATCGCAGTCATCCCCGCCTTCTTCGACGGCTCCAACCGCGTCAGCACCGCGAAGATCGACGCTACATCCAGCGTGTGCGGCGCTATATGCACGTTCTTCAGCGCGCTCTGCTTCAGCAGCTTGTCGTAGATGCGCACCTCGTCGCTCGCACGCAGGTTATAAGGCACCTTCACCAGAATGATCCTATCCTGCAAAGCCTCGCTCTTCTTATTACCCACAAACGTCCTGTACTCTGTCTCGTTCGTGTGCGACACCACCACTTCATCCGCGTAGATCATAGAGAACCGGCCCGTCTTGATGTTCTGCTCCTGCGACAGCGTCAGCAGCACATACAGAAACCGCTCGTCCACCTTCAGCATCTCGATGAACTCGCACATGCCCCTGTTCGCCACGTTCAGCTCACCGTCGAACCTGTAGGCGCGTGGATCGCTCTCCGACCCGTACTCCCCTATCGTCGACAGGTCAATTGAGCCTGTAAGCTCCGACACATCCTGGCTCTTGGGGTCCGAAGGCGAGAACGTCCCAATCCCCATCCTCTTCTTCTCCGAGAACGCGATCCTCTTCACCGGCACGCGCTCTATATGGCCCTCATACTGGTTATCCAAATCAAACCTGCATCGCGGGCACAGGTCTCCCTCTATATAAAGCCCGTACTCACGCTGTATGTCGGCGCGCAGTTCCGCCGGGATCAGATGCAGCGGCTCCTCCTGCATAGGGCACGAAGCTATCGCATACACCGCCCCGGCAGGTATCTTCGTGTATGCCTCAAGGCCGCGCTTCAACAGCGACACTATGGTCGATTTGCCTCCGCCCACAGGCCCCATCAGCAAGAGTATGCGCTTGCGCACTTCCAGCCTCTGTGCGCCCGAGCTAAAATACTCCACTATCTGCTGTATGGATCGGTCCAGCCCAAATATCTCGTCGTCGAAGAACTTATAGTGAGGAAGACCCCCCTGCTCCTCTACACCTCCCCCCACGATCATGTCATAAATCCGCGAGTGCGATAACTGTGCAACCTTTGGATTACCCGTCACAATACCAAAATATTCCTCGAACGTCCCAGCCCAGGTCAGCGACTGCTCCTGTGTCCTGAACTCTTCCAACTTCTTGATGAGATCCATAGCGATGTCCTTTCCAGACCTATGCGCGAAACGTGGAGTCATGAGTAAACGCGATGCATCGTCAGCGATACCGACTTTTCCACTTTTCCACATCCCCGCGTTGCAAAACCACCTTTGTCCACGAAACCATTTACTGCCGGTTGCCCATCTTCCCTCCCGCAAGAGGGTATAGAAAGCTCACGGTAGGCTCATCATTGCTTACTCTACCATCCGATTCATGCGTATTCAGTTGTAGGTTGGTTGGAATGGCCCTCTAACAGCGAAGGCTAGGATTGATTCACCCGGTAAGTGTGCAGTGTAGAATGCAGAATGCTCCCAGGGCCATAGCGGTCACGTCTGGGAGCAGAAAAAGCGGCGTTATTGCTTCCCGCTGGCGCGGGGGAGGCCCTGTCAGGCTTATTTCGTTACTTTTATGCTACCATACAGAGTGCCTGGGTGCAAGTACCCGAATGGGCATTTCTTACTGGTTCCCACAAGACAAAAGAACTAAGTTTCGATTATGTCTTGTTATCTATATAACGCAAATCCCCCCTCAAAGGTTGCAAACTGCTCACTCCTCCACCTACTCCCGATCCCAACCCACTCCAAGCCAATACTGCTCTCCTGCCCTAACCCGCTATCTCTCCAGGGCTAATTCTTAACAATTTCGGGCCTGACGCTTCCCTGTTCACCTGCTATAATGTCGGATGAATAGCCGCAGGGCTTCCCTGCCTGCAGTTGGATCATGAAAGGATAAGCTATTATTGGACGGACCGGCAAAGATACTGGTCGTGGATGACGAGCGCAGCCTCGTGGATCTGGTGCGGAGCTATCTGGAAGCCGACGGTTTCGAGGTATCCGAGGCGTATGACGGTCCGTCTGCTCTGCAGGTGGCCTCTCGTGAAGAGCCCCAGGTGGTAGTCCTCGACGTAATGCTGCCGGGCTTTGACGGATTCGAGGTATGCAGGCGGTTGCGCCACTTCTCCAACGCGTATGTCCTGATGCTAACTTCCAAGTCGCAGGAGGTAGACAAGCTGATCGGGTTGTCGGTGGGCGCGGACGACTACCTCACCAAGCCGTTCAGCCCGCGCGAGCTTGTGGCCAGAGTGAAAGCGATGCTGCGCCGCGCCGAGATGGGAGCCACGCCAGGCGCACACATGCCCCCCGACATACCTCCCCCGTGGTATTCGCCGACCTGGTCATAGACGCCGCCCGCCATGAAGTGCGCAAGCGAGGGGAGCTCATTCATGTCACGCCTCGCGAGTTCGAACTGCTGGTCACCCTGTCGGCGCACCCCGGGTTGGTCTTCACCCGTAATAAACTGCTAAATCGCATTTGGGGTGACGACGTTTTCGATGAGCGGCTGGTGGACGTCCATATGGCCGGCCTGCGTAAGAAGCTGGAAGACGATCCGGTTACGCCAAGGTATATTGAAACGATCCGGGGCGTGGGATTTCGCTTCGGCTCGCGAACTATATCTTTAGCTCCTCCGCATTCAGCGTCACAACGATTTTCGCCGCCGGCACCGACTGACCCGCCGGCACCGACTGACCCGCCGGCATCGCAGGGCGGAAAGAATGACCCTACAGATGGAAAGTGAAAGATGAAGTGGTCGCGTTTTGGCTTACGAGAGAAGATCCTGGCGACCCATCTGCTTATCGCCGCCGCATGTACCGTGGCTCTCCTGGCTGTTCTCATCCTGGCATCCTGGGTATCTGAGGGCCTGGCGGTATGGTACGCTCTCACGCTGCTGGCGATAGTTGCGGTTGCCGGGACGGCGACTGCGATAGTAATCACACGCTGGCTCTACGGGCAAATTGCAGGCCCGCTGGGCCGTGCTTCAGATGTGGTGGAGCGCCTTGCGAAAGGAGAGTACCGGCACGACAGGCCGCCCAACGTCCATCAAGCCCCACCCTCTCGCAACTACGACCTAGACGGGCTGGCCTCCGCCCTCGACGATCTGTCCATGACCCTCGACGCAGCAGAGAGGCGGCGCATGGAAGCATTCGATGAGATAACGCACGAGCTTCGCACTCCCATAGCTATTCTGGAAGGATATTTCGAGGGCCTGCTCGATGGGCACGTGGAACCTAGCGATAAAACCTGGGCGATGCTGTACGATGTTGCAAACCGTGTGCACCGCCTGGTCGACACGATGCGAGTTCTGTCTCGGGCAGAAGCGCGCCAGGAACCGCCCGATCTCCAATCTATTTCTCCTCATGTCCTCGCGCACGCGGCGCTGGACCGTATGCGACTGCACTTCGATGAAAAAGGTCTTGAGTTGACTGCCGAGGTGCCCACTAATCTACCGAATGTGCTGGCTGACCCCGACTATACGATCCAGGTGCTCGTCAACTTGCTGACCAACTCGCTCAGGTACACCCCGGTCCCCGGCAAAGTAACCGTTGCTGCCAACCTTCCGACGGACAACGAGGGGTTTCCGGTTACCTTGGGTGACCGCGAGGTAGTGTTCCGCGTCACTGATACGGGAGTGGGGATAGCAGCCGAGCACATACCCTACCTGTTCGAGCGCTTCTTCCGCGTGGATAGGACGAGCAGCCATACAGCAGACGGCTCGGGGATCGGGTTGCCGGTTGCCAAAGCGCACGTAGAAGCAATGGGCGGCCGTATATGGGCACAAAGCCCCGGCATAGGGCAAGGCACCACCTTCTTCTTCACCCTGCTCCAGGCGCCGGACACTATCGGGGCGTGAAAGCGCATTCCTTTGTCGCTCGCATAATCTGATGTTAGCCTGACGCATGCATCCTGAGCTATGCCGCCCCGTCGCCTGCGCTACGGCCAGTCTTCCTGACATGCTGCATCACGGACCACAGACTCACCAGGGCCCACACACCCTCGAGCAACAGGAAACCCCACTGGGCCTCAAACGCTGCCACTATCGCCAGGATGCTTGATCCTACCAGGTTCAGCAGGATATAGGACTGGTCTGACGGCTTCATTTTTCGAAGCTGGCTGCCCACGAACGCCCCCAGAATAAGTAGCGATCCCACCAGCGAAACAGTCTGTATAGCCACTTCATACATAATCGTGCCCCCACTTTAGCCAATCGCGGCCAATCTTAATAGAACCTTAGCACTTTCCTAGCGGTGCCTTCAAATCTCTATTCCATAATGGTACTCAAAGGGAACTCGTGCCCACTATATTCGCGTATACACCCGATGAGTGGCAAACCCTTTTTACGAGAAATTTGAATCACCAAGAGGAGATATAGAAATGGTACTTCAGATGAAGCGCAACATAGATGCCACTGCTAACGTCCCTGTGGGCGCACCGAAACCTTCTCATGTCAGAGAGTTACTGCTAACTTTGAAGATGAGACTCGAAGCCCAGCTTTATGGGAACAGGGCCGCTGATGCGATCGGCTTTGACGTCATGAGCGGAGTAATCGACACGGCTGATACAGCAGCCGACGTTCACGACACCGTGGTAGAGCGCGCTGTACAGAGCAACATCGCCCGCCAACTTGAGCAAGTCAATGAGACCCTTACCCGAATTGATGACGGCAAGTATGGCATTTGCGCCGGTTGTCTCAAGCCGATTGCCGCAGACCGCCTGGTCGTCAGGCCTTTTTCCACCCTTTGTATGGATTGCCAGAACCAACTTGACCGCGGCAAGATCACGAGGTTTTGAGCGCAAAATCACTCACTGGAGGGTCGGGCACCGGTGGCCGTACTGCGTAGGCTGCCCGATCCTCCCGAGCGAGGCGCGCCGCTGTCAAACCAACTCATTTTATGTAACGAAGTTACAGGGAGGTAACACTACCAATGGTTATCAAAGAATCGTCTATGGGGACGATACATTATGTGCAGGGAGAGGGCAAAGGGAACGGAAATGGACACGGATACGGCGCAGGCCCAAGCGCAGCCGTCGTGGATGCTCAGCACTCCGTTCCGGGTGGCGTACACGGCGAATCCGGGCTTCTCAACAGCGCCACGACATACTTCAACAGGGCCGCTGAGTGCCTGAATCTTGACCCTGGCCTGCGCGCCGTGCTTGAGAAGCCCGAGCGCGAGATGCTTGTTTCGGTGCCTGTGGTGCGGGACGATGGTCGCGTAGAGGTGTTCACCGGATGCCGGGTGCAACATTCCACTGTGCGTGGCCCCGGTAAAGGGGGGGGTGCGCTATCATCCGCACGTTACCCTGGAGGAAGTGACAGGCCTTGCCTCCTTGATGACCTGGAAGTGCGCCGTTGTGAATATTCCCTTCGGTGGCGCGAAAGGGGGCATAATTTGCGACCCCACAACTATGTCTAAGGACGAGCTACGGCAGCTTACTGTGGGTTACACGCGGGCTATCATGCCTATCATTGGCCCCCACAAGGATATACCTGCTCCCGACGTCAATACTAACGAGCAGACTATGGCCTGGATGATGGAGGCGGCAAGCGCCCTCGAGGGGCACAATGTCTTCGGCATAGTCACCGGTAAGCCCGTAGCGCTTGGCGGATCGCAAGGCCGTGCAGAAGCCACCGGGCGCGGCGTGGCCCTATCCACTGCCAGTATGCTGGAGAAAGCTGGAATGCAGATCGAAAACGCCACAGTGGCTATTCAAGGCTTTGGCAAAGTAGGCTCGTACACAGCGCAAATACTCCACGAGATGGGCTGCAGGGTGGTGGCTGTGAGCGACGTTTCAGGGGGCCTGTATAATTCTAACGGCCTGGACCTGGCGAGTCTCCTCGAGCATGTCAACAACTCTCCGAGCCACCTGCTCGAAGGATACCAGGGCGATGCCGATCTCATCACCAACGAGGAATTGCTCTACCTGGAAGTCGATGTCCTTATCCCCGCGGCGATGGAAGACCAGATAACAGGTGCCAACGTCGACCGGGTGAGGGCGAAAGCGATTGTTGAAGGAGCCAATGGCCCGACCACCCCGGAAGCCGACCGCGCCCTGATGGACAGGGGCGTGCTCGTCGTGCCCGATATCCTGGCAAACGCCGGTGGGGTGGCGGTCTCCTACTTCGAGTGGGTGGGGAACCAGTACAACTACTACTGGGATCTCGACAGCGTGCGGGAGCGCCTGGAGAAGGTAATGGTACGCAGTTTCGAGGATGTATGGAACTTCAGTAGCCTTCATCATGTCGACCTGCGTACAGGAGCCTTTATGCTCGGCATACAGCGCGTAGCTGATGCGCTTAACCTACGCGGCATAGTCCGCTAAAAGTAGAGGCAGCGCAAATCAAGCCTACAGGCTTTAGATCGCTCACTTGCCCAGTTCGACACATGCTGGGACCAGTGCCCTTATAGCACGGGCTCATCCCTGCCATCCAACAGGTAGAGTGACCACCCCACAAGGGTCTCGCTCTACCTGTTGGCCTTCCATCCAACCCTTAATCCCGTCCCTCTCTTGGCGATCTTGGCGTTTCAACTCCCTCCCCCCTCCCCAAGACACACCCATCCCATCTTGCGGACCACCCCTCCTTAAGAGTAGAATGTCAGCACCAACGGGCGAAAATGGGCCGTTCTCGCCTGGTTGGGCATACCATACTTACCCCTATCACCAATCAAATGGAGGAAAAAGATCATGGACAACCGTAGAACCAGGGTGGGCGCGCTTTCACTATTGACTATGGGCGCGGTGCTTCTCTCGGCTTGCGGTGCTGACCCCACCGCCACCACGGTCGCACCCACAGCCACCACTGCTGCCTCCGCACAGCCTACCACCACCACCGCTAACTCTGCCCAGCCCACGAACACATCGGGCACTGCAAGCGGCGGCGAAGTCAAAATCGGGTTTGCCTTCGTCACCAGTGGCGACAACGCCGTCTACGGCACATCCCAGAAAGCCGCCGCCCAACTCGCTATCGACGAGATCAACGCGGCTGGCTCGGGCCCCAAACTCACCGGCGTATTCGAGGACACCGCCGCCAAGCCCGACCAGGCCTTCACTGTCTTCCAGAAGTTCATCAATGCCGACAAAGTAGCCGCCATCATCGGCCCCACCCTCAGCAATGAGGCCAAAACCTCTGACCCCGAAGCCCAGAAAGACGCCGTGCCCGTGCTCGCCGTCTCCAATACCGCTGCGGGCATAACCGACATTGGCGACTACATCTTCCGCGACTCCCTCTCCGAGGCCCAGGTCATCCCCGAGACCGTCAAGCAGGCCAAGGACAAGCTAAAGCTCACCAAAGTCTCCCTCATGTTCGCAAGCGACGACGCTTTCAGCAAGTCGGGCGCTGATGTGTTCCGCGCCGAGCTCCAGAAGAACAGCATCCAGATCCTCAGCGAGCAGACCTTCTCCACCAACGACGTCGACTTCAAGGCCCAACTGAATGCGGTTAAGGCCGACAACCCCGACGCCATCGTGGTATCAGCCCTCGCCAAGCCCGCCCAGCTAATCATGCAGCAAGCGCGCAACGACGTGGGCATCGACCCCAAGATAAGCATCATCGGCGGCAACGGCTTCAACTCCCCCGCCATCGTAAAGGCTGCAGGCCCTGCGGCTGAAGGCATGATCGTGGGCGCTGCCTGGAATCTCAACTCAACCGAGCCTCTCAGCGCAAAGTTCATCGCCGCCTATAAAGCAGCCGCCAACAAGGACCCCGACCAGTTCGCGGCCCAGGCCTATGCAGGCGTGTACATCCTCTACGACGCCATCAAGCGCGCAAACATCAACGGCAAATCTCTCGCCGACGCCCGCACCGCCATACGCGACGCCCTCAAGGGCACAAGCGGCGTGGACACCGTCCTCGGCAAGTTCTCCTTCACCGACGCCCGCGACGCCAACCACACACCCGTCGTCCAAATTGTCAACAACGGCGTCTTCGACGTGCTGAAATAGACCACTGACGATAGACGACGGACGACCGCAGTTAAAGTCGTCCGTCGTCCACTTATCACTTATCACTCCCAACCCCTAATCCCCAACCCCTACATGAACTTCTCCCTCCTACCGGCACAGATCCTACAGGGCATATTTGCAGGCAGCATATATGCCCTGTTTGCGCTGGGCTACACCCTGGTCTTCGGCGTGCTCGACATCCTCAACCTGGCGCACGCCGCCATCTTCATGATGGGCGCCATGCTCGCCTGGTGGCTCGTCGCCGGCGCGGGCTGGTCCCTGTGGCTCGCCTTCCCCGTGGCCGTCCTGGCCGCCGGTCTCCTCGGCGTCCTGCTCGACAGGGTAGCCTTCTACCGCCTTCGTCAGCGCAAGGCCAGCCAGCTATCGCCGCTCATCAGCTCAATCGGCATGGGCCTCATCTTCGTCGGCCTGGCCCGCCTCCTCTTCAACCCCGACCGTAAGCAGTTCCCCAGCGACGCCTTCCCTCAGGTCTACTTTGACATAGGCACCCTCCGCATTCGCTTGCTCGACGTGGTAATCCTGATAGTCAGCATTCTGCTCATGTTCGCGCTAACCTGGGTCGTCCGCAACACCAACCTGGGCCGCTCCATGCGCGCCGTCGCCGAAAACACCAAAGCCTCCGCCCTCCTCGGCATCAACATCGAGCGCGTCATAGCCCAGACCTTCTTCATAGCCTCCGCCCTCGGAGGTGCCGCCGGCGTCCTCTACGGCATGAGCCTCAACAGCATCGAGCCCACCATGGGCAGCCAGGTCGAGCTAAAAGGCCTCGCTATAATCATCCTGGGCGGCATGGGCAGCATACCAGGCGCGGTCCTCGCGGGCCTCCTCATCGGCCTGATCGAAAGTCTCAGCATAGTATTCCACGTCTCCCAAATAAGGGACGCCCTCGTCTTCGCCGCCCTCTTCCTCGTGCTCCTCCTGAGGCCGCAAGGCATCTTCGGCCGCACCCTGAGCCGCGCCGGCTAAACAACCTATCAACTAAAGACCAATACCACTTATCACTTATCACCCATATCCTCCATGATAAATCACCCGTCACGTATCATCTGGGTATTCTTCGCTATAGTGGCCATCATCGCTGTATGGTCGGCGGCATCCCTGGTGAGCGGCATCGAAATGCGCGCGCTCCGGCAGCGCGTACACTACGGCGACCCCTCCAAGCTCAAAACGCCCATACTGGCCCAGAGCTTCCTCAGCACTCAGGACAACCTGAGCCGCATAGAGATACGATTGGCCCAGCCTCCCGCTACTCCCATCCCTTCGGACACCAGCCTGGCCGCCGAGCTAATACAGGGCGACAATCCCGCCGGTACTCCCCTCTACACTGCGCCTGTAGCCGCCTCCCAGGTCATTACAGAGTCCGGTGTGCCGTTCCTCTCCTTCTGCTTCCCGCCCATCGCCCACTCGCAGGGCATCACCTACACCTTCGCCCTTCAAACCAATGGCTCCTCCGTCAACTCCATCCTCCTACCCGCCTACTCGCCCATTGACGCTCTCTCCTCGGGCGCCATGTACACCGAGGACGGCCCCCAGCCGGGCGACCTCGACATCGTCACCTACTACCGCTACAACCTGCTATGGCTCGCCGCCGACACCTGGAACGCTGTATCAAGCAATCTTCTCCCCATCCTCGCATGGCTCGCCGTGTTCCTCTTGCCCGGCCTTGCCCTCCTCCTGTGGCTCCCCAACACCCTGAGCACCGGCCAAAAGCTCATGGCCGCCCCCGCCCTCTCCGCCCTCTGCATCCCACTCCTTTACCTGGCCGCCAGCATCGCAGGCATCCCCGTGGGACGCAACAAGCTCTGGGCCCTCCTTGCCCTCTGCGCCCTCGCCATCGCGGCACGAGTCGTAAGTCGTAAGTCGCTGATCGTGAGTCCCTTTACCACCGACGACCCACCAAATGACTTACGATCTTCGACTTACGACTTACGACTCATAGCCTTCTGGGCCACCTTCATCGCCGTCATGCTTATAACCATCGCCACGCGACTCGTTTCCCTGCGCGACATCCCTGCCGGCGAGGGCATAGACGCCTACCACCACACCCTGGTCACCGCCCTCTTCCTGCGCGACGCGGGCATCCCCACCGGCTACGCTCCCTTCGCACCGTTCGCTTCGTTTACCTACCACTTCGGCTTCCATAGCCTCTCGGCCACTATTGCCTGGCTCACAGGCAGCACACAGGTTACCGACCTTATGGCCCTCGTCCCGCGAGTGGGGCAAATAGCAAGCTGTGTCCTGCCCATCCCGTCGTTGGTGCTCTTCGGCTGGCGCGTGCTGGGCAACCGCTGGGTGGGGCTGACCGCGGGCGCCTTCACCGGCCTGCTGAGCGTCGTGCCCGCCTTCTACGGCGAATGGAGCCGCTACACACAAGGCCTCGGCCTGGCCGTCCTCCCCGTTGCCTGGGTATTCTTCATCGAAGTCCTGGGTCGGACGACGGACGACCGACGGCAGACGACCGGCGATGCGTCACGTATCATACGGTCGTCCGTCGTCCGTCGTCTGCCTTCCATCGTCCGTCGTCTGCCGTCCATAGCACTGGCTGTGCTGAGTGCAGCCGGCCTCTTCCTCACCCACTACCGTATCACCATCATCTACGTAGCATTAGTTGGACTGTACGTGGCGTGGCGTGCCCTCGTCCGGTGGAAGCTCATGCGAGCCGCTCAGAGCGAGCCTGTCCGTCTCAGCAAATACCTCGCGTCCATTGCGCCCGACCTGCTCAACACTATCCTCATAGGGCTGCTCACGCTGCTGCTTCTGCTGCCCTGGTTGCTCAACCTGCGCAGCAACTTCGTCACGAACTTCATCGACAAGAGCGGCCAAAACCTCGACGCCTACTTCGCCACCGCCGAGCGCCTCGGCCCCGCTGTCCTGAGCCACCCTTCGGTGGTATGGCTGGCCATACTATGTGCCCTGGGCCTGGCCGTGCTCGGTTGGCAAACGTGGCGTTCGGAGGGCTGGGGCCTCCTGCTCGGCCTGATCGCGGGCGTCCCTGTAATATGGGCAGCCCTGTACGTCTACTTCAGCCGTGACCCTATCGCTATCGAAGCCGACACCCGTACAACCCTGCTGGGCCTATCGCCCGTAACGTGGCTGCTGCTGCTGGAAACAGTGCTCCTGGCACTGATGCTCTTAGGTCATACCCCAACAGACCTCCCCGAACAGAATGCCCACCCCGAACCCACAACCGGCGATGCAAGTGACAGCGCATCACTTATCACGTATCACGTATCACGTCCGTCCCTCGTCCTCCTCCCCGCGCTCGCCTGGCTCATTCTCGAGCTATGGGCCAGTCCCCAGCTTCTGCCGTTCCACCTGCCTTTCGTCGGCTATCTGGATGCCGTTACCCTCACCTCCAGCGCGTGGCTCCCCGCCTGCCTGCTGGCCGCTTACGCAGCCGTCAGAACCTGGAACTGGGTATCCCACCAGGCCGACGACCTCATGTCTCGCACGCCAACCACCAACATCCATCCAACACGTCCCCACGACGCACGCCCCACTTATCGCTTATCACTTATAACTTATCGCCTGGCCCGCCCCTTCCTCGCCCTCACCTGCCTGCTATTCGCGCTGGCATCCGGGCTGTCCCTTTCGCCCGTCAATGACCGCACGCCCTATATCGCCTCCGCCGACATGGAAGCGTTCGCCTGGATGCGTGACAACATGCCTGCCGACAGCTACGTCCTCTCCGATTCCTTCTCCTTCCCCTGGTCGCCCAACCAGGTACTCGGGGGTGATGCCGGGCTATGGCTGCCGCTAACCACCGGCCTGCGCTCATCCGTACCTCCCATTTCCGCGTATAATGAGAAACCAATCGATCCGGCTTATTTCGCCCAGTTACAAGCCCTCGCGGCCGCCCGACCTGACCCGGGCAACGAAGCCAACTGGCAGACCCTCGAAGCCGCAGGCATCACCGATATCTACGTAGGCACACGCTCAGCAGGCGACGGCTTTGACGTCGAGGGCCTCCTAACCGACCCTCACGTCCGTCTGATCTTTCACCGCGACGGCGTATGGCTCTTCGAAATCTCGAGTCGTAAGTCGTAGATAGTAAGTCCCGGCTCACGACGACTTACGATCTGCGACTCCCCAACAATGGCCGACCTTTACGCTACATACAGCCATCTCATAAACCTCATCGGGGTCAACGCTCTCCTGGCCCTTAGCATATACCTGACCCTGTCCTGCGCCATGCTCTCACTGAGCAACGCCGCCTCCATGGGCATCGGGGCCTACGCCGCCGCCCTCCTTACCACCAACCTCCACTGGCCACTCTGGCCTGCCGTGACTGTGGGCGCACTCACAGCAGGCGCTGTGGGCCTCCTGCTCGGCCTCCCCATCCTGAGGCTGCGCGGGGTATACCTGGCTATCGCCACCATAGGCTTCGGCGAGATGGTGCGCGCACTCATCATTAACACTCCTGCTTTGGGCGGAGCCGAAGGCTTCCGGCTCAACACCGGCGAGAATACCGTCACCTCCGGCTTCTGGGAGATCTACGCGGCGCTGGCAGTTGCCATCTACTTCTTCAGCAGGCTCAAAGGCTCGCGCATGGGCCTGGCCCTCGACGCCATCCGCGAGGACGAGAACGCCGCCCGCACCATGGGTATCAACGTCACCTTCTACAAGGTGGCGGCCTACTCCCTTGGTGCCGCTATCGCGGGCGTAGCCGGCGCCCTCTATGCCCACGCCCTCCCTATCCTGCTGCCCGCCGAGTTCGGCTTCAGCCGCGCCGTCGACATCCTCGTGTACGCCGTCGTAGGCGGCACGTTCGCCTGGCGCGGGGCCATCGCAGGCGCCTTCCTGATGACCATCCTCTCCGAGGTGCTGCGTATTATCCCGCCCGTAGGAGGCATCTCGCTAAAAGACTATCCCGAGATCTTCAGCGGCCTCATCCTCCTCACTGTAATCCTCTTCCTACCAAACGGCCTCCTCAGCCTCGCGGTCG
The DNA here is from genome assembly GCA_038203825.1 of Chloroflexia bacterium. Classification (GTDB taxonomy): domain Bacteria; phylum Chloroflexota; class Chloroflexia; order QHBQ01; family JADMIH01; genus JADMIH01. Next base: position 2,363 of record JBBRDO010000008.1, on the reverse strand, counting down.
CAAAGCGCAAGCCGAAAGTGAGCGTGCCCACTTGACGCAAGAAGCCGCACACAAGCCACGAGAAACGATCCTCGAAGTGCGCAAGCTGACCCGCGCCTTCGGTGGACTGGTCGCGGTCAGTGATCTGTCGTTCAACATCCGCCGCGGCGAAATATACGGCCTGATCGGCCCTAACGGCGCGGGTAAGACCACCGTGATCAACATGCTAAGCGGGCTTATCTCGCCCACACGCGGCGCGATCCGCTTCGCAGACGAGAGCATCGAGCGCCTGCCGGCCCACAAAATCACCGCCCTCGGCATGTCGCGCACCTATCAGAGCATCAGGCTGTTCGGGGGCATGACCGTCCTGCAAAATGTGATAGTAGGTCGGCACTGCCGCCTCCACGCTAGCCTCTTGGGCCGTCTGGTGTTCGCCCCCGGCGTCCGGCGCGAAGAACAGGTCGCAGGAGAGAAAGCGCTGGCATTGTTGCGGAGCGTCGGCCTCGACGCCGCGCAAAACCTGCCCGCCTCATCCCTGCCCTACGGCAGCCAGCGCAGACTCGAAATGGCGCGCGCCCTCGCCTCCGACCCTGCTCTCCTATTGCTCGACGAACCCGCCGCAGGCATGAACGGACAGGAGCGTGAAGAACTTCAGACTCGCCTCCGCGCTCTATCCGACGGCGGCCTCACCATCCTACTTATAGAGCACGACGTAAGCCTCGTAATGAACCTGTGCCATCGCATCGGCGTCCTCAACTTCGGAAACCTCATCGCCGAAGGCACGCCGCAGGAAATAGCCGCCAACCCCGCCGTAATAGAAGCCTACCTGGGCACTGACCGGTGACCAATGGCAAGGGCTTAGCAAGACAACAGATAATCGGCGACCGACAACATAACCACTTATCACTTATCACTTCTGGTCACTGGTCACTAACCGCCATGCTACTACAAATAGACAACCTGATAGTTCGCTACGAAGGCATCGAGGCCGTCAAGGGGGTCTCCTTCGGAGTCGAGGAAGGTCAGATCGTGGCCCTCATCGGGGCGAACGGTGCGGGCAAAACCACCACTCTGAGCGCGATCTCCGGCCTGCTGAAGCCCTTCAGCGGGCGCATCTCCTTCAGCGGCACGGACATCACACGCTGGCCGTCGCACAGGATCGTCAGTGCAGGCATAGCCCAGGTGCCCGAAGGGCGCGCTATCCTGGCAGGCATGACCGTGGAGGAAAACCTGGAGCTTGGCGCCGCCGGAGGCACAGCCCGCTCAACTGACGCGGACATCGAAGCCATGTACAGCCGGTTCCCCGTGCTCGGCGAGCGCCGCAAAGGCCCTGCCGGCAACCTGTCCGGAGGCGAGCAGCAGATGCTGGCCATTGCTCGCGCCCTGCTCCTGAAACCGCGCCTGCTCCTTATGGACGAGCCTTCAATGGGCCTCGCGCCCCTCCTCGTCCGCGAGATATTCCGCATCATCGCCGAGCTAAACGCTGCAGGCAGCACCATCCTGCTCGTAGAGCAAAACTCGCGCAAGGCCCTGCAAATCGCCCACTACGCCTACGTCCTCGACAGGGGGCGCATCGTCCTACAGGGCACCGGCCAGGAACTGCTCCACAACGAGCAAGTAGCAAGCACGTATCTGGGAGGTGGGACCGCATGACGAACGAGCAGCCGGAGAAATGGCAGGTATTAGCCAGCGAAGTAGTCATGCACAATACCTTCCTGACGATTGAGATGCAACAGTTGCAGTTGCCTGACGGCCAGGTAATAGACAACTGGGCCATAATCGACGCGCACGACTACGCCATGATAGTGGCCGAAAACGAAGCCGAAGAACTCCTTATCCTCGATGGTTACAGGCACGGTCTGGGCCGAAGTAGCTGGCAGGTGGTGGGAGGCCATATCGAGCGCGGCGAAGACCCACTGGCCGCCGCCCAACGCGAACTGCTCGAAGAAGCGGGCTACGCTTCTGACAACTGGACTAACCTCGGGTCGTTCATAGTAGATGCCAACCGCCGCGTAAGCCACGCCCACTTCTTCCTCGCCCGCCAAGCCTACCTATCAACCAAACTCGTCAGCGACGATCTAGAACAATCAGAGCTAAGGTGGGTCTCCCCCGCAGAAGCAAAGCAAGCGCTCACAGATGGCCGCGTCGCAATCAGCAGTTCGGCGCTGGCTCTTGCGCTCGCCCTGGACGTTATTGCCTACCAGCGCTAGCAAGCACCCTTATTGTCTAGATCAGCCCTCATTCTAGTACCTTACCAGCTAAATAGTAACGGTAGGGTAGAGATGACGTAGCTTGATGCGGGCATCAGCAGTTGTGAATTGCCAGTTGATAGTGACGTGGGCATTGTTGCGCTCCTCCTCCCATGCGGCTACTTCTGCGGCTAA
>JBBRDO010000007.1:0-70615 GCA_038203825.1 Chloroflexia bacterium | reverse complement strand
ATTATCACAGGCGGCGTGCTCGCGGTCGCCCGCGTGGCTGGAGAGACTGCTCCTCTGATATTGACAGCTCTCGGCAACGAGTTTATGCAGAGCAGCATCTTCGAGCCCACCGACGAACTCACCCTTCGCATACTAAAGTACGCCCGTGGCCCCTTCGAGGTATGGCACCAGCAAGCTTACGGTGCCGCCTTCGTGCTGGTAGCGGGCATAACTGTGGCCGCCCTTCTCCTACGACTGGCAACTCGGGGTAAAGGCATGAAGGTTCAGTAGGAAACTCCCAAAATCAAGGAATATACATGACATCTATGACAGATTTGAACACAAACGGTAGGTATCCGGCCGCCGGGAACATGACCGGTGCCGCGCAGCGCGAAAGCCTGATGACTGGACTGCGACCCGTCTATGAGGCCAACACTACGGCGCCCATCAAGCTGCAAAGCCATAATCTCGACTTTTTCTATGGCACGCAGCAGGCGCTCTACGGCATCAACCTCGACGTTCGGACCCGCCAGGTCACAGCCTTGATCGGCCCCTCAGGATCGGGCAAGACGACTTTCCTGCGTACAATCAACCGCATGAATGACGTCGTTCCCGGTGCGCGAGCAACGGGCAGCCTCCTCGTGGACGACCTGGAGGTAGTCGGCAGCCAGATCGACGTGACGCGCCTACGTCTGCGCGTCGGGATGGTATTCCAACGCGCCAACCCCTTCCCGAAATCCATCTATGAGAACATCGCCTACGCCATGCGCGTTCACAAGTATGACCGCAACGAGATATCAGATCGGGTCGAAACCAGTCTCCGCGAAGCAGCCCTGTGGGACGAGGTCAAGGACAAGCTGAAGAAGTCAGCCTTCGCACTGTCGGGAGGGCAGCAACAACGGTTGTGTATCGCTCGTGCAATCGCACTGCGCCCCGAAGTGTTACTTATGGACGAGCCCGCTTCCGCGCTCGATCCAATTTCGACCGGCAAGATAGAAGATCTCATCATCGAGCTAAAGAAGAAGTACACCATTGTGATTGTCACCCACAATCTGCAGCAGGCCGCTCGCATCTCCGAGTATTGCGCCTTTTTCCTCGAAGGCCGAATCCGGGAAGCGGGATCAAGCATGCAGATGTTCCTCAGGCCGGTCCATAAGGAGACTGAGGACTTCATTACAGGCAGGTTTGGATAGGTCATCCTTGTCCCAACCTGGGCAGTCATTCCAAAATCCGGAGAGCATTAGTATGAGCCTTACATTGCAACAAAAGACAGGCGAGCTAGCAGTTGATGAACGCGCAGAGTCCAAAGACATTGCAATAGAGATTCGAGGTCTGAACGCCTATTACGGCAAGTTCCTCGCTGTGAGCGACGTCAATATAGACCTGGAACGCAACAAGGTGACGGGGCTGATAGGCCCTTCGGGGTCGGGCAAATCCACCCTCCTGCGCACCATCAATCGCATACACGAGACCGTCCCCAAGGCCCGTGTAACGGGAAGCATCAAGCTTGATGGTGTCAACATCTACGCAAACGCAGGCGCGACCGAGGTACGGCGGGCAGTGGGCATGGTCTTCCAGAGGCCCAACCCGCTGGTTTCCAAGAGTATCTTCGACAACGTCGCCATCGGGCTCACGATCACAGGCCTGCGGAATAGGACGGAGCTGCGCGACCACGTAGAAAGCGCCCTCAAACGTGCAGCCCTATGGGACGAGGTTAAGGATAAACTTGAGCAAGCAGGCACGTCGCTCAGCGGTGGCCAGCAGCAACGGCTCTGCATCGCACGCGCCCTGGCTGTAGAGCCCGAGGTGCTGCTCATGGATGAACCTGCGTCTGCCCTTGATCCCATCTCGACCCTCAAGATAGAGGATCTGATCTACGAGTTGAAGGAAAGCATAACCATCGTAATAGTGACCCACAATATGCAGCAGGCCACACGCGTTTCGGATCGGGTGGGCGTAATGATGATGCGTGCCGACAAGTCGGGCGAGTTGGTCGAAGTCGGTTCTGCCGAACAGGTCTTTACCACTCCCAAGGATCCGCGCACTGAGGCATACATAACCGGCAGAATAGGCTAGACCTGGTTCCTTCATCGCCGCCGAAAGGCCCAATCTCAGGAGTTACAACATGGCAAGGGAACAATTCATCCGCGAGCTACAGGCAGTGCAAAGCAGCATGTTGGTTATGGCCAGCATGGTTGAGAAGGCCATCCAGCGTTCGGTCAACGCGCTCAAGACGCGTGACATGAATCTGGCTCAAGAGGTCGTCGACGACGACTTCAAGATCAACCAGCAGCGATTCGGCATTGAGGAACAATGCCTTCTGATAATAACCACGCAGCAACCCGTGGCCTCCGACCTACGAATTATCGCCGCCGTCCTCAACATCATCACCGACCTCGAACGCATGGGAGACCATGCCGAAGGAATAGCCAAGATCGCTATCATTATAGGCGATGAGCCCCCGCTCAAGCCGCTGGTGGACGTGCCACGCATGGAAGAGTTGTCGCGCTCCATGCTCAGGCGCAGCATGGATGCTTTCGTGGCTCGCGATGCCGAGGCGGCTAAAGCAATAGGGGCAGAAGATGACACAATTGACAACCTCTACGAGCAAATTTACCGAGAGCTGCTCACTTTCATGATGGCCGATCCCGGCACCATCAACCGTGCCACTCATTTACTCTGGGTCGCCCACAACCTCGAAAGAATCGCAGACCGCGTCACCAATATCTGTGAGCGCGTGATCTTCCTTGTGACAGGTAGAATGGACGAGATCAATGTGTCGAAGTATTAGCGCCCGCGTGCAACTACGCCGCCCGCCTCACGTGCAAAACGGCTTGGTTTGTTAACGGCCCTTAACAATTCCTTAACCGCCCGCTAACTTGCCGTCTGTATGATAAGTGTATCGAAAGTGGTGCTGCTCTTTGTTAGCCTGGGCGGGTGCGACAAAGGACAGGATCTTCTCCTTTCGATAAGCAAATCAATTGAGACGCGCACCCACGCAATGGGTGCGCGTCTCTGTCGTCCATCTACATTGGCAGCGGTATATAGAACGCAACGGTGGTACCCTTGGACGGCGTGCTCTCAATGTGCATCGTGCCGCCCGCGCTTCTCACTCGCTCGTTCATGCTCTTAAAGCCCAGCCCGAACCCCTCCCCTATCTTGGACAGCCCCTGCGGGTCGAATCCCACGCCATCGTCGCGTATTTGGACGGTTAGTGTGTTACTTAGCCTATCAAGGTGTATCTTGATGCTCGCGTGCGTTGCCTGTGCGTGTTTGCGGATATTGTTCAACGCCTCTTGCACCAGCCTGTAAGTAAGCACCTCCAGGTAGTTCGGCAGCCGCTCCCGTAGGTCGTAAAGTATGCCTATCTCCAATTCAGTGGTTTCCTTGAACCTCCGGATATAGGCCTCCAATCCCGCCAGCAGCCCGTAAGAGTCCAGCACCTCCGGGCGCAGGTCAGCCATCAACCCACGAATCTCGCCCACGACATTCGCAAAATCCAGGCGAACATTCTCTATATCTTCAGGTGTTATGGCTTTGCCCGCCTGAGCCTTCTTTCTGAGCGTGTCGGCGTTGATCAAACCTACGCTTAGCGACTGTAAAGGTCCATCATGCAGTTCCAGTGCTACCAGCTTGCGCTCGTCTTCCTGGGCCGTCAGAAGCTGATTCAGTAGCTTTGTGCGCTCACCATCGCGCTTGAGCAACTCGCTATGGTGGTGAGCATTGTGAATCGCCAGGCTCGCGTGGTCGGCAAATGCCATGCTGATTGCAAATCTCTCCTGCGTTACCGCATTCGGCTCACGCCAGGCGATCTCCAGAACCCCCAGCCGCTCGGTACCTATACTCAGTGGCAGCATCACCGCTGAGCGCACCTGCAATGTGCCTTTGTACAGAGTGCGGGGATCTTGCAGCAGGTCCTGTGTAACTATCGCCGTTTGTTGATTGAGGGCCGCACCGCTTAGTCCGTAGTCGGCTGGCAGGTCCTCGCTCTCTTCGGCTCCCTCATACCACGGTTCCGACCAAGAATAGGCCAGCTTGCTCAGCTTGTTGCCGCGTTCGTCATATAGCCTCAGGCACGCTTCGCCACCGGTGAGCACGCTGGCATTATCGACGACAGACTGCAACACCGCAGGCAACTCCATGTTGCTCACCAACGTACGTGCGCTTTTCGCGAGCAATGCCAGCTGCGTTGCTCGGTCTGTAGCCTTCGTGTAGAGCCGCGCACGCTCGATGGCGACTGCTGCGTGAGCCGCAAAGGTCTGCACAATTGCCAATTCTTCAGCGTTATACACCCCCGGCAGATCGTGGTCTACCGTTATCTTGCCCAGGCATACATCATTCGACAGGAGGGGCACACTCATCCATGCCCTCAGCGTCGGATACTCTGAGTTGTCCCACTTCTCCTCTTCCTCTTGGAAATCGTCCAGGAAGAAGGCTTCGTGGTTTATGAAGGTGCGGACATTTAGCGCGCTGTCCTCGACGTGGTAGGAAAAGCCCAGTGCTGCTTGCCAACCATCCTTGCCATAACCCCACAGGCCTGCGACGGTTGCCGCCTTGCCATCCTCGCTCAGCAAATGGATGGATGCTCCGATGCACGGCACCACGCGCGCAACGCCTTCTAACGTAGCCGTGATCACCATATCAACATTGGATGCCGATTGCAGACGTTGCCCTGCTGTATGGAGCGCATCCCGTATTACCAGGCTATGTCTTTGTTCGGCTATTTTGCGGCACAGTACCACAGCCAGTGCGCCCTGGTCGGCGATCGCCTCGAGCGACTCTACCTCCGCCCGACTCCAATCATGGGGCTCGCCGGTAAATATGACTGCAAGCACGCCTATGATCTTGCCTTTATGACTTAGAGGCACAGCGCAAACGGCCCTCATGTCAAACTCGCGGACCATGTCCAACCCTGGCGTTTCTATGTTCAGGGAACTATCCGCCACCTCCATGCGTTCCCCTGCTTGAAATAAACGTTCAACGGCTGGAAGGTCGTGCAGCGGAGCGATCCTGCCGATCAATGCATCAATCTGTTCCGCTCTGAAGCCTGACTGCGCTACTACCCGCCCGTACTCTGCGTTTTCTGCTGGCAGAACTATGAGCGCCCTGTCTACCTGGAGCATCTGGCGGGCCTCGTCAGCGATGCCCTTGAGAACAGACTGTTCGTCCAGGCCGTTGGCGACCCTGCGTGATATACTTACGAAGGAATCCAGGCTCGTAACTTCGATCTTAGATATAGCTTTTTCGGTGCTGTTCATGTAACCTGTGGCCTCATACTGATTAACGCGTTTGTGTGTGGGGAGCCTGCGTATGACCTTCGGTCATTACGGCGTCAAGCGATCTCTAAACGAGCTCAATTCCATCTTCTCGTGCCAGTGGAGCAACGGCATGCTGCCCCATGTACGATTTTCTCCACTCCCCTCCTCGGGTCGTCCTTACCGTCCTGATGCAGAGGACTGGGGCGTCTCACCTGTCGTCTCGGGCGAAACGTCAATGCCGACGTCCGGGATTACGCAGCCACCAATCGTGGGTTGGTGCGTTTGGCAAGTGTTTCACAGGCTCGATTCTGCTGCCCAACTATATTACCACGATCAGTTCTACAAGATGGCCCTCGCGCTCCAACGATACCATGACTGGCTCTTCCGCGAGCGCGACCCACACCATGAAAACCTCGTTGTTTGCATCCATCCCTGGGAAACGGGCATGGATAACTCGCCTGCCTTTGCCCCATTGTTGGAGAGAGTGCACAGCTATCTGGATGCAGCCGGATCGTCATTGCCTTCACTCGATTTCCGGCGTGCCGATACCACTCATGTCAATGCGAAACATCGCCCGACGGACCGTGACTACCTCGCCTATCTCGGGCTGCTGAGTTTGTTCCGCTTTCACCAGTATAACTGCGATACGGTACTTGGCACAACTCCATTTCTCTTGCAGGATGCTTTATTCAATAGCATACTCTGTGCCTCGCTTCGTGCGCTTGCGTCATTGCAGGACGCACTTGCGCAGAACAGCAAAGACGGAGAAACGGACGAAGATCTGCGCAAGTTGGCGGCCGGTAACCATGTCCGCGCCGATCAGGTAGCAGTAGCCATCCGGGCCAAGCTTTGGGACGTCTCGACCGGCTATTTCTACAGTTTCGATTTGAAGGGCAACCGGCTATTAGATACACCCACGGTCGCCTCGTTTGTGCCCCTGCTGGTCGGGATCGCATCGCCGGAACAGGCACTGCGTCTTACTTCCCACCTGTTTGCTGCTGAAGGATTCGGCGCGCCGGTGTCCGTTCCTTCCATGCCGCCCCGGCATCCTCTCTTTGACCCTGTCCGCTACTGGTCGGGACCTGTGTGGCCTGTCACCAATTGGCTCGTATTGGACGGTCTGCGCGAACGTAGATTACCTGCTGCTGAGCAGCTAAGACGTAGCACGGTGCAGGTCATAGCCGAGGGTGTTCCTCTGGATGACGCGACGAAGCTGGCAATGCAAGTCATGGAAGCTAATAGCGCGGGACGCGACGGTGAAGAATACACAACGCCATCAACAAGCCAGTATCGCCACGCCTGGGTGTGGGACAGCGCCATTGCGGCCATCAGTTGGCCTTACATCGCCGAGAAGCCGGCTCGCCTTGAGCCCAACGCGCTCAAACCTGGATTCTGGGAGTATTACCATCCACTCACAGGTGCCCCTCTCGGAGCGAAGCATATGACATGGACCGCCTCGCTTTTCCTCGACTTGCTTCACAATCCCTGACGGCCCTCACCACCGAAGACGGGCACAATCGATCTACCCTGTCTGCTACTGACCTTCTTCTTCCGCCCTCAACAGATCTATCGTTTCCATAGCGTGGCGGAGGTGCGGGATCAATATGCTTCCGCCTACTACCAGCGCCACGTTGAGCGCGTCCGTTATCTCCTCGTTGGTGTATCCTGCTTCGACACACTGTATGAGGTGATAGTCCACGCAGTCATCGCAGCGCAGTACTGCGGAGGCCACCAACCCAAGCAATTCTTTAGTGCGGCCCGGCAGCGCGCCGTCGTAATAGGCCGTCGTGTCCAGGTTGAAAAAACGATTGATGCCCAGGTGGTTTGCGTTTGCAATTCTCTCGTTCATACGCAAACGATACTGTCGGAACGCTTCAAGCCTGTCTCCTGTGCCGTCCCCCGCACCGGTCTGTTTTTCGCTCATTTGACCTCCATATCTTGACGATTGCCCCATTGGGCAACTGTGGTTTGCGCTCTCATGTTCTCCCAGTTCAATGGAACAGCGACGTGCCGAACATCAGCAGTACCGCGATTGTGATCAGCACGACCGCTCCCCACGCCAACACCCTGTATACCGGTCCAATCGCGTATTGGCCCATAATGTCGCGGTTGCTTGCCAATCTCACAATGAATATGAGCAGGATCGGCAGGAGAGCTCCATTGAGGATTTGTACCCCTATCAACACTGCGAACAGGGGCAGACCAGGTATCATTGCCACCAGCGCACCCAGCACAAGCAATACGGTAAACAGTCCCATGAATACAGGCGCTTCGCGAAACGACAGGTTCACCCCTTTCTCGAAGCCCAGTGCTTCCGTGACCGAGAAGGCCGTAGCCAGTGGCAGCACGCCCGCCGCCAGCATCGAAGCGCCGAATAGGCCAAGGCCGAAGAGTATCGTAGCTCCCTGCCCCGCTACCGGTTCCAGAGCCTTTGCCGCGTCTGCTGCGCTGTTCACATTGGTGCTGCCGTGCACGAAAAGGGTGGCGGCCGTGGCTATGATGATGAACGCCGAGACGATGTTGGCAATTATAACGCCAAAGACCGTGTCGAAGCGTGTGTACTTGTAGTCGCTAAGCGTCACGCCCTTCTCTACGACGGTCGACTGCACAAATAGCTGCATATACGGCGTGATGGTCGTACCAATCAGCGCCACGAGGGCTTGCAGGGCCACCGGTGCAAGGTCGATCTTGGGCTGTACGATCGCCGTACCCACCTGCCCCCAGTCGGGCTTCGCCAGGAATGCAGCGATTATGTAGGTGAAGAAGACAAGCGACATCAGCATAAACACCTTCTCCACCGTTCGATAGGAACCGCTCGTAACCAGCCACCAGACCACTAGAGCTATAGGCGGCACTGCCAGCCACCCCGGTATCCCGAACAGATCAGCCGCCGCAGCGATGCCCACGAATTCGGAGATGGTCACGCCCGCGTTGGCAATGAGTAGCACTAGCACCGCCAGCATTGCCCAGCTTGCCCCGAATTGCTCCCTGATTAAATCGGACAGGCCCTTGCCGGTAACTGCTCCCATACGGGCGCACATCTCCTGCACCAGCACCAGACAAATGGTCACCACAACCATCGCCCAGAGCAGCCCGTAGCCGTAGGTCGCCCCTGATTGGGCATATGTGGCGATGCCGCCTGCGTCGTTGCCCGCCGCCGCCGAGACCACTCCAGGCCCAAGCACGACCAGGTAAGCCCAGAAAGGCAAGCGTTTCAGCCTGTGAAGGGGTCTGAACATGCGCCCCAGCAAGCGAGCAATCGGCCCGGCTCCACTCGCTTGTTCTTCTTCGGCAATAGCCTCTGCACTTGGGCTGTGTCGGTGTTTCGGTTCCATTGTGCGTGTAACCTAGAGGTGACTGTTGGTTGGTATTGCTGTGCGGGCTATCACTCAGCTAAAGATTCTTGGAATGCGTTTCTTCCAGCCTTCCGGTAAGAGCGAATCTAGCGCGTCATCTACTGTAATTACTCCCAGCATCTCGTTATTGCGGGTTACCACGGGCAGCGCGAGTAAGTTGTATTCGGCCATCTTGCGTGCAACCTCGCGCTCGTGCTCTCCAGGCCGCACACTCAGGAACTCTGTAACCATGAAGTCCGCAACCTTGACATCGCGCTCGTTCAACAGAAGATCGCGGACCGTGATCACTCCAAGCAACTGATTGCTCTCTTCCGAGTCGGTGACGTACATGTAGTAGATCAAGTCCGCTGTTAGAAAGTGCTGCTTATTCTGATCTATCACTTCCGCAACAGTCATGCTCGGACGGACCGACACAAAGTCCGTCGTCATCGCGCGGCCTGCCGTGTGCTCAGGGTAGCGCAGAAGTTGACGCACATCCTCCGCCTCTTCGTCGTCCATCTCTTCCAGTAACGCGCCCGCCTTCTCGTCCGACAACTCCGACATAAGATCGGTGGCTTCGTCCGGCGCCATTTCTTCGATAATATCCGCTGCCCGCTCATCAGGCATTTGCATTACGATATCGATCTGGCGGTCAGCGTCAATTTCTTCGAGAGTATCCGCAGCCAGGGTGTCATCCAGCGCAGAAATGATCTCCGCTCCCTGGTGATAGCTTACTGCGTCGGTAATGCGGGCAATCTCGACAGGGTGCATTCGTGCCAGCTTGTCATGCTTCAGCCCTACGCCTCCTGCCATGCTCGTTCCGAAAATGTCCAGGTCTCTCCAATTCACAACCGGTGGCTGCGAAGCACCCGGCCTGATCATACCAGCCAGTTTGCCGAGCTTGAGGCGTCGGGCCAGCCCCGCCAGGCTCACATCCACACCTGCGATGCGCCACTCTCGCGTCTTGTTGCCGGGCGTTTGCTCAATCAGTACATCGTTGACCCTGAGTACGCGCCTTTGTCTCACATCAATGATTTGCCTGTCCCAAAGGTCTTTCGTGACTACCATCTCGCCCTCGCGCCGTTCAAATGGCTCAAGGTCGAACTTGGCCGAGTTCAGCATAGCTCCCTCGTCCGTGAGCGTATCTACCTGTTCAACAGGCAAGTAGAAAGGAGCCTTTCTACGGGCTGTGCGCGCAACAAGCCCCTTTATAGCGGGGCCATCTTCCGCCTCGACCTGAGCGAGGTCTATCACGACATCGCGCAGACGTGCAACACTGTTTCCCGCCCGGTTCCTGATCGGTTTTCCGATTAATTGAGATAGATATGGCATGCCTTTGATATAATAACTCACTACCACAAGGGATGTACACCAGGCTGGTCACAGGGTAGCACGTTGTGTGCCATTTAGGAGTAGTCACCCACATATGGAACAGGCTCCGCTAACCATATTCCTGTCGCCCCACTTCGACGATATAGCCCTGTCTTGCGGGGCCATAGCCGCCCGCCTCTCGCGCATGGGTTCGAGCTGCATTAGCATTGTTGTATTCGCGGCTCCGGCCGCAGACGGGGTCGATCTCTCGCCGTTCGCCCTGGGCATGCACGCACAATGGGAGCGCGACGCCGGCGCAAGCCTGCAGGCTATCAATGAGATCAGGAGAGGTGAAGAGCAGTCTGCTGCCCGGCTTCTCAGCCTGGAGCTTGTCTGGCTCGATTTCGCCGACGCACCCTACAGGACGGCGTCAGACGGGCATTTCCTCTATGCGTCGGATGCTGAGCTATTCGGGACCGTCGCACCCGAGGAGCGCAGACTTCTTGTGCCTCAAATTGCAGACAAGGTCCGGGCGGTGGTGGCCGCCGCGGGCGCACGCGGCCCTGTTCGAGTCTTCGCGCCGCTCGGCGTGGGTCACCACGTAGACCATCAACTCACATTCTGGGCAGCGCGCAGGCTTGGACCGCGCTTCGCAACGCTATTTTACGAGGATTATCCTTATGCAAGCAGGCAGGGTGCACTTGAGTCGCGCCTCGCGGAAATCGGCTTGCCTGCGCAGCCCCTCGTCACGCCGGTCTCAGACCTGGTCGGGGTCAAAATAGCATCCATTGCACGCTACAAGTCGCAGCTAGGAGTGCTTTTCGGCAGCGACGCTGAGATGCCCGCTGCGGTACGCGCCTACTTTCAATCAGTTGCCGTGTCAACTGGAGCACGCGAAGGGGAGTATGCCGAGCGAGTGTGGCGGTTGCCTCCGGTCTATTCGCTGGGATGAGCCCCGGTTACTGCCGTCGCAGGTCCGCCGCCATATCAGCGCGTATCAAGCAGAAGGTTCCAATTCTCCCCGGACGGTCCCCGGCTCGGTTGGGCAGGTGGCACCACCAGGTTGCTTGTTGGTACTTCGCCCGGTACCAGCGTACCTGATGAGAGGGGAGCCTGTATGGTCGGCACATCGCCGGAAACCGTGTTCGTACCCGGGGCAGGATTCGCAACGCCTTTTCCGGACGTTGCGACCAGCCAAATTATGAGGATCAGCCCCAGCACCGTAGCCGATACCACCGCACCTATGATGTACTGGTACAGATCGTTGCGCGGCGGCGCTGTCGCTTGCCCGACTTCCGCCCTGCGGATGGGCACTGAACGATCGTCGCGTATCGGCATGCGGGCCATGCCCTGGCCTGCGCGCGGTTGGGGTGGATTTGCACCCTCTTGCGGCGGCAGCACCCGCCTGACACGTCTCGTTCCGCCCCGTTGATCGCTCATCTGTTACCGCCCCATAGAAATCAGGGCGGGTTTCCGGATCCCGCCCTGATTTTGCTAACTAATCACTATTCCAGGCTTTGCCTTAAGGTGTGGCTACCGCTTTTGTAGCCGTAGGTTGGGAGCCTGTATCGCTCTTTGCGTTATCAATAACGGGAGTTCCGTTGTTCCCTGTCTCGATAGGGTATCCTTTGGGATCTGTCCCGTTCATCTGTTTCCAGGTATTCCAACCGCCTTGAAGGACCTTCAAATTATCGTAACTGTAGCCATATGTATCATGCAGCTTCTGCGCCACACGGGCGCTTTCGTTTTCGGCCGGTCATTGGCAGTACGCCACGATCAGCTTGTCTTTCGGCACCTGCTTGTCGGCTACCAGTTTATCAATATCGGTCTCGGGCATCGACACCGACCCTCCGATATGGCCTTCGGCGTAGCTGGCAACGGGCCTTACATCAACAATGAGCGGGCGTTTGGCCGGGTCGTCGTACAACGCCTTGAACTCGCCGATCGCCATGCGAGGTGGGGTGTTTGCATCTGCCGTAGGTGAGACGGTGTTAGTGTTAGCGGGCGTGGGACCGTTGTTGTTCGACAGAATAAGGAAAAGCACCGCGCCGAGGCCAATGATCATGGCCCCGATGATACCGCCCATGATATAGGGGAACGGATCGCGCTGGGTTTGTACTGCTCGTGGTCTCTCGTTGTAGGTGCCTCTGCGTGGGGGCGGGGGGCCGCTAGAACGAGCCGGCGGCCTGTTAGCAGATGGACGTTGTGGGGGTTGGCTCATAAGGACTTGATTACCTCTTAGGGTGTGATGACCTGGTTGATATAGTTCTCCATAATCGTTCCGTTCATGGCTCCTACCTGTACGGCCTTGATAATGCCGTCTGTGCCAATAAAGTAGGAGCTGGGAACAGCAGCCACCTGATAGCGGTCGGCCACTCGGAAGTCGCCGTCATGGATAAACTTCCAATTGTACTTATACTGGTTGACAAAATTTAGCACCATGCTTGCCGTGTCCTTCGGGGCCATTGACACTCCTATGACCTCGATCTTCCCGAAGTGCTTGGTATACGCCGTCTCCATTTCCGGCATTTCACCCCGGCAAGGTGGACACCACGTTCCCCAGAAGTTCACGAAAACTGGCTTTTTCCCTCGGAAAGAGGAGAGAGAGACGGCTTGGCCGTTCTCCTGCCAGGTAAAGTCGGGTGCGTATGCGCCCGTTTGCGGCTTCTGATCTTCCTTCTGGGTATCAGCGTCAAAGCCGGTAATTACAGGCACGCCCGCGACGGGACCGGTCGGAGGTGCATCGCCTGCTCGGTTCAAGAATAACCAGAACGCCAGCCCGAAGATTGCCACCAGCATAACGACCGAGAAAGTCAAAATGAGAGCACGACTCCGGTTTACCGATAAAACCGCAACTTCTTCTCCATCCTCGTCGTATTCGCCTGCGTCACTGCGGAATCCTCGGCTGTAGCCCGGGACGTCTTCGTCTAACTCATCAACCTCGTCGTCCTCGTATCGGCTCTGCACTCTGCTCGGGCGAGCCTGAACAGGAGCCGCCGGCGTGTACACCGGCTCCTCGACATCATCATAGTCGTCGACAGGTTGATTGGGTGTCTTGGACGTGGAAATGGTCGTATCACTCATAGTTATAAGTACCTCTTTCTGGAGGCATGATCATCTAACGGTAAGGGCGACTGCTACTTCTAGTGTAGCGGATTGTGCCTGTAGTGTCAACAGCGGACGAGCCACGAGTCGTAGATCGTAAGTCGGAAAGAGCACCGTATGACTTACGATCAGCGACTTACGATCTACGACTCGTCCCTGTCCTACCCCATGATGTCTTCCCCACCGTCTACGTTAATCACATTGCCGGTTACCCAGTCGGCTCCATTCCCGGGCTTGGCAAGTAGAGCGATGAAGTTCGCAATGTCGGTGGGCAGGGTTAATCTGCCTGAAGGGTTGCGTGATAGCGCGACCTCAATCAACTTTTCGTTGCCAGGAATGCGGCGCAGCGCCGGCGTGTCAGTCACACCTGCAAGGATAGAGTTAGCTGTGATCCCTCGCGGGGCCAACTCTACTGCCAGCTGGCGTATGTGCGATTCGAGAGCCGCTTTGGCAGCTGATACCGCGCCATAGTTGGGGACTATGCGGTGCGACCCCGCCGAAGTCATCGTGAAAATGCGGCTGCCGCGCCCCAGCAATCCGCGCCTCAGACTGTCCTGCACCCAGTAAACAAGGGAGTGCGCCATGACATCCAGCGTCATATCCATGTTGGGTTGCTGGATCGAATCTTCAACCAGGTCTGTGACAAATGGCTTGAGCGTGCCGAACGCGAGAGAATGCATCAAGACCCGGAAGCCTGAGCCGTCCATAGTCGCCACCATCTTGTCGATGGCGTCCTTTCGGCGGTCCGGGTTAGCGGCGTTCATGTTGAAGGGTAGATACTGCCGCCCTGCTTTCTCGACCCGCGTCTTTACTTCGTCGAACATGTCCGGGTCTGTTGGGCGGCGCAGGTGCACTCCGCAAATGTTCAGGCCGGCCTGCTCGGCCAGCGCGATGGACGTGGCTGCCCCGAAGCCGGACGACGAGCCGAGTATCAACGCCCATTCAAGCGATTTAGGTTCGTTGCTCGCTGTCTTGCCCTCTGTGTTATCGCTCATAGTAGTCTCTCCTGTTGGTGAGGTTGTGGCGGTAATTATATCACAGTGTTACCAGCGTACCCGCACGTCGCCGACCCGGCGTGTGATCTTTTGGTTATCGAAATACTCCAGCAACGGTATGGCGTATTTGCGCGTTGTGCCGAAGACGTCGCGCATGAGCGCCACGTTAATGTCACCGTGCTCGTCAATTGTGCCCAGTATGCGTTCGCGTATTTCGTCAAGCGTGGCGCGTGTGTAGTAGATGCTCTCGTCTAGCTTCATCAGATCTCCGCTTTCTACGAGAGCTGCCAGCACGTCCGGCTCTACCCCTAGCTCGGTGGGCGACGGCGGTGAGTATGGACTCTTAGCGTAGGCGCTGCGCAAAGCAGCTACTTGCCTCTCTTGCGCGGGGCTGTACCTCGGCTCGTGCTCAGGCGTGCGATAAATCGTAGCTCCCTCTGCGATTGCCCCTCTTTCAACCGCCCGAGCCATGACATGAGGAAACGCTCTTGCCGATATGGTCGACGACATCCTGCTGCGCAGTTCTTCCTTGCTCATGCCGCGCCGCAATGGTTGTTGCTTGTGGAAAATAGCTAGCAGATTGTGCACTCGGCGCATCGTATCTTGAAACGCGTCCTCCGCCATCAGTATCACTGACTGCGGGTTACGCATGATTGTCTGGGCATCTCCCATCAGGAGCAACAGCTTCTTATCATCGAGCAGCGCTTGTATCGCTCGCTCGGCATCCACCTTCTCCAGTGCTGACTTATCGATGACCGCCTTGGCGTCTAATGCCGCCATACCAAGGGCCTGCAGGATCAGTTCCTCCGGCGTTCCTTTTTGCAAAGTTTCCAGCGTGCTGACCGTCTCCTCGTTGAAGCGCTTGTGCCGCCTGGGGTGCGGATCAATGACCTGCCCTCCTCCCACCGTCAGGCTGGGCGACGGGCGTCGCACGATGTATCTGTCACCCTTCAAAAGGGCAACCTCGTCGCGCAGGCGTAATTGCGCCCAGGCGCTGTCGCCGGGCTGCAATCTGTCGGTGTCGAGCAAGGTGATCCGTGCCGGGCTTTCCGCTGACCCCGTGAAGATATCCAGCGAGTCGTTCTGGTCAAGGGGCGCCGGAGCATCAGACAGGAGGTGTAAGTGGACGTCTACTCGGTTGGTAGGCTGTAGCTTGCCAGGCAGCGCGAGCACCATGCCGCGCCGGATCTGGTCCACGTCCAGTCCCACCAGATTGACCGCCACGCGGTTGCCGGGCTGGATAATCTCTACCTTGTGCTTGTGGCTCTGGATGCCCCTGATACGAGTTTTCAGGCCGCCGGGCACGATCTCAACCTCCTGGCCAACGTGCAGGCTGCCGTCAATCAGGGTGCCTGTTACCACCGTACCGAACCCGGCAATCGTGAACGCGCGGTCAATAGGGAGGCGAGGCGCACCGCGATCGGCACGCGGCTGCGTTCCGTCCAGCAAGCGGTCGATAGCAGCAAGTAATCCTGGCAGGTTCTGCCCCGTGCGAGCCGAGACAGGCACAATCGGAGCGTTTTGCAGCGTTGTATTCTTCAGCCGGTCACGGATCTCTTCCTCTACCAGTTCGAGCCAGTCCTCGTCCACCATATCCGTCTTCGTCAGCACCACGATTCCGCGATCCACCCCCAGCAGGTGCAGGATGTCGAGATGCTCCTCGGTCTGGGGCATGGGCCCTTCATCGGCCGCGATAACGAGCAGCGCGGCATCGAGCCCGCCCGCCCCGGCAAGCATGTTCTTGATAAATCGCTCGTGTCCGGGCACGTCTACAATGGACACCTCTTTGCCGGAGGGAAGAGTGAGCCACGCAAAGCCAAGATCAATGGTCATCTCGCGCGCCTTCTCTTCCTGAAGGCGGTCGGGATCAATTCCCGTAATAGCCCTGACGAGAGTCGATTTGCCGTGGTCAACATGCCCGGCGGTTCCGAGGACGTACATAGTAGCAAAGTCCAGTCTGGAGAATTGATCCGGAAGCCCAACGTTCGCGGAGGGTTGGGAGCATCACATGAAACTTAGCCGCGTAACGCTGCGCTACGATTATAAGCGTGGTATGAACAAGCCGCAACATCAAAGCCGCCACCAACTAACGAGCAGGTACAGCGGCCCGCCCTAGCGGGATCCCAGGAGTGTCCCCTGGCCCCTTTCCTCCTGGCCTCCCCACTCAAAGAGGAGGTGCAGGGGTCCTCCCCTGTGCTTCCCCACGCCTCTACCTGCTATGCTATAATTTCATGGCGTCAATTTGAAACGCAGAATACAGATTGGAGTACAGCGATGCCCATGCCTTTCAGCACCCTGGCTGAAACCCTAGAAGCCCTTGAACCGATATCCGGGCGCACACAAATGATCTCCATGCTTGCCGAAATGCTCAGGCAGGCCGAGCCGGACGACATCGCGGAACTGCTTTATTTGAGCCAGGGCCGGCTCTTGCCCGACTTCATACAGAAAGAGTTCGGCATGAACGAGCGCCTGATTTACAGGTCGGTTACGCAGGCCTACGGCGCGACATACGATGATGTGTTGGCGCGGTCGAAGCAGTTGGGTGACGCCGGACTGGTGGCCCAGGAATACGCCGCGAAATGGGAGGCCGATAACCCCATGGCCCCGGCCAATATTGAGCCGATTACATTGCAGGACGTCTACAGCCAGCTCATGAAGATCACCGAAACCATCGGGTCAGGCAGCCAGGAAGGCAAGGTAACTCAACTCGCAGTCCTCTTCAGGCGCCTCTCCCCGCTGGAGGCCAAGCATGTCGCCCGCATAGTCGTTGGCCGGTTGCGCGTTGGAGTGGGCGACCCCACTCTGCTGGATGCGTTGTCGCTGGCCAAGGCGGGGGACAAGTCCCTCAGAGTGGCGCTCCAGCGCGCCTACAATCTGTCGAGCGACCTGGGCCTGGTGGCGCATACTCTCTACACCATGGGGCCTGAGGGCCTGGACGACATACACGTGAAGGTAGGCAATCCCGTCCGCATGGCACTTGCAGAACGTGCTGACAGCGCCGACGAGATCGTGGCTCGCCTGGGAGAATGCGCAATTGAGCCCAAGTACGACGGGTTCAGGATACAGGTGCATAAGGACGGCGAGAAGGTCAGTATGTTCTCGCGTGGCCTCGAGGACATGAGCGGTATGTTTCCTGATCTGGTCGAAGCCATTCACAGGCAAATAAGTTCAGCCCAGGTAATCCTCGAAGGCGAAGCCCTGGCCTACGACCCCTCAACAGGCGCAATTCAGCCTTTCCAGGTAACCTCGCAGCGGCGACGTGTTCACAACATAGCCGAAATGAGCGAAACCCTGCCCATAAGCCTGATGGCCTTTGACCTGTTGTTCATTGACGGGCGCGACCTCACGCGCAGTCCTTATATAGAGCGGCGCGAAGAGCTTTACAAGGCAATTGCGCCTCGTGAAGGCCTGGGCGGCCTGCACCCATCGCCCGCGCTCATTACTGAAGACCCCGAGCAGATCGTGTTGTTCTACGAGGACAGCCTGGTGGAAGGCTACGAGGGGATTGTCGCCAAGCGATTGAGTGGCGTCTATGATGCAGGCAAGCGCGGCTACAACTGGATAAAGATGAAGCGCTCCTATAACATGCAGATGAGCGATACAGTCGATTGCGTCATCGTAGGCTACTCTTATGGCAAGGGGCGACGGGCATCGTGGGGAATCGGCACGATGCTGGTCTCCGTATACGACAAGGCCAACGATACCTTTCCTACAGTCACTAAAGTAGCAAGCGGCCTCTCAGAAGAGGCATTTCAGGAGTTGGGCAGAAGGCTACTTGCCGACAAGATCGATCATAAGGACCCCAGGGTTGTGAGTGTGCTTACGCCCGACTTTTGGGTCGTGCCGCGTTACGTTCTGGAATTACAGGCCGACGAGCTCACCCGCTCCCAGATGCACCCTGCAGGGAAGACGGCCGATGGAGCCGGCTACGCCTTGCGCTTCCCGCGTATAGTTAAGGAGCGCCCCGAGCGCGGCCCCGAGGACGCTACCAGTGTTGACGAGATAATCGAACTGTACAACATGCAGGGCAAGGGTGATACCAGGGGCAAACGCAAGATCGTGCAGGATGTCAGCGAAGATGAGTGAAAGTCAATCGGGGCGCGTGCTCTCGGTGAATGTGGGCCGCCCGCGTATTATTGAGTGGCTTGGCCGGACCGAGACGACCTCTATCTGGAAGTCGCCTGTCGAGGGACGAGTCATGGTGCGTGGGGTGAACTTGGACGGCGACGACCAGGCAGACCGCGAGGTGCACGGCGGCTCAGACAAAGCCGTCTATGCCTATGCGAGCGAGGACACCACCTGGTGGGAAGGCCAACTTGGACGCTCACTTGGGCCTGCTGCGTTTGGTGAGAATCTGACCCTGGAGAGTATAGACGTGTCGTGCTCCCTGATTGGCGAGCGTTGGGAGATCGGCGATGCGCTCTTCGAAGTAGCTCAGCCGCGATTCCCCTGCTGGAAGTTGGGCGCGAGGATGAACGATCCACATTTTCCCGACCTATTCCGTGCGGCCCGCAGGCCCGGCGCCTACCTGCGGATTATTCGTGAAGGCGTAGTCGGCGCCGGCGACGAGGTTCGCATAGTGCATCGTCCCGCCCACGGAATGACACTGCGCGACGTGGTCGATATCTACGACACGGAACGCAACCGTGCGCCTGAATTCCTGGAAATACCGGAATTGGCCGCGGGCCTGAAGTCCTGGGCGCGCAGGCGGCTGGCTTATAGCAAGAACCGATAAGGCTGTTTGCCTCATGGAGAGTGTAAGTTGGGTGAGATCCACAAGCAAATTATCGTCGACGCGCCCGTGAAGTCGGTCTACGCATTCGTATCGGACGCACGTAACGCGCCGAAGTATATTAGCTCGATTAAGAAAGTGATGTCCGGGCCGGAAGGCGCGCCCGCCGCCGGGCAGGTATGGCGTGCCGAGGCCAATTTCCTGGGACAGGACAAGTTGCTCAACCTGCGGGTTGCTGAGCTGGTACCGAACAAACTGGTGCGCTTCGCTCTGGATGGCGACCCCCAGGCCGTCGTGCAATTGCGGCTTGCCCCTGATTCAACGTCCCAAAGCACACATGTCGCTCTCTCGCTCGACGCGACCGGCATACCAACCCTCATTTTGAACGCGGTCTTAGGTGGTTTATTGGGGCAGGATATGTTACGCTTGAAACATCTGCTTGAGCATAAGCGTTAATCTAGAATCCAGGGCTGGTTAAATGGGTCCACTCGGTAAGAGAATACTGGTTTTGCTGTTCGGTTGGGTGTTGCTCGTGATGGTGATCATACAGGTGTATGACAACGTCTCAGGCCGGAACTCGCCTGTCAGCAGGGTAGTCGCCGCGCCGACGGCTATCCCCACGGTGCAGGCTGATGCGGACATGACCAAGCTGGCTGATCTGCAAACTTGCGTGGCCAACGACCCGAACAACCTGCAGTGCACTTCTGGCCTGGCGGACCTCTATTATTCTCTTGGCCAGTACCCGCAAGCGCAAGTGAACTACGAGCGCGCTTCCCAATTGTCGCCCCACGACGCTAGCCTTATGCTCCGCTTAGCCGGTACTTACATCTACCAGCAGGCTTTCGACAAGGCGGTCGCTACCTTACAGCAGGCGGTCGTGCTGCAGCCGGACAGTCCTGAGATCCACCTCTTGCTGGGGCTCTCTCTTTCACAGCTAGACCCACCCCGGACTCAGGATGCGATTGCCGAGTGGCGCTCCGTCGTGACCCTGGCCCCGGACTCAACCTGGGCGACCGAAGCGGCGAAGTACATCAGCAACGCACAACAGTAGCGCTCGACTGCCAACGGCAAGTGGCCGGAGTGGCCTTACAGGAGCTTGGTAAGCCAGCGTTGCAGCAGCTTTATTCGCGGCTTCTCTCTGTCACCCGGCAGTAGCCTCTGCATCTCCGTCGCCAGTTTGTCGGTCATAGCGTGTGTGCGTTCCCGTGAGCTACCCTGGAACTCATCCGGCGCTATAGGCTTGCCGATCCGCACGACCAGAGTGCGCCGCAGCCACAACTGGCTCGGACCTGTCAATCCCACTGGCAGCAGTGGAACGCCCGTGATAACGCCGGTGTGCGCAGCGCCCTGCTGCAACGGCTGTAGCTGTCCCTCTTGCGTGCCCAACCGTCCCTCGGGGCAGATCAGTATAGAGCCATCTCGCCTGAGCACGTCCTCCATTGTCCGCAGTGCCAGCACCGGCTTACTGCGATCAAGCATCACAAAAACCTGCAGAGAGTTGATCACCCATCTTCTGAACGCGGAGATGTCTTTCACCTCTGCCTCTCCCATAACGTAGATCCGCGGCTCAACCGGGAAAAAGAGCAGCACCAGGAAGACGTCCGTCCAGCCCAGGTGGTTAATGCAAACTATAGTGTGCGTGCTGGGTACGTTCTTCAGGCCCACCACCCGCACCCGAAACAACACGCGGAAGATGGCGCGCACGACAATCCGGAACGCCTTGACGTACAAGTTCGACTTCGCGGCATTACCCTGCTGGATCTGCTGCTCTCGCTCCGATGTTGGCGCGCTCTCCCTGCGCTCAGGATCAGAGACCATGCAAGCCTCCCGGTTGGATAGCCCGCTGCATCATTCTTCGTCCACAACCCTCTCGGGGTGGACGTTTCTTAGCAGTATACCACCGATAATCAGCATTATTCCAGCTGTGATAAAGGTCCAGCGGTAGGATTGCGGCCCACCGACAAATATAGCCGCCAGGCCTGCGACAAGGCCGGCAAGCACAGAACCCAGTGGCTGGGCAAACGAGAATACCGAGGAGCCCAGGCCGACGAACTCTGCGGTGCGCTTCTTGGGGACTAGGTCAATTAGCATCGGGTTGACCATAGCCATGGCTGCGTTGGCTCCGCCCGCCAGCGCCATCGCAATCGTGGCTTGCAGCAAGGTCTGCGCCTGTGAGCCAACAATAGCTATGGTGCCGAAGGCGAACAGACCCAGCGTCATCACGCGCTTCTTCGAGAAGCGATCCGCTAGCAGTCCGAAAGGCACCGCCAGGAGAGCATTCACGCCGGTAGCCGCGAGTACGAGGATGAACGATTCGCTTTCAGTGACTCCAAGCGCGCTCACCGCGAAGGGAGTGATAAAAGGGATCACTCCACCTGTGCCAAGCCAGAAGAATGTGATCGCAAGCGTGTATTTCGCGGCTTCCGGATAACGCCTCAGACTTCGCACATACTCGATCGGGTTGGGCGATCCTACTTTGTCGCTAGGTTTCTCGTGGAGGAAGCTGGCCGGCGGTTCCTTGACTGCGAAGAAGGTGTAGGCCCAGGCGGTGATCATTACCACAATTATGATCATGAATACTGAGAACTCGTGGTCTCCCCACAGAGTCAGAGCTATGATAGCGAAGGCGATGTTGCCAAGCCCCACGCCAAGCCCGAGGATACCACCGACCCTGCCGCGCTGCTTCTCAGTGAAGAGGTCGGCCATCATTGCCAGATAAGGGTCCCATGCCACCACCAGGAAGAACGCCAGCACAGCCATGATCCCGATCATGATCCACAGTTCCGGGTGATAAGCCAGGGCGAATATGCCAAGGCACACAAGTGGGATCCCCACCAGGAAGAACGGACGCCTCCTGCCCAATGGCGTTCGGAGCCGATCGCTCATGCGTCCCACCATGGGTTGAAAAAGGGCGCCCACGAAGGAACGCTCATTTGCCAGCAGCCCGATTAGCCAGGCAGGAAGTCCATAGCTCCGCAGGTAGAGCGGCATGCCGAAATTGAACAGACCGTAAAATAGAGCCGCTCCCAGGTTCGCGACGCTGTAGTTTATGGCCTTCTTGTAAGGGAAGGGACCTTCAGCAGGCTGTTCCAGCTCCGCAAGCACATCCCCCGTAACGAAAGGCTCTCCGATCGGTTCCGCGGGAATCGCAGAAGTTTCCATGCCGTTTCTCCTCCGCCTGCCGAGTTAGGGCGAGGCTGCTTCTCAGGAGTCGTTATTTACCGCTTCCGGACTTTACCTCTCGGTTCAGCGGCGCCTTCGGGCAAGAGACTTTATGCTTTGAGTACAGGCATGCAGCAATGGTTCGATGGTATCTCACGACTGCACGTAGTTGCGTGTAGGTTATTCGTGGCATCGCCGGCGCGGGAGGAATGTGCAGCAAACCTACCGCCTGTATTGGTGAGTGTCTAGATTATACTACGTCCTTCGGGAAATACAATACGGATCTTTATGTACGTGGATACTGAGAAAAGCCGCACGGATACTGACTTCCGGCGGCTTCCAACCTCGCAGCCGCAGGAGCTATGTTGACTAACAAATGTGCCGGATTAGAGCGTCCATGGGCCGATGCAGCTCAGTCACTGGGCTTTTGTGGCCATTCGGCGGTTTGCGCGGTCGCGGGCAATCTGTTATAATAACTTTCGGTCAACGGGGCGTAGCGCAGTCCGGTAGCGCACTTGAATGGGGTTCAAGAGGTCGTACGTTCGAATCGTATCGCCCCGACCAAATCACGATCAAAGGCTCGTTTGGACAATGCTTCCAGGCGAGCTTTTCCGTTTATGGACCGACTGAAATTTCAATGCCTGAGAACGGGGACCGGTGGCGCGGCAACCTACTCGGCGTCGGGCAGTATCGCAACGGCTTCAATGGAAATCAGCAGCCCGCGAGGCAGTTGCACGATTGGCACCGACCGCGCAGGTGGCTTTGTCGGGAAGTATTCCTTGAAGAGTTGGTTTAGCGTGGCAAAGTTGGACGCATCGGCCATAAAGATCGTCGTCTTAACCACGTACTGCAGACCACTCCCTGCGGCCTGAAGGACAGTTGACAGGTTTTCAAACGCTTGCCTCGCTTGAGCGTCAAACGCCTCCCCTTTGGGCGCATTGGTCGCGGGATCAAGACCTGCTTGTCCGGCTGTGAATATCAGGTTGCCCGCTCGTACCGCATTAGAATAAGGGCCAAGTTGTGGCGGCATTGAATCGCTTTCGATAGGACCATAGGGAATAGTCATAGTAAGCCTCCATATGAGCTAAGTGTTGTGCCTGGGAGTTTATTATATACTCAATTATGACGCGAACGCTGGCGTGAGCCAACACATGAACAAGCAATAGAGTCCGGTCAAGCGCTCCCTTGCCTACGACACGACGACCACCTCTATCATCCAGCCGTCCCATGTACCCCTCCGCTCCCTGTCCATCTCTGGCCTTCAATAAGCGCCTATCCCACTGCGCGACCACGACAGATAATAGCAGGCGGCACGCCGCACAGTTATAATAGAGGACAATATACACTTGAGGAGAGACTGTTTTGGCTGAACATACGAGAGAACTGAACGGAAAGACGCGGGAAGATGCATGGCAACTGGTACAGGCAAATGTCCAGAACGAGGGCCTGCGCAAGCACATGCTGTGTGTCGAGGCCGCGATGCGGGCCTACGCCCACCTATACCATGGCGACCCGGCTTACTGGGGCACTCTTGGATTGATACACGATTGGGATTGGGAGATCCACCCCGATATGGAAACACACCCTTCCGAAGGTGCCCGAATGCTCCTTGAGCAGGGATGGCCGGAGGGATTCGTCAGATCCATACTGTCACACGCCACGTATACTAATGTACCGCGGGACTTGCCCGAAGAACGCGCACTCTTCGCCTGCGACGAGCTTTGCGGATTGGTCGTGGCCACCGCTCTCGTCAAGCCGAACCGCAGTCTCGCCGAGGTAGATGCACGCTCCGTAATGAAGAAAATGAAGGACAAGGGGTTTGCTCGCAACGTCAATCGCGACGATGTAGTGCAAGGAGCTGCAGAATTGGGTAGGCCTTTAGAGGAACATATCGATTTTGTGGTACGTTCCTTGCAATCAATATCAGAGGAACTAGGTTTGTAGGTACTTGACATAAGGCTCACGGTTCCCTACACCACTAGCAACCGCCCGACTACGTTCCGCCCGGTGCCGGAAAATGGCGCAAACGGACGTCTCAATCACACAAACAATAAGGAGGCCCGAAATGCCCGCAGAGAAGTCAGGAAAAGTCTACTATAGAGCAGCCCGCCGACCTCGCAGCGAGTCCGGCACCGGCCCCGGTTATGAAGAGCGTATTTCCTGGATACAAGGCGATCTCGTTTTCGAAGAGCAGTACGTACGCGCCGTAGCACACGGGGACGAGACCGGCGATCGTGCCCGCACCTACGACTTTGTGATACCGTGGCACAGCATCCTGTACATCGAAATGGACACCAATGCGGCCGCTGCTGAATCCTAATGGGAAGTAACGCTCCAGCTGCTTACGCGGTAACGGGCATCTCGGCGCTCGCGTATCAGGCCGGACCGCTTCTCAGGTTAAACACAGAAGGAGAAACCTCCCGCAAGGTTTCTCCTTTTGCTTAGTAGGAGCAATTGAGGTACACGAGGTACGCGGCTCTTACTTTATCTCTCGTAACTATTCTATCAGAGTTCCGCGCGATTGTGGATAACCCATTAGTACCATCCACGTACTATGTTGCCCGTGCAATCGGGCGCCCGCGCCGGTGGCAGGTCCTACTCCTGGGCCCCATTTGTGACATCGACGGCATCCTTTTCTCTTCCTTCTGCATGAGAGGCCTTGCCATGGCCTCTGCGAGTCAACCTGTCACCCTGCGTCCTGGGAGTGACTAAGAGCATAGAGGGAGGCCATTGCGGTACTTGGGGTGCTGCAAAATGATGCGACGGCGCCGGTTGTAGTGCCAGGTGAACATGCGAATAGCACGAGCTAAGGCTTGCCAGCAACGCGAGAAGCAGCGGGAGCGTCGCTTCAGACGACCAAGGTAGGTCCTCAGGTCGGCATTTAGACTTTCTATGGTATAGGTCTCCTCTTTACGTTCCGATAGCACATGCACGCTGCCCGGTGGCCACATAAGTTCCTGATACACGGCTACTCGGTCTGAGCAGTAGCGTTGGGCCAAAGGGAGGCGATCCACGAACTCCTGCATGGCTCTCCAGCTACGCTCTTTCATGACACAGCACCCAACTATCAGACGTGTTTCACGCGAGACAGCCATCACTACAAAGGCTTGTTTCTTTTTTTACCTACGTACGTGAATAGCTCGTCAATCTCCACGGTCTGTGCGGGAGTTTGGTCCTCCACATGGTGAGGTAGAGCATCATGCGCCTGATTGAACCAGTTGATAACCGACTGGAAGTTGACCCCCAAAGCTCTACCTACCCCTCGAAAGCTCATCCCTTCCAGGTGCATCTGTATAGCTTGTGTCCTCAACTCGGCAGAGTAGCCCATTGGCTTCTTGTGTGATGTGAAGTACCGTTGGCAATCTTCACATCTGGCACGTTTGCTACCTGTCTTGTTCCACCCAGCTTGAGTAATGTGGCCGGTGCCTTGGCAGTATGGGCACATCACCTTTGTTGTTTCGTTCTTGTTCATACCCTATTCTACCAGCAGCTATCGTATTCGTCACTCCCTGCGTCCTATTCCGGTTGCGATTTTCAGCCGAAACCGTTATAATACGTCCGTTCGCCGACGTAGCTCAGTGGTAGAGCAGTCGCTTCGTAAGCGACGGGTCGAGGGTTCGAATCCCCCCGTCGGCTCTCCAATGCCCTACTGTATGTGAGGTCGAGTAGTTCGCCGCAGGCTTTACTCAGGCCTCTTTTTTTGTTCGTTTATCTGGTTTTGTGTGGAGGCTAATTATGGCAAAGCAGCGTCCGGGGTCGGGTAGTGGCGCCCGCAAGGCGAGTACGGGTGCAAGCCGTGTCACCCGCTCGTCGTCCAACGCAGGCGCGGTAACCGTGAGCTCAGGAGGCTCCGGCGACGGTGCTTCCGCTCCTACCACGGGCATGGTGTCCAGGCCGCGCAGCAAGCGGCGCCGAAACATCTTGATCGGCCTCGGCGTGTTCATCCTGCTCGTGGCCGGCGGAATTGCCCTGTACGTTTGGATCCAGATTAATAGGCCGCTGCCTACTATAAACGGGTCGGCAAAGTTGCCCGGCTTGACCGCCAACGTCACCGTAACTCGTGATGCCAATGGCGTGCCCCATATAGTCGCGAACGAGCTTCAAGACCTCTATATGGCGCAGGGTTACGTCCATGCCCAGGACAGACTGTACCAGATGTTCTTCTTCAGAACTGCCGGGCAGGGGCGCCTGTCAGAGCTCTTCAGTCCCGGCCTTGTGGACAGCGACCGCTATCTGCGCACCCTCGGGTTTGCCCGCTCTGCCCAGGCCGAATATGACCAGTTGCGGCCGGACGTGCAGCAGGCGTTGCAATGGTACGCTGACGGAGTAAACGCCTTCGTCCACTCGCACGCCGATAGCCTGCCGCTCGAATTCACGTTGCTGGGGATCGGTTTCGAGGATTGGAAGCCCGTAGACACCCTCACTTTCGGCAAGATGGAAGGCCGCGACCTGACCGATACCTGGTTGAATGAACTGGTCAAGGCCGACATCGTGAAGGCTGTTGGGGCAGACGTGGCGGCAACCCTGTTGCCAGGCTACCCTGCCGATGGTCCTGTCATTGTGCCGGGGACCGGAAGCGGTTCTTACAAGAACATCATCTCTCAGTACAATGACTTTATCGCTCCGCTTCTCGCGGGTTGGGACGATGGGATCGGCTCAAATAACTGGGTCGTAGACGGCACCAAAACCACCACGGGCAAGCCTTTGCTCGCCAATGATCCCCATCTTGGAGTGCGCAATCCTTCTATCTGGTACCAGATACACCTGACCACCACCGACGGCAAGTATGATGATGACGGCTTCGGGTTTGCAGGCGTGCCGGGCATCATCACCGGGCACAACCAGTCAATAGCCTGGGGCGTGACCAACGGTGAAGCCGACGTTGAAGACATCTATCTCGAACACGCTGACGACCCCGCCCACCCGGGCCAGTTCGAGACGGCCGCCGGTTGGAAGCCCCTGCAAATAATCACCGAAACCATCAAGGTGCATGGAGCCGACTCTGTCACGCAGACGATCCGCATCACCGATCACGGCCCGATTGTGAGCGATGCATTCCCCGTGACTCCCACCCTCAGTTCGGCCATCACGGGCACCTTCTCCGTGCAGTGGACGGTCTTGCAGCCAACGCATCTCTTCGAGTCGGTGTTCGACCTGCAAACCGCGCAGAACTGGACCGACTTCAAAAAAGCCCTCTCTGAATGGGACGTGCCGGGCCAGAACTTTGTATACGCCGACACACAGGGCAATATCGGCTACCAGGCAACAGGCAAATTGCCAATACGCAAGAAGGGCGACGGCTCGGTACCCGTCCCTGCCTGGACCGGCGAGTACGATTGGACGGGCTACATACCGTTCGACGAGTTGCCCAGCGTCTATAATCCTCCCGAGCACTATATAGCTACCGCCAACAACACCCCCTTTTCCAGCAGTTACAAGTACATCGTCCCGGGCTACTATGCGAAACCCTGGCGGATAGACCGCATCCTCGAAATGCTCAAGAGCAAGGACAAGCTCAGCATCAGCGACATGGAAGCGATGCAGCGTGATACCACGTCCCTGCTCGCGAAACAGGTGTTGCCCATGCTCACTGCGTTAAAGCCCGCCGATGACCAGGGCACTCAGGCCGTAGCCCTGCTGAAGGCGTGGGACGGCAATGTGACTTCTGACAGCGCGGCAGCCGCCATCTACGAGATAACCTACCACCAGGTGTTGACGCGCACCTTTAGCGACGAGCTAGGCCGCACCTTTAACGCAGATACAAGCAACCTCTTTGCCCAGTACCTCGACAGCTTCAGAGGCGAAGCACTACTGTCGGTCGCGAACCTGCTGGACAAGCCGAACGATCCACTCTGGGACGACAAGTCAACCTCGAAGGTGGAGACACGGGACGATATCCTGCTTACATCGCTGAGCGCGGCGCTGGGTGACCTTGCGACCGTCATGGGTAGTGACATGAGCCAGTGGCAGTGGGGCAAACTGCATCTTATCGAGCCTTCGCATGAGTTCAGTCAACAACCTTTGATTGGTGGCTTATTTACTCTCACTGCCCAGCCAATAGGTGGCGACAACACCACGGTATCGATCGGTTCCTACGATCTTCCGGTGGCCGCCTTCCCCTTGCAGGCCTTCGCGATCTCAGGCCACCAGTCCTACCGTACGATCCTCGATCTCTCGGACTGGACGAAGTCGGAAGCGATTTTTGCGACGGGCGAGTCGGGCCAGCCGGGCAGCAAGTACCGCGACAATATGTACCTACCCTGGTTGAATTACCAGTACTTCCCCTTACGCTGGACCAAAGAGCAGATCGCTGTTGACCCGGCAGGCGTCCTGACGCTTACCCCCTAAGGAGATATAGATGAAAGACTACAAGGCAGTCTGGAACAATCTGAGCGGTACTTTTGCGGATGCACTGTTTGTGGTTGGTTACCGCGACGAGGATGAAGAAGCAATACGGAGCAATGGGCAGCATACAGCTGATTTCCTGCGCTCTGTGCTGTAGATTGAGTCTACCGATCGCGTTCTTGAGATTGGCTGCGGTGTAGCGCGCATTGGGCACGAACTTGCGCCCTTCTGCGCTGAGTGGCACGGGTCAGATATATCAGGCAACATGATCAAGTTCGCCCGTGCCCGAACAGAGGACATTCCGAACATATACCTGCACGAGCTTCCGGAACCCAACCTCAGCATCTTCAACGACGGATACTTTGATTGCGTCTATTCAACCATTGTGTTCATGCACCTGGACAAAGCGGAAATGTTCAACTACATGCGCGAGACTTATCGCGTGCTGGCGCCCGGCGGCAGAGCCTACTTCGATACTTAGAACATCGCTGCACCTGAGGCCTGGCACGACTTCATGGTGCTCATCGAGGCTTTTCCGTTAGGGAACCGACCTGAGCACGTGAGCCAGTTTAGTTCTGTTCCAGAGATGCGCAAGTTTATGGAAGGTGCCGGCTTCGATGATATACACCTGGGCGATGAAAATCCGGCATTGGTAGTAGCGCTCGGCAAAAAGCGCGAACACGAGGGCTACGACCGTCCGGCAACTGCGTTAAATCCTGCGGTCCTGGAGAGATTGGCCGCCTGGAAGCAACAGCAGGCATCTGACATGGCCTCCCATAAGGGCGTGGCGGAGGTACGAGGTGCTGCTGTCCTGCCCTACGCAGACTGGTTGGGCCTCAGCGAGAATGTCGTCGCCAAAAATGAGTACATCGCGCAAATGGAACGGATACTTGAGGAGAAGAATCGTCACATCGCCACGCTAGAACGACGCATCAGCAAACAGGAAAAGACGCTGGGCGCGCTGCCCGTGCGGGTCGCGGCTCGGCTCAGCAAGGGCCGAAAGTAAGAGCCGAGCAGCACGTGCCACTCGCAAGCTAATCGACCAGTTGCATCATCTACCGCATAGACCCAACGATTGGCAATAGGGGAAAGAACAAGGCGTGGATCCAATTACGGGTCCACGCCTCTGGATTTAATTATACCACATATTTGGCGCCGGAAGATCGGCTTTGTGGCCGATCAAGTTGCCATCGCCCAAAGATATACTGCGAAGGAACATTAGGTCTTATCTGAGCAACAGATCGGGAATGGCCATTCCTGCAACATCGGGGGTAATAACGATGGCGAACATTGGTACCGAACCAACAATTCCTTACAGAGCGAGCGATATGAACGACAACATCGAGAAAGAGATCGAGCGGCTGCGCGGCCAGGCCCTCTGGGGCTGGGATAAAGAGTCACGCAATCTGTCGTGGTTCGGTCTGGTCGATGGGATGTCCATACTTGAACTGGGGAGTGGCCCAGGTTTTGTCACAGAGCAACTTATCGTCCTTTGCCCCAACAGCCACATAACCTGTGTGGAGATCGACCCGGACCTCATCCGCCCTGCGGAGCAATATCTGCAAAGCAAAGGCCTCGAAAGTCGCTATACCATCATACAGGGTGACCTCGCGAAGATGGACATACCTGATGACACCTTTGACTTCGCCGTCGCTCGCTTTGTCTTCCAGCACCTTCGTGATCCTCGTGCCGCCCTGGCTGAGATTTGCCGCGTCCTGAAGCCTGGGGGCAAGCTTGTCATCAACGACATCGACATTGGCCTGGGCGAGATCGTCGAACCAAACAACCCGGACGCCGAGGCCATCGAGGCGCGCCTCCACGAGTCTCGAAGCGAGCGTGGTGGCAACCCTCGAATCGGCAGGCAACTCTGGCGCCTCATGGCCGCAACAGGTTACGCAAATATGGACCTTGAAGTGGTTCCCGTACACACTGACAGTATGGGCATCGAGGCAATCTTCCCGGACGAATGGGATCCCGGCGCATTTAAGCCCGCGCTGGATCTCGGCGCCATAACCAAGGCCGACGTCGAAATCCTGCACGAAGCGCACCAGGCATTTCAGGCCTCACCCGACAAATATGCTCTCTTTGTCAGCCTGATGGTATGCGGGCAAAAGAACTAACGCTGGAGAGGATGGCTACCATTGCACTTGATTAAGAAGTCGCAGGAAAAACAAGGTAGCTCCAACCTACCAAAGCCAGTGTCACCAACACCAGAACTGCTATATTAAGTACGGTGTGTAGCGCGAGCCGTTTCAGGTCCCAATTTTCATTTTCATACTGCATAGTTCTGTGTCCTGTGTACCAAACGGTTAGCAGGCCGATAACCATAGGCAGCCCATTGAAAATCTTGCCCACAAGTGAGCGACTAAATTCATAAGCCAGGGCGAAAATGGCAAAGGTCAATAGCAGTAGGAAGATCCAGAATGGTGTGTACAAGAGGAAGATAAGCATTGTTCGTCGACGATTCTTCCTGAAATTCTCGATGGTATCAGTATGCATCACAAACCAACGTTTGGCTGATTCTTACTCCCCTGTCACCGTCCTAGCTTCACACGATCGGGCATCCTGAGCGTTATTTGGGTAAGAAAGGCTGCACATCTTCCTTGAAGTAGGCAGAATTGTGGAAGGTTGCTAATAAGGCTTTCATTGAGAGTCCATCCAGAAGAATCTCATTAGAATCCGATAGAGCAGCAGCTGATTTAAAATAGGGTGTAGGATCTATCCGAGCCTGGGCAGCGCACAGCCAAAGACTGCCTAATAGGACAATAAAGTCACGATAATCTCCAAAGATGCTATTCGCCATCGACACGGCAATTAGCGCTGGGTACAGACGTTCAGGGGCAATATCCGATTTGAATTTCCTTATGTCCCCCGCTGCTACTGCCTGTAGATACATCCCCACGCCCGGAAGTTTTTGTATCATCCTACGGATGTAACTGCGCTGCTCTTCAGTTACATTAGGGTACATATTGATCAATTCTTCCAAGACTTGGAGAATTTCAGCTTCCAATTGCGGAAGCGGATTCTGCGGGGACCATTTCCAAGCCCAGCGTCGAGCGTCCAATTCGCCAACTCGTGCCTCAAATGTTCCCAGATCTTTAGTTCCGTCAGCCATATGGCTTCTCCAATTCCCGTATCTGCGATGCTAAACTAGTTTGGGTTTCTCAATTTTCACAACTCATTAGTGAACTAGATCTCCTTCTGAGAAGTGGCAAGCCTGAACCTTACTGCCTACTCCACCGTCACCGACTTGGCCAGATTACGCGGCTGATCGACATCCGTACCCCGACGAACTGCCACCTTATAGGCGAGCAGTTGAAGAGGAATTATCGCCAGAACGGGCGACAGCAAGTAGTCTACTGCGGGGATATAGATCACCTCATCGGCTTTGCGGCGGATGTCCTCGTCACCTTCGGTGGCGATAGCGATCACCATACCGTTGCGGGCCTTCACCTGTTCCAGGTTGCTCAGCATCTTGCTGTAGAGTTGGTCTTTGGGGACGATGCATACCACCGGCACATTCTCGTCTATCAGCGCGTTTATGCCGTGCTTCATTTCGCCCGCCGCGCACCCCTCGGCATGTATATAGCTGATTTCCTTCAGCTTCAGCGCGCCTTCCAGGGCTGTTGGGAAATTCACGCCCCGGCCCAAATACAGCATGTCCTTCGCATTGTAAATGCGTGACGCGATATCGTCGTAAACATCCTCCTTAGCCAGCAGGTCACCAACTTGGGTCGGCAGCTTAGTCAGGCCATCCAACAGCTCACTTGCGCGCTCGTCGGTCAGCGTCCCGCGAGCCCGTCCCAGAGCAATAGCAAGCATCACCTGGTCAACTATCATGCCGGTGTATACTTTCGTGCTGGCCACAGCGATTTCGGGGCCTGCCTGCACATGAATGCGCCCTTCGGCAATTCGGTCGGCTTGGCTGCCGATCACATTCGTTATGACCGTGATCCGCGCTCCCTTTTCACGCGCCTCGGCAACAGCTTCTAACGTGTCAACCGTTTCGCCCGACTGGCTAATCGCGATAGCCAGTGTACCCGGTTCGACAACGGGGTCGCGGTAACGGTATTCTGAGCCATATTCTACTTCGACCGGGATGCGTGCCACTTGCTCGAATATATACTTGCCCGCAAGCGCTGCGTGGTACGCTGTTCCGCAGGCCAGAATCAGCACCTTCTTGAAGTCGCGTAGTTCGTCCCTCGTATAAGGAATTCCTTCCAGGTTCACGTTATTCGTTTCGAGGTTCAGGCGCCCAATGAGCGTATCGGCCAGAGAGACCGACTGCTCCATTATCTCCTTGAGCATGTAGTGCTTGTAGCCATCCTTGGCTGCACTATTGCTGTCCCATGCAACCGTTACCGGAGTCTTCTCGACCGGCGTGCCATCTATCTTCTCGTAGGACACGCTGTCTTTGTTCAGGATCGCCATTTCACCCGGCTCCAGGAATGCCATCTTCCGAGTGTGCTCGATAATCGCCGGCTGGTCGGACGCCACAAACATCTCGCCTTCGCCATAGCCGATTACTACGCCACCTGCGTTGCCCAGCCGCGCAGCTACCAGGGTTTCCGGCTCCTGGGCACGCATCGCAACTATCGCGTGCGACCCCTTGATCTCGCCCAGCGTCAGACGCATCGCTTCTTCCAGGTTGGGCGCACCGGACGCCAGATG
Organism: Chloroflexia bacterium; assembly: GCA_038203825.1. Taxonomy (GTDB): domain Bacteria; phylum Chloroflexota; class Chloroflexia; order QHBQ01; family JADMIH01; genus JADMIH01. The sequence goes on along the minus strand of JBBRDO010000007.1, from coordinate 37,722 downwards.
GTACTCGATAAGATGCGGGATCACTTCAGTATCCGTCTCCGAGCGGAACACGTGGCCCGCTTTCTTCAACATCTCTTTGAGCCTCAGGTAATTCTCCACGATGCCATTTTGAATCACCACAATATCGCCCGACGAGTCGCGGTGCGGGTGCGCGTTTATCTCATTAACGCCGCCGTGGGTGGCCCAGCGTGTATGCCCGATCCCGCGCTGCCCCTCTAACGGTTCTTTTATCAACAGGCGCTGAAGATTAGACAGTTTGCCTGCCGCACGGCGCAGGTGGATGGTACCGTTTTCCTGTACTGCTATGCCTGCCGAATCGTAGCCCCTGTATTCAAGTTTGTGTAGCCCCTCGACGATGATCTCCGTAGCGTCGCGAGGGCCGACATATCCCACAATCCCACACATTTTGTATTATCTCCGTTTGTATTGTCCTTCTCAGTTGCTCTATGAATTATACCATGCTGAGGCAGTAGAAACGCCCAGAACGCGCTCCACTCCTTTATCAAGGAGAGCTGGAGATACACGAAGTGCGGGGGATGCACCTGGCACTAAGCGTGGCTGGCGTTACCGCGAAGGCGCGGGAATCGCTTGCGGCGCCGTAGTTGGGGAGCCCTGTGCTGCGGGTGTGCCCGTGGGTAAAGCCGTTGGTGTGTCGGTAGGCTGTACCGTCGGCGTGGCCGTGTCTGCCGGCGTTGACGTGAACTGCGGGACAACCTCGGTGTCAGTTGGTAGTGGCGGGCTGACTGTTGCCGTTGGGCTTGCCGTATTGGTTGGTTGGGGCGATGGTAGCACCTCGACAACAGTTGTGGAAGTTGCCGTGGGCGGCCGGATCGGCGTTGCTGTGGGGGTATTAGTCGGGGTCGGTGGAACCGGCGTAGGCGCGATCAGGCTTACAGTCACCGTAACAGGGCTAACAGACACGAGCTTGATGTCGTTAGGAACGCTTACCTGGGGCGCTAGCTCGTAAGTTCCCGCCCCCAGGTTGCTGACGGGAACGACAGCTGTCACATCTGCGGGCTTGAGAGCCTGGAATTGCGCGAACGTACCCTCCAGGGTGAGCGCCAGCGTATTGGGCGAGAGCACCACACTGTATCCCGGAGGTGGGCCCTGCGCAGAGGGTGTGACCGACAACTGCCATGTGGTGTCAAACGTGCGCACGCCGATTGTCACTGTTATCGTGCTGCTCTGGCCGGGGTACAGTTCGACGCCTGCCGGCAGGATCAGCGCGGTCCGAGATATTACGGTCGACGTCGTGCCGGAAATTGATATCGGTTGGGTGCTGATCGACTCGATGCTCTCCAGGATGTTGCCGGGAGCGCAACAAATCGTCACGTTTGTGGGTTCGATCTTAATGTCATCAACGCTATAACCGGGTGCTGGGTTGCCCTCTATTGGCACGCGCACCGGTACCAGGCGGTTGCTGAGAAGCAGCTTGATTGGGACTGTCACCTGCACCGTCGCAGGCGTAAAGGTCAGGCCCGTAATCTCCGTGCCCGCGTTATCGAAAGCGGTTGGGGCGATGAATCCGCGCTGCGTCGTTGCCTTATCGCTAACATCGACGGATACTGCCACGCTTGCTATGCGGTTGATGGCGCTTTCCGAGCCGGTGACCGATACCTTTTGCGGGTCCGCTTGGGCTTGTTCCGCACCATAGCCGAATGCCGGCGTCCCCGTTACGTTTATCGTGATCGTGTAAGTGTTGGTGGCCTGGGTTTCAAGCTGCACCTGCACCTGGGCCGGGTCAATCTTGAAGCTGATCAGGTTCTGGCCAACACTGCCCGCCAGATCCAGCTGTACCGGCAAGTCATGCACCCCGGCGCCAAGGCCATTGAGGTCGATATACGGGTGGATATTCGTGCGGCTCAGCGTGCCAAGCACATTCTGCGGGGCCTGGAATGATATATCCACTGTAGACGGCGCACTTATCACCTTAAGGTTGGACGCTATTCCTCTCACGTCGAGGGTCAGGGCACGAAAGGTGGTAATCTGGGCAGGATTCTCGAGGCTGGTTACGTAAAACCATAGCAAGACCGCCAGCACGACCGACAGCAGAATCCTCCCAAGCAACTCGTCCAGGCTGAGACTGCTCAGGATGGTGTTTACGACGTTTGATCCTTTGGGATTGGCTTCGGCAGGTGCTACGCTGGAGGCAGGAATAGACTGGGCAAGAGTACTCGCAATAGCACTGTCCGGCGCATTCTCGCTGCGGCCCGTATTGTGCTCGTCTATGGTGGGTGGATCGTTCCCGGCGTCTAACTTGCCTGCGTCGGTTTTCATGCGGCTATTATAACTTATCCGCCCATCTTGATCCGTAACTTTTCCTACGTCTTCAGTTTAGGCTTGCAGAACATAGCGCTCGATTGCGTCGGCGCTCCCGTCTTCGCTTAGAGGCGGCGATATTATACGAGCCAGATCGCGTACTGACTGGGGCGCGCTCGCCATTGCGACTCCCCAGCCGGCCCATTCGATCATGTCCATGTCGTTGTAACCGTCGCCGATCGCCATGACCTCTTCTCGCGGAATGCCGTATCGCTCGGCCAAAATCGCCAGCGCTCGTCCTTTCGAAGCATCCTGGTTCGTGAGCTCCGTGAAGCGTGGGTGCGATTTGGTCACTTGAGTACGGTCGCCGTAAATCTTTGTGAACATCGCGAGGGTGCTATCCGTCTGCTCAGGTTCCGTTATGATCACCAGCTTGGTCGGCTCATGGCGACCTTCCGCGTCAAGCCACTCGTTCAGGTCGCCAACCACATGCATTGGCAGATCCAGGTTAATCTTCGAGTAAAATCTTGCTCCCGGTGTGATCTCCGATACATACAGGTTGTCATCAGAATATACATTCACGTGCAGCCGAGCCTCGGCGCAGGTGCGGACGATCTCATGGGCGATACCTATGGGTATCGTCTTGTGCAAGAGGATCTCTTCAGTTAGGCTGTTCTCAATCAGCGCACCCTGGTAGCAGATCAGCGGCCCCGCAATCTTGAGATCGCCTGCCACCTGCCGTGCCGAGCGAAACATGCGTCCCGTTGCGATCGTGACAATTACGCCTGCAGCTTGGGCGTCAGCAATGGCATTGCGCGTGCGCGGCGAGATGAAGAGGTCATCACCGAAAAGTGTCCCATCCAGGTCTAATGCCAGTAGTTTTATAGTCATATCGTTAGGTCCTTACTTTCAATTCTTTCTTGTAGCCTTACATTCTTGGTCAGGAATGCCGTATGGTCACTATTCTGTCGTAACGCGCTAGGTCTTTGTGCACCTCAATCTTCGCCGAAGGAAATGCAGCCTGCGCCAGTTTGGAAACTATTACCCCCTGCGAGTGTGCTGTTTCCATAACGATCGTTCCGCCGGGCAGCAGATAGCGCGGGGCCTGCCCCAGGAACTGCCGGATAAGCGCGCTTCCATCAGCCCCACCTCCAAAAACCGCGACGTTCGGTTCCCAGGTGGCAACCTCAGGCGAGGCCTCATCGGGCGGCACATAGGGCAAGTTAGCCGCGATGACATTTACGGGTTTGGGCAGCGGCTCACACAGGTCGCCAACAAACAGGCGCACCCGTCCACTGATGTTGTACCGCTCGCAGTTCTGCGCGGCGACGGCAATCGCCTCTGGGGAGATATCCGTGCCATACGCGTGTAAACGTGGCCGCTGCGTCGCGACAGCGACCAGGATCGCGCCGGAGCCTGTCCCTATGTCGGCAAACGTGACCTCTTCATTTTCGGGCAAGTCTGCGAGGCATGCTTCTACCACGCTTTCAGTTTCGGGCCGTGGCACCAGAACGTCTCTGGTAATGACCAGATCGAGATCGTAGAACTCTTTGTGGCCCGTGAGGTAGGCAATCGGCTCTCCGCGTTTGCGGCGCTCTAAAAGGCCGCTGTACATGCCCTCAGCTTCTACGTCAAGCCTTTGCTCAGGGCGAGCCAGCAGGGCCGCGCGACCCATTCCGAGGACGTGGGCAAGAATTACCTCAGCGTCAAGGCGCGGGCTGGACGAGCATCGCGCCAGGATATCTTTGCCACGGCGCAGAGCCTCGTCTACAGATTGCGGGGTTCGAGTTTCGGCGTTAGAATTATGCATCTGCCTTCTCGTTCACCCCGTTATTATCCTCCGACGTCGGCAAACTCACCGCACGTCTAATCGCGCGCGTCTATGCCCTCTTGCTTGAGGCGTTCGGCCTGGTCGGTCAGGCGGAGGGTCTGGATGATGTTGTCCAGGTCGCCTTCGAGAACGCGCGGCACGCTCGAAACGGTGAGCTTGATGCGGTGGTCGGTGACACGGTCATCGGGGAAATTGTAAGTTCGAATCTTCTCCGAGCGGTCGCCTGTGCCCACCTGCGAGCGTCGCTCGTCGCCCATTTCTTTCTGGCGGCGCTCAAGTTCCAGTTCGTATAGGCGGGTGCGCAATACCGTCATCGCCTTGATCCTGTTCTTGAGCTGGCTGCGCTCGTCCTGGCACGTAACAACGATGCCCGTCGGCAAGTGCGTAATTCGCACGGCCGAGTCTGTCGTGTTCACGCTCTGCCCGCCATGCCCACCCGAGCGGTAAACATCTATCTTCAGGTCGTCGTCGCGTATGGCAACGTCAACTTCCTCAGCCTCGGGCATCACAGCTACTGTTGCGGTCGAGGTATGTATGCGCCCCTGCGACTCCGTCACCGGCACGCGCTGCACGCGATGTACGCCGCTTTCGTACTTGAACTGGCTGTATGCGCCTGTGCCCTTGACCTCGAAGATGATCTCTTTCAGGCCGCCGATGTCGTTCACGTTGCTCGACAGCACTTCGGTCTTCCACCGACGTTTCTCGGCGTATTTCTCGTACATGCCGAAAAGCAGGTTCGCAAACAGGGCTGCTTCATCGCCCCCCGCCCCCGCACGGATCTCGATAATAACATTCTTGTCGTCATTGGGGTCTTTAGGAAGCAGAAGCTGCTTGATAGCTTCCATTTGTTCATTCTGCTTGGCCTTCAGAGTTTCGATCTCGGCCCGGGCCATCTCGGCCATTTCGGGGTCCGAGTCTTCCTGCCCTATCAACGACTCGGTTTCGGCCAGTTCGCGGTTGGTTTCCTTGTAGCCGCGATAAAGTGTTACAAGGTCTTCCAGGTCGGAACGCTCCTTGCCCAGTTCTATTAGTCGCTGCAAGTCGCTGGCAACGTCCGGCTGGGACATCGCCTCCTCCAGGTACGAATATCGTTGTTCGATTGTGTCTAACTTGTCTTCTAGCATCTTCCTGTTGTCTCAATATCGTCGTAATTTGCCTGTTCCAACTGCTGAGTTTCGGAGCCGAGGCGCAGTTATCTGCTTCTGTTTCATACGTTGGGAATTCTCGACCCTAACACAATACTATACGGTCTGCGAGAACAGACGTCAAGCGCCGCAGTAGGCTGGTCGAACCAAAGACTGGAACGTTCCGTGCGCGTTGCTCCCGACCCAACTACGCCTACAAATCGTAGCGGTAGCCCTTTACCACCACCGCAGGTTCTGGGTGGAAGTCCAGTTCGGGCAGCCGCACAAAGCCGAGTTTCTCATACATCCTCATTGCAACAGGCATCATATCCAATGTGTGCAGGGTTATGGTTGAAACACCCGATTCGCGAGCGCGCCGGATGCACTCTTGTGTAAGTGCTGTCCCAATGCCCTTACCGCGGGCCGCAGGCGCAACCGCTAGAAGGCGGATTTCCGGCCATTTACGTTTGAACACTTCGTTATCCTCTTCCCCCATCACTGAGCCTTCGGGGAATATCAGTACGCTGCCGACGATAGCCCCATTCATCTCCGCGACGATCTGTTCGGCGGGGCCACCGACGTTGGCGGTAGTCTCCAGGATATCCTCTTTATATGCGTCCCAGACATACTTCGGCACAATCTCAGCATATTGGATATAGGCAGCAATGCTAATCTCCTGAATGGCGGCCCGATCCGCTTCAGTTGCCGTACGGATTCGGAAGTCCGCTTCGTTTCCCATTTGTCTGCTCCTAGTTTGTGCGTCTTTGAACGGCTCTACCGTCCATTTCCCCTATTATATAGCGTCCCTCATTGCTCCGCATGGGTCGCAAGGCCCACTTGCTTGCTAGGCTCTTCCTTGCATGCGCTTCTCCTTTGCGTATAATTGGTATCACCTGAGTCTAGTGCAACCCGCAATCTAGACTGCCTTATGGTCGATGGCGATCTTTTCCAATGGAGTAAGCAGTAAGTTATATCTTCAGGAGGCTACCTCTAGTTATGAAACAGTACAACACCGCTCAGATCCGCAACGTTGGTCTTTTCTCTCATGGAGGCGCAGGCAAGACATCCTTGCTCGAAGCCATGCTTTTCACCTCTAAAGCAATCACCCGCCTTGGGCGCGTCGATGAAGGTAACACGATTTCAGACCACGATCCCGACGAGATCAAGCGCCACATTTCTATCCAGCTCACGATTGCGCCCGTAGAGTGGGGAGACGAAAAGATCAACATGCTGGACACGCCGGGCTATGCCGAGTTTTCCGGCGAAGAGGTAGCAGGTATGCGCGTTGTGGACACTGCCTTGCTGCTGGTAGACGCCTCTGCGGGCGTAGAGGTCGGCACCGAACAGGCATGGCGCATGGCCGATGCGCGGAATCTGCCGCGCGTGGTCGTGATCAACAAGCTTGATCGCGAAAATGCCGATTACAAGAACGCATTCCATTCCATACAGGATGTGCTTGGCAAGAAGTGCGCACCGCTACAGTTGTCGATAGGTTCCCAGACCACCTTCCGCGGAGTCATAGACCTGCTGCACCAGAAAGCATACATCTACGAAAGCGGCACGTCGGGCAAGTTCACCGAGGGCCCTATACCCGATGAATGGGTACAGGACGCAAAGGAAGGTCGTGATTGGCTCGTCGAGCGTATCTGCGAGACGGATGACGACCTCACCATGCTATTTCTCGAAGGCGAAGAGGTTCCCGTCGAGGCCCTGGATAACGCCCTCTGCCGGGCCGTCCTCTCCGGGCAGATCGCGCCGGTGCTCTGTTCTTCGGGCTTGTTGAACATCGGCGTGACGCAGTTGCTCGATTTCCTGAGTAAGTATGCGCCCTCGCCACTCGACACGGGTGCCGTCGAGGCAACAAGTATCGCAGATGGCAAGAAGATTACTTTAGAGCCAACTGATGCTTCCCCACTCGCGGCTCTGGTATTCAAAACGATTCGCGATCAGTTTGGCAAGCAAAGCTACCTGCGAGTCTACTCAGGTACGTTCCACTCGGACAGCCATGTGCTCAATTCGACCCACAACATGGAAGAGCGCATCGGCCAGGTCTACGTTCCCCATGGGAAAGAGCAGGTGCCTGTTCAACAGCTTGTACCGGGCGATATAGGTGTGGTCGTAAAACTGGCCGAAACCAAAACTGGCGACACGTTATGCGAGCCGGGCCACCCTATCTTGCTCGACCCGATAAAGTTCCCGCAGCCACTCTTCTCGGCCTCCATCGCGCCAAAGACCAAGGCCGACATGGACAAGATGGGCGCTGCCCTCCAAAATATCCTGGAGGAAGACGCCACCATGCAAGCCGGCAAGGACCCCTCCTCAGGACAAACCATCCTTTCCGCCATGGGTGAGAGCCACGTGCAGATAGCAGCCGAACGCATGAAGCGCAAGTTTGGCGTGGACGTGATAGTTGGTCTACCGGTCGTGCCCTATAAGGAAACCATCACCTCGCGTGTCGACCGCGCCCACTACAGGCACAAAAAGCAGACCGGTGGTCACGGCCAGTTCGCTGATGTCGTGCTGGAACTGGAACCGCTGAATGAAGGAGAGTTCGAGTTTGGCGAGCGCGTGGTCGGAGGCGTCGTCCCCAGGAACTTCATCCCTGCGGTTGAAAAGGGCATCCGTGAAACGCTGCACGAGGGCGTGCTTGCGGGCTATCCCGTCGTCAGCGTGAAAGCCACGTTATACGATGGGAGCTTCCACCCTGTCGACAGTTCGGAAATGGCGTTCAAGTTGGCCTCCTCGCAGGCGTTCCGAGAAGGTATGCAAATGGGCAAGCCGGTCCTCCTCGAGCCCATAATGAATCTGCACATAACAGTCCCCGACCACTACACCGGAGATATCATGTCCGACCTGAACAGCCGCCGTGGCCGCGTGCTGGGTATGAACCCACAGGGCAACGGCTTCACTGTCGTCGAGGCCCAGGCCCCGCTCGCCGAAGTGCAGCGCTACGTGAGTGACTTGAGGTCAGTAACTCAGGGGCGCGGCGTCTTTTCCATGGAATTCGACCACTATGACCAGGTGCCTGCGCACGTGGCCGACAAAGTGATCGAGACCGCGCGCAAGCATAGAGAAGAAGCGAACGCCTAACCGGTAAGCATGCAGAGTAGCGCCCGGGACAATCCCGCCGGGCGCTACTTCTTTCTCGGGTAAAGGAGGCCTGCATGAGTGGCTCAGATAACAGGCCGGTATGGGCCGCCGGCGACAAGTACGAACCATACATCGGTCGTTGGAGTAGGCTTGTTGCCGCCCGTTTCCTCGATTGGCTCGGCGTTGCTGACAGCAAAAGGTGGGTGGACGTCGGGTGCGGCACAGGCGCGCTACTGCAGACTATCTTCGCTACCCGCGACCCGACCCTCGTAGCGGGCGTTGATCGTTCCGAGAATTTCTTGCGACATGCAGGACAGGGGACGCGAGAGGAACAGCCGCTGTTAGCAGCGAGCGATGGGCAGTTGCTGCCGTTTAAAAGCGCGGTTTTTGATGTAGCCGTTTCCGGCCTGGTGCTGAACTTCGTGCCGCACCCCGAAAAGATGGTGAGCGAGATGTCGCGCGTTACTTGCTCAGACGGCGTTTGCGCCCTGTACGTTTGGGACTATGCCGGTAAGATGGAGTTGCTGCGCTACTTCTGGGACAGCGCGTCCGACTTAGACCCCGAGGCCGGCAAGCTGGACGAAGGGCGCTTCCCCGTATGCCAACCGGGGCCGCTCAAGGAGCTATTTGAGGTTTGCGGTCTCGTCGACGTCGAGGTTCAGGCGCTTGACATATCCACCGTCTTTAAGAACTTCGACGATTACTGGACCCCGTTCCTTGGCGGACAAGGTCCCGCCCCGGCTTATGCCATGTCGCTGACAGAGGAAAAAAGGACAGCTTTGCGCGAGTCTCTCCATAAGCGATTACCCATTGAGCAAGATGGATCAATCAAATTGATTGCCCGGGCCTGGGCCGTCAAGAGCCGCCGAGCCTGATAACACTCAGGACCGGACCGCCTCTCCCACTACTGGGCTGAGTCGATCCAGGATTGTTACCAGACCTACAATCGTCCAAAACGTGAGCGCCGAGTCCATCGTGAAGTACGCCATGTCCAGCAGTCCGTGCACGACGAAATCGATCATCGATGCGATCAACCCCAGGACAAGGGCACCGGCGGCGCTACCACGCAGCCGAGCCCACAGTAAGTACGCGTGCCTGAAGAAGAAGACCAACAGCGCAACAAGCCAGAGCAGTCCGGGCAGGCCGAGCCTGAGCCAGAAGTCGAGTATCCAGTTGTGCGGGTGCGAGACGGTGAAAAAGCGAAGTTGTGGCACGCCGTAGCTTGGGTCGGCATAGAGGAATTGGTCCTGGCCTATGCCCGTTATCGGGTGGTCCTTGATGATCCGTAACGCGGCCGCCCATATTTTTGCCCGTGCCACCCCGGTGTTATCCTCGGTGCTGAAGTCGAAAGCCGAGGTTATGCGAGTAATGTTGATAAAGGGCAATGCGGCCAGTCCCGCGAGGACGACGGCTCCCAGTGCTGCCAGCATCCATTTGTGCCGGGCGATGATCGCTGCCGCGGCCAGCGCCACAAATACGCCGATCCACGCGCCGCGTGCAAAGCTGGCCAAGACCCCCAGCCCGATCACCAATGAAAAGAGGCCGCAGGCAATGCGCCACAGCCGCCAGGAGCGAGTGTTGGGAAGCAGCGCGAACAACGTCACCGAAAGTGGGAGCGCTTTGCCCAGGTAAATGCCGAGGGCCGTAGCACTCGGGAAGACAGACGTAGCCCGGCCCACGCCCTCCATTAACGCCGCCTGCCCCAACACATACTGTGCCACCGCTTCACGCCCCACCAGCGCCCCGGCCACGAGCCACGCGCCTGCGATGCGCCATACGTCAGCCGAGGTGCGCGCCCAGCGCAAAATAAGCGCGAAGTAAAGTACAGGTTCGAACACAGTTACGCGGAACTCGCGCAGGGCCACGTTTCGAATAATACCCGGCGGAACGAAAAGCCACAGCACGCCGATCACCAGGAAGATGGCAGCAAAAACAGAGGGATTGCGGAATGCCGATTGCGGGTCGCCCACAAGCCGCCTCATCGATTGCACCGGGTCGGCACGTCCGCCACTCCTGTTCGAGCGCAGGAAAGTCCAACCGTCGCGCAATACCCAGGCTGCGACACCGGTTAGGATGATGAACTCGGCAAGCGAAAAGTACAGCGTGTGGTCGGCCGAGATGACGAAGGCGCGCTGCCTGTAGAATAGCGGAGCGGCCAGCGGCACGGTCGCGAGACTCAGATTAGGCCGCATCAACGTCAGGACGAAGAAGACGGCGCCTCCTACGGCAGCAGAAACAAGCCCCGGCACCAAGTAATACAAGCCTAGCGCCAACAGCATTGCAGTGAATACCGCGGTGTCCGAGTCCCGAAACGACTCCAGCAGGCTCGCGGATCGGATCGACGGTTCGACCCCCGCGTTCCCTTCAGCTGAGGTCAAACCGCTGCCTCGTTTTCCTTGCGCCCGCGTGGCAGTAAGATGGCGACAAGGCCCACCACCAGTGCCGCCCCAACCAGCAAATTGGTCGCGGTAGCGATGATCGTGCGGCTACCCGACAGATTGCTCGCTCCCGAGCCTGAGGCCACTGCCTGCAGCTTCGTGTCATAGTTCTGCAGAAGCGTGAAGTACTGCGAGTGCAGGCTTTCGACGTATTCGATCGATCGGCCTGCCGACTTGAGGTCCGCGATCGTCGCTTGAAACTGAACAAGGGTGCTCTTGTCCGCTGGTGTCACCGCTGCCCCACCCAGAGCGACTTCCAGTCTGTCGACATCTGCCGCTGATACGTTAGCGTAATCGGCTTTTTCACCTGTGGGCGGTGGGTACAGCTTAAGGTATTCCACGATAGGCCAGGTGTCGGGGCGAAGGCTCTCGCTGTCCGCGCCAAGCGATCGCGTCCACGCCATGAGCTCATCGTCATAGTGTTTGGCCTGCGCGAAATACGCCTCTCCCGCTGTCGCGTATGCCTTCAATTGCGCGCCATATTCCTGTACAGGTCGGGCGGCAGATTGGAGCCCGGTGAGCTGGCCTGCACTTGTGGGATCTACCTGCAGGGCGCGTACTAAGCTTTCCAGAGTGGTCAGTGCCGCGCCCACATCATGCGTGGCAACATAATTCTTGTAGTTAGTCTCGACCTGCTCAAAGTTACTCTTAGCCCGTGCGACATCTGACCGTGTCTGTGGCATCCTGGTGGCCGCTGCTTCTTCCTCCCCCAACACTAAACGAGGCAGCGGTGCCAACCAGGCTACGAGCAGCACAACGAGCGCAGCCAGCAGCGACAGTGCCATGGCGTTTCGAGGGTTGCGCATTGCTGCTTTCATCGCGTCTTACTTTCCGCTTTCTACTGCTGCGTCGCGGCGAGCTCTTCGCGCTTGATGCAAGTGAGGTGGACCCCGATGGCCGCGCGGTTGTCCTTTAGAATAGTGTCCTCGTAATACGCAAGCCGCCAGGTTGGGATAAACACCGCCTTGCTGATTACTTTCACGCCCAGCTTTTGCCAGCCGGCAACCCAGTCGCGGGAGAGCACTTCGCGCTGCCAATAGTCGAACACGTCGTGTATCTGGCCGAGCACGTGGAACGAGAAGGTCGTGCCGGTCACATGCAGGCCCCGCCGCTCCAGGATAGACTGCATCTGTCTCGTAGTAAGTATCTGAATATGGCCTATGTGGTCGCGCTTCCACCTGTGAATCGGGATCAGCTTGCTGTTCCGCAACACTGCGAATATCGTCTTGCGGTTGCCCTCGCACGGCACGAAACAATGAAACACTCCCCCCGGCTTTAGCACTCGCGCAACCTCGTCTGCCGCTTTGCCCACGTCCGTCACATGCTCGAACACATCGAACAGCAGCACTATGTCGAAGCTGATGTCCTCATAGGGCAGGCTAAGCGCGTCGCCCAGCTTGTAGTCAATGCTGCCGTTCGGGTTGGCTTTCTCGGCCTCTTCCAGCGCAATGTGCGAAATGTCGCAACCGTGCAATTCCAGGTCGGGGCGGTAATGTTGGAAGGCGCGCAGGTATCGCCCTGCCCCACAGCCGATCTCGAGCAGTCTGCCCCTGTGGCCCTCGAGTGCCTCAAGGCAGCGGCTCAACCTCAGCGCTGCGAGGTCGTGCGAGTCTGTTCTGAGGGCGCCGCGCCCTTCGACCGTCTTCTTATCTTCATAGTCAAACTTGAAGGGCTCGTTGCCCGTGTTCGGTTCTTTGTTCTGCACGGCCGTCATCTATTCTCCGGTCCTTCCTTGTTGGAAAGCGGCGTCATCCTAGTCGAGGATGGCGACAGTCTCTATTTCGATCATAGCGCCAAGAGGCAAGCCTGCCACCTGTATCGTGCTGCGTGCAGGCGGGGCGTCTGTGTTGAAATACTGGGAGTAAATCCCGTTCATAGCCGCGAAATCGCTCATCGACGTAAGGAACACTGTCGTCTTTACTACCTTTGCAAGAGAGCTGCCCGCTGCCTCCAGCACGCTCTTGATGTTCTGGAGAACGCGGTGGGTCTGCTCCTCGATCGTGCCGTCGATCAACTTACCTGTGGCAGGGTCTATGGGTGTTTGTCCTGCCGTATAAACCATATTGCCTGTAACAATGGCCTGCGAGTATGGACCCAACGCGGCGGGTGCATGGTCGGTCTGTATGCGGGTTTTCATGTTGCTTCTCCTTCCTCCTCGTACTCCATACGCTCTCTGGCTCGGGCTAAGCGATACCCAGCCCTTGCATCAGGTGCGGCAAATCGTCGAACACGTATGTAGGCGCGGCCTCCGCCGTCTCAATATCCTGCACGCTCGAAACGCCGGTCAGGACAAGCGCGGTCGGTATTCCTGCGCGTGCACCAAAGAGTATGTCGGTTTCCAGCCGGTCACCGACACACAGCACTTGCGACGCCGTCAGACCCAGCTTATCGAGCGCGATCGTCGCCATATAGCTGTTCGGTTTGCCTATGACGGTGGGCGCAACCCCCGAACACGTCTCCAGCGAGGCCACGATGCTGCCTGCTCCCGGCCATACTTCGCCACCTTCCACTGGGAGGGTGGCGTCGGCATTCGTCGCGATAAAGTGGGAGCCTCGACGGATCGCCTGGCAGGCTTTCTTCATTGTCTCATAGTTGAAATCGAAGTCGAGGCCCGCCACAACGAACTCGGGCCTTTGCTCGTCCAGAGTGAAGCCCGGCATCTCGGTGACGTAAGCCACCAGTCCCGCCTCTCCAAGCACATATACTCCGCCACCCTCGGGGTAGTTTTTCTGTAGATAGGTTGCTGTTCCTCCTGCCGAAGTGAGGATGTATTCGGGCGCAACATCAATATCCATGCGTGCAAGCTTGTTGGTGAAGTCCTGGGCCGTAAGGGTCGCGTTGTTGGTCAGTAGTATAAAGGATAGATTGTTGGCACGTAAAGCGGGGAAAAGCTCGCGGGCTCCGTTGAGCGCGTCGTTGCCGCGATAGAGCACGCCGTCCATGTCCAGTATTAACCCCGAAAACTTGCCTTTGATGTTGTCGTTCACAGCGTCTCCCATCCCTACCCAAAGTGAGCAAGCCGAATTATTATCGGCTATTGGACGGCATGGTGTCCAACCCATACGCAGATGCCTTAGTTAAGGTGACCTTCTCGCAAAATACAACCGTGCCTGCCTTGACTTCTCACCCATTGCGCGTGCTATAATGTTGCCGTCCATGCGAAATGCGATGGCACTTGTGTTGGGCGTGCTTCATGGAACAATACTCAGGAGGAAAGACTATGTCTAAAGAGAGGCGCTTGTTTCAGCGTGCCGGGTTATTCACGGTAATGTCGATGGTGACACTGTCTGTGTTGACAGCCTGCGGCGAAAGCCCCACTGCCACCGTGGTCAAGCCTACCGCTACCGTCGCTGTGGCAGCTACGGCCACTACCGCGGCGCCCACCGCGACAACAGCCGCAGTGGCAACTGCAACCAAGGCAACGACAGCAGCTACTGCTACCACCGGCTCCGGCACAGGCAAGAAGCTGAAAATCGGATTGGTAACTGACGTTGGCCGACTGAACGACAAGTCGTTCAACCAGACATCGTGGGAAGGTGTCCAGAAGGCTGGGTCTGACCTGGGCGATGAGATCAAGTCTATCGAAACGACCGACACCAAGGACTACGACAAGAACATCCAGCAGTTCATTGCCGACAACTACGATGTAATCGTCACAGTCGGCTTCAACATGGGTGAGGCCACTGTCAAGGCAGCCAAGGCCAACCCCAATGTCAAGTTCATCGGTGTTGACCAGTTCCAGGCTGATCCTGCAATCCCCAACCTCGCCGGCCTTGTCTTCAACGAAGACCAAGCGGGTTACCTGGTCGGAGTATTGGCGGCTTCCGTCTCAAAGACCGCTAACATTGGTGCAGTTTGCGGCACAGATGATGTGCCACCCGTGTACAGGTACTGCGAAGGCTACAAGAACGGCGCGAAATCAGTCAACCCGAACATCACCGTGCAGGTAACCTACCACAGCGACGTCGACATCACGAAGACCTTTGTCGACCCTGAATGGGGCAAGACAACCGCTCTCTCCATGATAGACAAGGGTGCAGACATCGTGTTTGGTGCCGGTGGGCAAACAGGTAACGGCGCCATCTATGCAGCAACGGAGCGCAAAGTACTCTCGATAGGCGTGGACGCTGACCAGTACTTCACGATTGGCGACGAGTACAAAGGCTCTTTGGTCTCAAGTGCCATGAAGCTGCTGACACCTGGCGTATTCGGGATCATCCAGGACGTACACAATGGCACGTTCAAAGGTGGTAACAACTTGGGCACAGTGGGCGTGGCACCATACCACGACCAGGCAGCCTCAGTTACTACCGACGCTCAGGCGAAGGTAGACGCAGCCACCAAGGGCATACTTGACGGCTCTATCAAGACTTGTGTTGCGGCCTCCAAGGGCGGACCCGCTCCTACCGGCTGCCCGTAAACTCAGACTACGGAGTCGTAGATCGTAAGTCGAAAGTCATAAGTCAAGTAAGACTTACGATCTACGACTTACGATCTACGACTCCCTGGGATTGGGGTAATTATTGAGTGCGGTAAGAACTGAGCCTGCCCTGCCCGGCGCGTCAGGCCCACCAACTCAATCCAAACCAGCCGCCCGCGCAGGCGGCTTTTTGCGTGGAATCGCCAATGCACTTCTTGTGCCCATATTGGCGGTTTTCACCGCATTCGTTATCAGCGGCCTGGTGATCTGGGTTACCACGGGCGACATCCTGAAGGTCATCGGCCCGGACGGCGCGTTCGTAGGTTTGTGGCAGGGCGCTCTCGGCTCACCGCAAAACATCGCGGCCACTCTAATAACCTCAACACCCTACATCTTCGCTGGCCTGGGCGTTGCGCTCGCGTTCAAGTGCGGCCTCTTCAACATCGGTGCTGAAGGGCAGCTTGCGGTGGGCGCGGTGAGCGCGGCATTTGTTGGCTATGTCCTCCCCGATCTTCCGTTTCCGTTCCACATGTTGCTGGCTCTGGCCGCAGGCCTGCTTGGCGGCCTACTTTGGGGTTCAATCCCGGGCATTCTCAAGGCGTACACAGGGGCGCATGAAGTGATCATCACAATCATGCTGAACTACATAGCCCTTGCCATAGTACAGTATTTGCTCGGCGGCCCGCTAAAAGATCATAGTCCCGGCAATGTTTCCGCCCGTACCCCCCTGATCGCGCCCGGTGCCGAGATCCCTAGCCTGTTCGCAGGCACTCCCTGGGACATGCACTATGGGGTTCTTCTGGCCCTTGCCGCGGCAGTGCTTGTATGGCTATTTCTGGCGCGTACCACATGGGGTTTTGAGATCAGGACCGTGGGCGCCAACCCCAACGCCGCGCGCTACGCAGGCATGAGTGTCGCCAAGAATCTCGTGCTCGCGATGGCCCTCAGCGGCTTACTGGCCGGTGCTGGGGGTGCTGTCGAAGTGCTGGGCGTGACACACAGGCACGAACTTGGCTTCGGCTCGGGCTACGGATTCGACGCCATCGCAATTGCACTGTTGGGCAAAACCAACCCCTTTGGAGTGGTCGCCGCTGCTCTGCTGTTTGGCGGACTTAAAGCCGGCGCCACCCAGATGCAGTTCAACACGCAGATCTCAGCCTCGATCATCTCCGTTGTGCAAGGGCTGGTGCTTCTCTTCGTTGCAGCCGACGTTATCATTCGCTGGCTCTACCGTGTGCGAGTGAAGACGGATGATACTTCTCTCACGCTTGCCCCGGCAGCGCAACTGGCAGAGCAAGCTGCCTTATCAGACGTCATGCCCGAAGGGCCGGCGCCGAAAGCAACTCGCAAGAATGGTGGGACGTCCGGTAGGGGGTCGCAGCGATGACACTGTGCGGCGTCCCCATCGAGGTGTTGATCGCTACGTTGCTGGCTACAACTCTGCGTGTCGCGACGCCCCTCACCCTCGGGGCAATCGGAGGATTGTTTTGCGAGCGGTCGGGCGTGGTCAACATAGCCATCGAAGGTCTGATGATCACCGGTGCCTTCGCAGCGTATGTCGGCGGCACATGGAGCGGCTCAATCTGGATCGGCCTTCTGTTTGCTCTCGTGTTTGCAGGTCTAATGTCTGCCCTTCACGCGGTCTTATCGATCACTTTCAGGGTTGACCAGATCATAAGCGGCACTGTCGTCAACATACTGGCCTTTGGTCTTACCGGCTTCTTCTACGATCAGTACTTCTCCCAACACGCTCCTACCAGCGGCAGCGTACCAATTATCAGTATCCCCTTACTGCAAGACATCCCCGTGTTCGGCAGACTTTTCCAGCAGCAGCCTGTCGTATGGATTGCCCTGCTCCTGGTCGCGGTGACCCACTTCATGCTCTTTTTCACGCGGTGGGGCCTGCGCACTCGAGCGGTCGGCGAGCATCCTCGTGCGGCTGACACGGTTGGCATTAACGTATTCCGCGTGCGTTACATGAACGTCATAATCGGTGGTGCGCTTGCGGGGCTCGGCGGAGCATACCTGATCGTTGAAGTATCTACCTTCAGCCCGGGCATGACAATCGGGCGCGGCTTCATAGCCCTCGCAGCCCTCATCTTCGGCAAATGGACGCCGCTCGGTGCGTGGGGGGCGGCCCTGCTCTTCGGCTTTACTCAGGCCTTGCAGATCAATATCCAGCAATGCGGCGTTGACTTCCCGGCCCAGATTATCGGTACGCTCCCTTATGTCGTAACTATTATCGTCTTGGCCGGCGCAGTAGGGCGGTCCACACCTCCGGCTGCCGTTGGGGTACCTTACGAGAAATAGCACTTAACGCCTATGGAAACCAGACCTGGAACAACTCACGAGTCACACATTGACGTAAGCGGTTTTAGACCGGACAGCGTGCCCGCTCCCGATCCCGCTTATGCTCTGCAGGCGCGCGGCATGACCAAGCGTTTCCCCGGCATCCTGGCCAACGATCATATTGACCTCGATTTGAAGCCGGGCGAAGTCCATGCTCTGCTGGGCGAGAACGGCGCCGGCAAGTCCACCTTGATGAACCTCTTGTACGGCCTGTATAAGCCCACCGAAGGGCAGATCTATATCGCTGGCAAGCCTGTAACCTTCAACGGACCGAACGACGCGATCGCCTCAGGTATCGGCATGGTGCACCAGCATTTTATGCTCATCCCGCCCCTGACTGTAACTGAGAACATCATGCTCGGCGGTGAACCCACAGTACTGGGCGGCATCCTCGATCGCGAAGCAGCAGCGCGGCACATCCGCCAGCTTTCTGACGAATACGGCCTTGAAGTTGACCCAACAGCAAAGGTACAGGATCTGGCCGTAGGATCACAGCAGCGCGTCGAGATACTTAAAGCTTTCTACCGCAAGGCCGATATCCTGATCCTGGATGAGCCGACCGCCGTCCTGACGCCGCAGGAGGCGAAAGATCTGTTCGTGATTATGCGCAAGCTCGCGGCCGGCGGCAAAGCGATCGTGTTCATCACGCACAAGTTAAAAGAAGTACTGGCGGTCGCCGACCGCATTACGGTGCTGAGGCTTGGTAAAGTGGCCGGTACGGCCGACCCGAAGACGGCCACCGAGGCCGAGCTTGCGTCCCTGATGGTCGGTAGGACTGTTCTCCTTCAGGTAGATAAGAAGCCGGCGACGCCCGGCAAGGTCACTTTACAGGTGGACAACCTTGTCGTGCTGGACAACCGGAAGCACACCGCCGTAGATGGCCTTTCCCTCGAAGTGAGAGCCGGCGAGATTTTCGGGATTGCGGGCATCGATGGGAACGGTCAGGCCGAGCTAGTGGAGGTGCTTACAGGGCTGCGCAAGGCGAGCAGCGGCACTATAAAGCTGGATGGCAAAGATGTTACCCATGCCACGACGAACAATCTGATTGACAATGGGTTGGCCCACGTGCCGGAAGACCGTCACAAGTACGGACTCGTTCTGACCTATGCCGTATCAGACAACACCGTTCTCAACACCTATGACGAGGCGCCTTTTGCCAGGGGCATCATAAGGAACGACAAGTCGATCCTCGACTTTGCGCGGAAAGTCGTGGCCCGGTTTGATGTGCGCCCCACACGGGTAGAGGTCCAGGCGCGCAACTTGTCCGGAGGAAATCAGCAAAAGGTTATCCTCGCCCGCGAGCTCTCACGTGATATTCGCCTGCTTGTGGCCGCACAGCCTACTCGCGGCTTGGACGTAGGCTCCATAGAGTTTGTCCATAAACAAATCGTTGCCGAACGAGACGAGGGAGTGGCTGTACTCCTTGTGTCGGCAGAGCTAGACGAAGTGCTCGCTCTTTCGGACACAATTGGCGTCATCTACAAAGGCAAGCTGGTCGCCGTCATGCCACGTGCCGAAGCCACGCGAGATAAGTTAGGCCTGCTAATGACCGGTGGCACCGTGCCAACCTAACCAATCGGCGGAACCCCCGTCAGAGCACTTGACAAAGACCCAAAACAGATATACAATCTTGATTGACTGGTCAATCAACTATCAGGCAGGTACAAGGTATGCCACCAAGAGACGAACATGATTACGAAGCACGCAGGCAGCAAATCATAGATGCCGCCTTGCAGGTTTTCTCCAGGGAGGGTTTCGAGAAAGCCACCAACAAAGATATAGCGCGCGCCGCACGCGTAAAGTCGCCTGGCCTCATATACCACTATTTCAAGGACAAGACCGACCTCTTCCAACAAGTAATCGAGGAGCGTGCGCCTGCTCTTCAGTTCATATTGCGCGCCGATGAGATGATCGATCTGCCGCCGCGAGAGGTCCTCACGGAATTTGCACTGACTTTCGTAGCCATGCTGGATAATCGCGCTTCGGTTGCCATGTTTAAGATGTTGCTTGGCGAATCGATCCGCAAGCCGGCGGTCGCAGCCATGTTCAACCATATAGCTCCCGTTCGCGGCGTCACTTTTCTCACGCGTTACCTGGAACACCAGATGGACATCGGCACTTTGCGCCGTATGGACGCCGGCGCGGCCGCGCGCTGTCTCATAGGTCCTTTGATCGCTTTTGTTCTGACGCGCGAAGTGTTCGTGCAGGCAGACGCCGCCACTCTTACCTCGAAAACCATGGTTCAGGCCACTGTGGACGTGTTTCTGGATGGTATGGCCGTTAAGCAGGACAGCGGCTCAGCTTGAGCAGAGTCTTTCCACTAAACAACACTGGCGCCTGACTAAGTCTTTTCTCCTGGGACTTTGATTGACCGTTCAGTCAATATTGAAACTCGCAAACTTAGAACCGATATTAGGAGCTGGACATGGCTGATACTTCGCGGACGACAACTTCGCCGGCCCAAACGGTAATCGAGGCGAGCTCCCTCGTCAAGCAATTTGGTGACGTTCGGGCGCTGGACGGGCTGGACCTGACTATCAGGAAGGGCGAGTCGTTTGGGCTGCTGGGGCCGAACGGTTCGGGCAAGACCACGTTTATCAGGATGGTGGCCGGGCTCGTGCGGCCCACGTCCGGCAACTTGACCGTTTTGGGCCACCCCGTTCCCGCCCAGGCCGACAAGGTCAGATACAGGCTCGGCTACATGACGCAGCAGCAGGCCCTATATGGCGATCTTTCCGTATGGGAGAATATCCAGTTCTTCGCCCGCATCTTTGGCCTTGACGACAAGAAGGCTCGCGACTTACGCTGCGACGAAGTATTAGATCTTGTGGAACTCAAGGAGCGCAAAGGTTCACTCACGGGTAACCTTAGTGGTGGGCTTAAGCAGAGGCTTTCGTTGGCCTGCGCTCTAGTACACAACCCTGAACTTCTGCTCCTTGACGAGCCGACGGTCGGAGTGGACCCGGAACTCAGGCAAAGTTTCTGGGGTTACTTCCGCACGCTGAATGAGCGCGGAGTGACAATTGTCGTATCCAGCCACGTTATGGACGAGGCCGACCGCTGTGACCGGCTTGGACTGATGCGCACCGGCAAAGTGCTGGCAGTTGGCACGCCAGCTGAAATCCGAGCGCAGGGTGCCAGCGACAACCTGGAAGAAGCGTTCCTGACGCTCTCACGGTCAGAGCAGGTTCCTGAGGAGGCACTAAGTTGAGTTTTCCACGCATAATGGCGATTACGCAACGCATCATTGCTCAGTTCCGGCGCGACCACCGCACACTCGCTCTCCTCTTCATAGCGCCCATCATTATCATGACCAGTTTCGGCTACGTCTTTCGGTCACAGGAAGATGACACGGTCAAGGTTGCGCTCGTAAACGAGGATACTCCTCCCGCCGGACAAGCAAGCTTATCGGCTGCGGTGGTGGACAGCCTCAAGTCAAATAGCAGATTGCTTCTGACGCCGATGAGCCGCGACGATGCTAACAAGGCGGTGCGCGATGGAAACCAAAAGGTGGCCCTTATCTTCGGCCCCGATTTCACCCAGCGCTTTGCCACCGACCACAAGGGCTCGCTTGAAATCGTGGTGGAAGGCAGCAATCCCGGTGCGGCTGGGAGTGCGCTTAGCCTCATGGGACAGGCTGTGCTTGGCAGCGCACCCTTGTTGCTGAAAGCTGCGCTCCCTGCTCCCCTCGGTGCGGCTGCACCTTCCACGCTGCCTCTCGAAATAACGACCACTCGGCTTTACGGCAGCGCCGACCTGAAGATGCTCGACTTCTTTGCGCCCATGTTCATCGCTTACATAGGCTTCTTCCTGATCTTTCTGCTGACCAGCGTTTCCTTCTTGCGCGAGAGAACGCAGGGCACTATGGAACGCCTGGCGGCTTCGCCCGTAACGCGACTTGAGCTTGTGCTGGGATACATGCTTGGGTTCGGCTTCTTCTCAGTCTTGCAGGCCATTGTGCTGCTCCTCTTCACGATTTATGCTCTGCAAGTTAAATACTCAGGAAGCCTGCTCGCGATCTTTGTGGTCATATTTGCGCTCGTGATGGGCGCGGTAAACCTGGGCATCTTCCTCTCGGCCTACGCCAAGAACGAACTTCAGGCTGTGCAGTTCATCCCCATCGTCATTCTGCCACAGGTGGTGTTGTCTGGCCTGCTCTGGCCCGTGCAGGACATGCCCGGGTGGCTGCAGGCGATAGCGCACGTAATGCCTCTCACGTATGCCATAGACGCTCTCACGGACATAATGATCAGAGGCATGAGCCTTGCCTCGAATTGGCTGCCGTTGCTCTACCTTGTCGGTTTCGCTGCAGCTATGGCCGTGCTGGCGGCCGCGACCGTCCGCAGAGAAGTCGCTTAGGGCGGACGACAGACGAAGGATGGCCGACGACGGGCCGCTAATCTCCTCGTCGTCGGTCGTCCTTCGTCTGTCAGGGCTGATGCAAAGTCATCAAGCTGCACAAAGATGAGTAAAGGGATAGGGGTTATCAGAATTGTTGTGCATAGTGGACATGGCATGCTTGATATACTTGATATACTTGATATACTTGATATAGTTGAAGGGGTGTTGTTCAGCCCAGTTGAGCCACATGGCACGTTGCAAACGGTAATCGAAGGCACGTTGAGCAGCTGGCAGATTGGCTTCCCCATGGTGCGCTACCAACCCTACCACCACATTGTTCAATGTAGCCAACACGCGTGGAGCCGAACCCATACGTACTTGGGAACGGTCTTCCTCCAAGCTCACGTCTTTGCGATGATGTAGCCCATTCTCTATGCCCCAGTGCCCCCTAACTATAGCCAATAGCCTTTGTGGGGAGGCCTCTGCACGTGGCAGGCTGGTTACTCCATAATGCACAGCTTCTCTGATTTTGCCCACTCCATCAGTGACTCGGCACTTCAATCTGAATACCTGCGCCAAGTAAGGCCAATCTGAGTACCCTTTGAGCTCACTGCTCACCATTAGCTCCCTCTCTTCTATTCGTCCATGCCCTTTGTCTACAGTATGTGCCCACTCCAAGTCTGCGGGCATATCGAACCCTTTGGCTTCACTCTTGGTGAGAGTGGGCGGTTCAAACAACGTCTTTATCTCCTCCAGCAATCCTGACTGGTTCTCTTTCACCTTCCACACGTATTCCACACGTAATCACCACCTCCCTTGCGGATTTGCACTGACAGATTGCGCTGGGCGAACATTGCGTCTCCTGTTACTACCACACCGCTCAAATCGAGTTGAGCCAACAACGTCGGCGTTACTGTTAGCTCGTTAGCCTTCTCTTGAACTTCCAACTGCGCCAGCACCACACCTGCATCGGGCAGATAGGCTGCCACCAGATGCACTCCTCGTGTGTTGCCCAAAGGTATTGTGCCTCTCAACGTCTTGCCATCAATGGCCACCGCTAACCCCCCTCTGCGTTTGCGCTTCTTACGGATTGCGGAAGCAGACAATTCTGAGAAGAAGTGTCCCACAACCTGATCGAGGGTATCAGGGTCAAGTGCCTTGCCGAAGATACGGCTCCAGGTGGTGGGGTGAGGTAAGGTGTTACGAGCAAAGCCGAGTAAGGGGCAGAGTTGCTCGGCACGTAATCCTGCCCAATCAGCCACATCACGGAGTTTGCCGTGCCCAGCGAGTTTGGCAAGCACGGCCACAGTGAGTACCACCGGCAGTGGGTAGCGCACTCCTCTTGCATGGCGCAGGTCAGGCACGCTATGCAGTCTCTCCACCAGAGCTTGCAGGCTGAAAGCAAAAGGCTCTTGCGGAAGTTGAACATCAAGGGGCAGCATGGTACATTTCAAGGACATAGCACCTCTCTTAGCTTTGATGGTTGTTGGTAACTCGCATCTTAGCTCATGAAGGTGCTATTTGCTCCCTTTTCGACTTTGCATCAGCCCTGCTTCGTCTGTCGTCCGTCTTTGACAAGGGCACCCCCTTATGATAAGATGGTAAACGGCTTTGGCCAATAGGCTGGCCGAATTACGCCATAAAATCGGAGCAGTAAAAAGACATCTTTTGCGCCATATGATTGACCGATTAAACCAAACTCTTGTGCGCTCATATCGTTCATTATCGAGTGAACCCGGACCTTTGCTCCGCAACCGAGTTACGAGGAGGTAACATAAATGGCATCCACAAGCTCGAAGACAGCATCGGGAAGCCGCAAGCGTGTATCTGAAAGTAAGTCCATACCTAAGCATGAGGCGCTTGGACTGAGCAAAGAAGTTCTGCTCGACATGTATTACTATATGCTGCTGGCACGCTCTCTGGATGAGCGGATGTGGCTACTGAATCGCCAGGGCAAGGCGCCCTTCGTTATTTCATGCCAGGGCCACGAAGCCATACAGATCGGCACAGTCTTTGCACTCCAGAGAGATAAAGACTGGTTCCTCCCATACTATCGTGACCTGGGCATGATCGTCACGTTGGGTGTGACCCCGCGTGAAGTTATGCTTCAGCACTTCGCCAAGCGCGAAGATCCCAGCAGCGGCGGTCGCCAGATGCCCGGCCATTACGGATATGCCAAGCATCGCGTCGTCACAGGCTCCTCTCCCGTCGCCACCCAGAACTGCCATGCAGTCGGCGTGGCTCTAGCGTCCAAGATGCGCAAGACAGGCGAGGTAACAGTCGTCTCGGTTGGCGAAGGCGGCACGAGCGAGGGCGATTGGCACGAATCCCTCAACTTCGCAGGTGTACATGATCTACCCGTTATCTTCCTTTGCCAGAATAACCAGTACGCCATATCCGTCCCCGTGCCCCTGCAAGTTGCAGGCGGTAGTGTCGCCGCCAGGGGCGTCGGCTACGGTATGCCCGGCGTAGAAGTTGACGGCACCGACGTACTGGCTGTTTACGAGGCCATGAAAGAAGCAGCAGAGCGCGCACGTCGGGGTGAAGGCCCGTCGCTGATAGAGGCCATAACATACAGGTTGACAGCGCACTCATCAGACGACAATGACCGCACATATCGCACGCGGGACGAAGTGGAGGAGTGGCGCGCCAAAGAGCCAATGCCCAAGTATCGCCAATACCTCCTCGATAGCGGCGTAGCGACTGAAGAGGAGTTGGCTGAGATCAAGAAGCGTATTGACCGCGAAGTGAACGATGCGACCGACTGGGCCGAGCAGCAGCCCGACCCGATTGCGGACGACACTCCTCTTCACGTCTATGCAACCGACGAAGAGCGTGCTGCATGGCGATAAGGATCTCAAATCGTAAATCGCAGTTCAGAGGCCAGCTATCACTGGCGAGCTATATCACACACCTTACGATCTTGGACTTACGATCTACGACTCACACTGGAGGGGCGAAATGGCTGTAAAGACGCTTATCGAGGCAATCCGAGACGGGTTGCGCGAAGAGATGGAGCGCGACGAGCGCGTTTTCATTATGGGCGAGGACGTTGGCCCTCGCGGTGGTGTGTTTGGTGTAACTGATGGCTTTTCAAAGCAATTCGGTCCTGACCGTGTTCTCGATACGCCTCTTTCCGAGGCAGTAATCGCCGGTGCCGCCATTGGCGCGTCTGTCAACGGCATGCGACCCGTCGCCGAGATGCAGTTCGCAGACTTCAGCCACCCGGCCATGGACCAGATCATGAACGAAGCGGCTAAAATCCGCTATCGTTCCAACAACACGTTCCATGCGCCGCTGGTGATCAGAATGCCCTATGGTGGCGGCATACATGGTGCTCTCTACCACTCACAGAGCGTGGAAGCTCTTTATGGCCACATCCCCGGCTTGATTGTAGTTATACCCTCAAACCCGTATGATGCCAAAGGACTCCTCAAGGCAGCCATACGCGACCCTGATCCCGTAATCTTCCTGGAGCACAAAGGTGCCTATCGTCTCATCAAGGGCGAAGTACCCGACGAGGATTACACCGTGCCCTTAGGCAAGGCAGCCATAGCCCGTGAAGGCAAAGACATGACCGCCATCGCCTATGGAATGATGCTCCATCATTGCCTCAAAGCAGCCGAAGCCATGGCAGCCGACGGCGTTGAGGTAGAAGTCGTAGACGTCAGGACCATCAGCCCCTTGGACCGCGAGACCATAGTGAACTCAGTCAAGAAAACAGGCAAAGCCATAGTGGTCTACGAAGATACATACAGTGGCGGCTGGGGCGCGGAGATCAGCGCCTCGATAGCGGAAGAGGCCTTCGCATACCTGGACGGCCCGATCGTGCGAGTGGCTGGGCCCGACGTACCTGCAATGCCATACAACCATAACCAGGAAGCCTACTTCATGCCCAACCCGGAAAAGATCCTGAAGGCTATGAAAGAATTAGCTGCATATTAATTATAGGAGGTTCATAGAATGCCAATAACCCCGGTAACAATGCCCCAGTTGGGCGAGAGCGTTACAGAAGGCACAATAGGTAAGTGGCTCAAGCAGCCAGGCGATACAGTCGAAAAATACGAATCGCTGGCCGAGGTGATTACCGACAAGGTAAACGCCGAAATACCGTCGCCCGTGAGCGGTGTCATTAAGGAACTGAAAGTAGCAGAGGGCGCAACCGTGCCCGTTGGCACAGAGATCTTAAGTATTGACGAAGGCGGCGACGCTGCCTCGGCACCCGCGCCCCAGCCAACTGCAACGGAAGCCCCGGCCCCCACGCCTGCTCCCATTGCTGTAGCAGAAGCGCCTGCACCTACTCCGGCTCCCGCCGCGGCTCCTCCCCCTGCGGCTCCCGCCGGCGGAGAGAATGGCCGCTCACAACCGCAGTATCAGCCGCAGCCTTCTCTTCCAGGCGACATGACCGCGTCCGTGGCCGGAGCTATGCCTCAGGGCCCTGCAGAAATGTACACAGGCAGCAACGTTGCTCCAACCGCAGGCGCCACTGAGACCGAAGAAGAGCTACTGAGGCGACGGTCAACCCCTGCTGTGCGCCGTCTCGCCGAAGAGCATGCTGTCAACCTGAGCGCGGTGCAAGGTACAGGCCTCGGTGGTCGAGTAACGAAGGAAGACATCCTTCAGTACGTCGCCCAGCGCGGCGCGGCTCCGGTGCCCGCTAGCCCTGCCCCTGCACCTGCACAGCCCACAGCCGCTCCCGTACCATCGGCGGCTCCAATGCCCGCTCCTTCCGCAGCACCCGCAGCCCCGCCCCCCTCTCTGATGGGCGATACACCTATGGGTCTGACACCCATGCGCCGTGCGATTGCTCGCCACATGGTGGAAAGCGTCCACACCTCGCCTCATGCCTGGACCACGATAGAGATCGACATGACCAACATGGTCAAGTATCGCGACAGCATAAAGGCCGAGTTCGAGAAGCGCGAAGGCGTCCCTGTGACCTACTATGCATTCTTCATCAAGGCTGTAGTAGAGGCCGTAAGGCAAGTTCCTCAGACAAACGCCATCTGGAGCGACGAGCAGGGCATCATCTTGCGACGCGATATAAACGTCAGCATCCCCATCGAGCTTGGAGATCAGGGCCTGATCGCTCCAGTGATACACGGCGCTGACAACCTCAGCGTGACAGGTATCGCTCGCAAGCTGTCAGAGCTTGCTGAGAAGGCCCGTGCAGGCAAGCTCACGCTCGCGGAAATAGAAGGCGGCACTATCACAGTCAATAACACCGGCTCGCTAGGCGTGGTGATGACACACTCTATCATCAACCAGCCTCAGGCCTGTCTGGTGACCATGGAAGCTATCGTCAAGCGCCCTGTAGTGATTGACGATGCGATCGCCATCAGAAGCATGATGTTTTCGACAATTGCCCTTGACCATAGAATCCTCGATGGCGCTGTAGGCGCACGCTTCTTGCGCGCCGTCAAGCAGTCGATTGAGAGCTTCAGCGGGGGCAATTCAGGCCTCTAGAATAGTCGTGGGGCGGCTTGCGTGTGCATAGTCGCCCCAAACCGGGTTCGATTGCTCCATGAATTTAGTCCTGCGTGTGCATCGTGGAAACGAGTTTGTGCTCGTTTTGCGTTGCTTGCGCAGGACTTTTCCGTTGAGTTGATGATCCGGTCTGCTTGCGCGATCTTGGGTCATTTGGGATAATTGCAGCATAGAACGAGTTATACTGAATATATGGGTTCATATTAGAATTCGCGAAACACGGAAGGCGGAACACATTATGTCCGAACAGATGCCGACAACTGACACCTCTTATTCCCCCCTCGAGTTGAAGCCTTATAGCAGACCCGGCGGTCCTGCGCGCCCAGTCAGTGAAGGTCCCGTGCCCCTGGAACGCAAGCCCGACTGGCTCACGGTCAAGTGGCAGCAGGGAGAGAACTATCGTGACCTCAAGAGCCTGATGCGCGGCCTGGGCCTCCACACGGTGTGCGAAGAGGCCCGCTGCCCCAACATCTCAGAGTGCTGGGAACATCGCACCGCCACATTCCTGATTCTGGGCGATACTTGCACCCGCTCCTGTGGCTTTTGCGCCATCAAGACTGGCCGGCCTTCCATGTTGGACCGCCAGGAGCCTGAAAAAGTGGCACGTGTCATAGAGAGCCTTCAACTCCAGCACGCGGTCATTACGTCTGTCAATCGCGACGAGCTTGCAGATGGCGGTGCGGAAATCTTCGCTGAGCTAATTCGCAAGACACGTGAGTACGTGCCTGATTGCGGCATTGAAGTGTTGATCCCTGACTTCAAGGGTGTATGGTGGGCACTCCAAATAGTCATGGACGCTGGGCCAACCATCCTCAACCACAATATCGAGTCGGTGCCCAGGCTCTATCACATCGTGCGCCCGCAGGCCAAGTATGAGCGCTCGCTCGAGCTACTTCAAAAGGCTCGCGATATGAACCCCTCCGGCAACATCCTCACTAAGTCGGGCTTGATGATGGGCCTCGGCGAGGAATGGGACGAGGTCGTTCAGGTGCTCCGCGACCTCCGCGACCACAGCGTCGATATCGTGACCATCGGCCAGTATCTTCGTCCGTCCTTCCGCCACCTGCCCGTCATGCGCTATTACACGCCTGCCGAATTTAAGGAACTGAAGGCCATCGGCATGGGCATGGGATTTAAGCATATCGAAAGCGGTCCCCTCGTGCGCTCCTCCTATCATGCGCATGAGCAGGTGCAATACGCGACTGCATAACCTGGAATAGCACTGACTGCAGACGACGGACACGTGTCGCCCGTCGTCTGCTTTATTGACTGGTAAACTCTTATGGCTACAAACACGATCGGGTCGAACCCCACGCGTAGCGGCGCGAATGCTCCCGCCGGTTCTCTACGCGTGATCGACCTAGGGCTGACCACATACTCGGAGGCCTGGGATCTCCAGAACATGATTGCTCAGGAGGTCGCCTCAGGCCACGTGTCTGAAACCCTGCTCTTGCTGGAACACCCCCACACCTACACGTGCGGCCGGCGTGGTGGGCGCGACCATATACTGGCCACCGACCAACAGCTAAAAGACGACGGGATCGTAGTGCTGGACGTCGACAGGGGCGGCGACGTCACCTATCATGGGCCAGGGCAGCTCGTCGCCTACCCGATAATTAACCTGCACAACTACGGAGGCGTGATCGATTACCCCGGTTACGTGCGTACTCTTGAACGGGTGCTGATCGCTGCGCTCAACGAAATGGGCTTACACGCGCACACTCTGCAAGACTACAGTGGGGCATGGGTAACGGGTCTCGGTGGCGACGAAAAGATCGCAGCCATTGGGGTCCGCGTGGATGGTCGCGGTATCACCACGCATGGCATTGCGCTTAATGTAAAGACTGACTTGCGTTTCTTCGAGTATATCATCCCCTGCGGCATCGCCGACAAGGGTGTTACATCCATGGCCCGATTACTGCCTGAAGCGCCCTCCATGTTTGAAGCGAAAGACACTTTCGCTCGCCACTTTGCCGAAATATTCGGGTTCAGACTGCCCGAGAGCGGCGACGCCTAACCGGTCAGCACGCTGGCGGCGTGCACCTTCGCGCTTGTGTCCTTCCCCCTTGGTTTCACGGCTTCTGCGGGCTCCATTTCCTCTTCCTGCTCACTCGTGGGCTTGTGTTGGCCCAACTTGGACTGTATATAGTTCCACCACGCGCCAACTGCCGGGGCGTGCAGAGCCTTGCGGTCGTGAATCAGGTAGATGTGCTGGCTCAGGTTAAAGCCCTCGATTCGCACTGGAGCGACCTGTCCCGTCAGGCGCCTGGCGATTGACTGCGGCACGAGCCCCACTCCAGCACCGTTGGCGACTGCACAGGCCACAGCCATCGGATTCGGCAATTCCAGCACAACGCGCATATCTCGCGTATTAAAACCTCGCTCCTCAAGTCCGTCGTTCAGTGCGCGCCTCGCGTCGCTGTGGCTCTCACCGATGCCATGTTCTAGCACCAGTGCCTGGTCTTTCAGCATACCCAGCTTAACCGCAGGCACCCAGGTGTCTTCATCGTGCCTCGCCGTAGGTCCATCCTGTCCCGTCGCGTGCGAGTTGTGCGCGGCCTCGGTCGCGGCCTTGTGTAATTGTCCCGGAAAGGCCCACGCATGGTTGATAGGCACGATCAATGTGATGGGATCTTCGAGCAGCTTGTGGTGTACGAGGCCGCGCCCCCGCATTCGCCCCATGACTACGCCGCCATCCAGCTCTTGTGAACGTAGCGCGCCGAGCAACGGTCCCGGCTCTACCTGCTCGATCTGCACCGTTATATCCGGGTACATCGTGCGGAAATCTTGTATCCACGGAGTGAAGATGTAGCTGCCCGAGGGCAGCGCGCAACCGAGCCTGATACGTCCGCTCACCTCGCCTCGCTTGGCGATTAATGTGCGCTCAGTGGTCTCCGAAAGAGTTATCAATCTGCGGGCCGGGTCGATTAAGCTTTCGCCTGCTGCCGTTAGTTCCACACCGTGGCCCCGGCGCACAAATAGCTTGGTATTGAGGTAATTCTCGAGGGCGCGGATCTGCTGGCTTACGCCGGGCTGGGTCAGATGAAGACGGGTTGCTGCTGCCGAGAAACTGCCGGTCTCATAAACCACAAGAAATACTTGCAACTGCCAAAGATTAATCACTATCCCGCTCCCTTCGAAGTTGGACAACCCGCCTGCAAATCGACTGTCCACGATACCGCTTATCCCCCATCGAATTTACTCAATAGCCTCCTACAGGTCGAGGTGTAATCCAAAGAGTCGCGCTGTGTTCCGGGTCGTTGCCTGCGCTACTTCTTCAAGAGATATCCCACGGAGTTCGGCTATGGCTTTGGCGGTATATGCAACGTATGCTGGTTCGTTGCGTCGCCCGCGGTATGGTTCGGGCGTGAGGTAAGGACAGTCAGTTTCAACCATGAGCCAGTCGAGAGGTACTTCGCGGGCCAGCGAGTGCTTGTCTGTCGCCTTGCGGAAAGTCACGGGCCCCGCTATGGAGATCATATATCCCATCTCGATACACTTCAAGGCCCCCGCTGTATCTCCGGAGAAGGAGTGCATCACTCCACGCGTGCCGTCACCATCTCTTTGGAGTATTTCAAGCACGTCGTCGTAAGCGTCGCGAGTGTGTATGATCACCGGTAAGTGCAGCTCGCGAGACAGAGCCAGATGCTTCCTCAAGGAGTCCTTCTGTTGTTCGTGCGGCACGTACTCTCGATAGTAATCCAGGCCCGTCTCGCCCAGCCCGACCACGTTATGAGCTTTGCAAAGTGCTGCCAGTTGCTGGAAGGTATCGTCATTGGCCTGGTCTGCGCTGTTTGGGTGAATACCCAATGCGGGATAAACTTCGGGGTATCGTGCGGCCAATGCGAGGGTATTCGGCCAGTCAGCAGGTTCTATGCCAATGGTGACAATCGCCTTCAGGCCAAACTGTTGGGCACGCTCGGCGATGGCCCCTATATCAGCGTCGTAGTCATCGGAGTCGAGATGGGCGTGCGAATCAACGAGCGGATATAGGTCAGGATTCGGCTCTGGATACGCTATAGATGTGGGCATGGCGGTTCTTCTCTTAGTAAAGTGGAAGTTGACTCTGTTGTGTATCGTACCATAGGAACCTGTGACTTTCAATCCCCATCACGCCCAAAAATTCGTGCAAGATGGGGATTGCGTTAGCGCAAGATTAACGATAGAATGATATAGGGATTGTGCAAGAAATCACAAAAAGCTCTGACCGGTTTGATCATCTAGCGCTGCAAAGTTCTAAAAATAAGTTTGTCGGGTGCTGACATGAAACGTCCCCCCAACCCGGGCAATATCTGTGTGCAGAATCGCATGCCAGCGGGCCTCTGGATTATGACACAAACCTGGCACAATCTACTTTTCCTACATGCGCCTGTAGAGCCTGAAAGTTTACGCCCGTTCTTGCCGCCCGCCGTGGAGCTCGACACGTTCGAAGGGCAGGCCTGGCTCGGGGTGGTGGCCTTTCGCCTGAGCGAGATACGCCTGCGTGGCTTTCCAGAGGTCGGGCTTGTCTCGCATTTCAACGAGATCAACCTACGGACCTATGTTACTCATCGGGGCATTTCGGGCGTGTTATTTCTGAGCATGGACGCCGACAATCTGCTCGCTATTGCACTGGCGCGCCCCTTGTTTCGACTGCCGTACACGCCCGCCAACATTACGTTCGACCGCACGTCCGGCGGCATTTCCTTCACCGGCGAGCGCACTTCCGGCCGTGGAACGGGCGCGCAATTCAGGGCCGTCTATCGCCCACAAGGTCCTGT
The DNA here is from genome assembly GCA_038203825.1 of Chloroflexia bacterium. GTDB lineage: Bacteria > Chloroflexota > Chloroflexia > QHBQ01 > JADMIH01 > JADMIH01. The sequence goes on along the minus strand of JBBRDO010000007.1, from coordinate 5,623 downwards.
CTACACGTCGTGCCGCGGTACGCTCGACCATTGGCTCACGGAACGCTACTGCTACTACGGAGCCTCGAAAGATCACACGTACAGGTGCCAGATCTTTCACTCGCCATGGCCCTTGCAGCGCGCTCATGCAAGTATTGCGCGGAACACGTTGGCCGAGAGACTCGGCCTGCGTACTGAGCCAGTAGAACCGACGCAGCACTATGCACATAAGGTGACGGCATTAATCTGGAAGCCGCAGCGGATTCGCTAGTCTTGCTCTACTGCCCGCAGTTCTGAGACACCAAGTACTCGGTGCCGAGAAGGCCGAGCAGAACCTCTTCCGGGCTTCCAGCGTATTCCGGGTGCGACTCCATGCGGGCGCGCTCGAAATACTGGACGGTGTAGGTCTTGCCGTCGGCTGAGTTGACCTCCTGAACCTCGGGTGTAATCGGGAACCCGAAGGTGGTCAAGCTGCCGTTGCTGCTCCACCACGAGTTGAACAGGTCGAGCGTGTTGCCCGTCTCGGGGAAGTACGTTTTTGCCGAATCGGCATGGTATGGGTGCGATAGGTCCGCGTGTTGTGCGGCCCAAGTACCCAGGAGGCCCAACTGGACGTCCTCCGGCGCGCTGTTCCCTGGGTGATACTCGATGCGGGCACGCTCGAAGTACTGCTGCGTGTAGTCCTTGCCGTCGTCCAGCTGGCCGCTGAATGCCTCCGTAATCGGGTACCCGAGCCGGTTCAGCCCGCCATGCGATTGCCAGAACGACAGGAACGGCTCGGACACGTTGTGCCCGGTTTCCGCAAAGTAGAGATTGCCCAGCCCGGCAAGATCGCTTGCGCGTGCCGTCGCCTGGCAGAGTGACGACGCTACAACGGCCTGCGGCGCTTTCGTCTCCGCTTTGGGCGTACCATCGGCAGGGCTATGCACCACATAGATCGGACTGTCGCTAACATCGACAGTTAACATCCCGTTCTGGGCATCCATAGTTGACTCGGCACCATCTCGCGTGAAGACTTGTGCCTGCGGCGATGATGTAGGCAGCTTTGCTTGAGTGGGTTGGGCCGACCACAGCACGTCTACGGCGCTGCCGTCCGGGCGGTTGAAGCGCACTGTAGTTACGTCCGGGCCTTCCCACGTCTGCAAATCATCGAGATAGATTGTGCCCGAACCCGCGGGTTCGTCGGGTGTATTCTCCAGTCGGAAGCCAACGAACTGCAGCGGATAATCAGGTTTGCCGTTGGCCGGACTGCCTCCCGCCATCTCCCAGCCGAAATAATAGCCGCCAATCGCCGCTTCATAGTAGCGCCAACCGGCATTTCGGCCGAGGATAGCACCCAGCCGGACCTTGAACAGCTCCCCATCGCGATCTTTCAACCATGCGCTCAGGTAGTCGCCCGAGCCGTCACCCAGGGCCCAGACGCCAAGCCTGGTAGGGCTGCCTGGTAGGTCGACCGGCGCGGCAGGCGCGAAGTCAATGGCCTGGTTCGCCTCCGGCAACGTGTATTCCAGTTTGCCGGAAGACGTTCCATCGAAGTGCTGCTCACTGGATGACGCAAGAGTGCCCGAGCCCTGCATCGAGTTGCTCCATGGCGCCGCTGCTTCGAAGTTCAGAATCGTGTTTGTAGGGGCAAGCTGGAGGCGGCCACCCGGAGACGTGCCGGTGAGAAGGCGGGCGCTTGTGTTGTATGCCGAGAAGGAAGGACGGGTTTGGCTTAGATCAGTGGCCCCGTCGCCCCACCTCACCAGGCCCCAACTATCCGCAGGCTCGGCTGATCCATCTTTGAAGCTATAGGCAAAGATTCGCTCGGTCAGGCCGCTGGAGAGTAGAAGCGCGTAGGTCTGCGCGAGATAATCTGCTTGCAGTGATTCGTCAAGGCCCCAGTTATTTGCCGGCCAACCCACCTCGGTAACCCATATGGGCTTGTCCAGATTATGCCTGCTCAGAAACGCCTGGTACTTGTTCAGCTCAACATCGAGCATCTTGTGTACTTCCGGCCTGCTTTCCGTGCGCGCCTGGTTCACGTCCAGCGGAACGGCGTAAGGGTGAATCGCCAGTATGTCGAAGGAGTTGGCGGCATCACCTGAGAGAGCCTGTTCGAGGAATGGAACCGCGTTGCCCGATATCCCGCCCGTAACCACTTTGGCGGTTGGGTCTTCATCCTTGACCGCGCGGTAGGCTGTCTTCAAAATGGTCGCATAAGCAGCTGCATCCGGCGCGGGTTTCCAGAACATAGCGTTGTCGGGCTCGTTCCAGACCTCCCAGTAATGGATAACATTCTTGTACCGGCCCACGAGAGTGCGCACAAATGTGTAATATTTGTCCGGGTCGGGCGCATAGAAGGACATCGGCGCTCCGTCGTCCTCCTGTGTAGGCGTGGCCCAGCTGACCGAGTAAGCCAGGAGGCCGAGGATATTCAGATTGCGCGCGCCCAGTTGCCCCACGATACGGTCGGTGGCCGTCCAGTCAAACTGGTCGGGCGCGGGCTCGATTAGCGACCACGCGAAGTCATCGCGCACCCATGCGCCTCCTGTCTTCAGCATGAGGTCGGCAGGCTGGTCGAATGTGCCCCACACCGGCCAGCGCATAACTCCCGCGACGCCAAACGGCGATGACGCATCAGGGGCTGCGGGAGCGTCGTCCGCATGAGCTGTGGGAGTTGTCCCAGCCATAGGCCGTACGAACACCGTGCCGGTGAGCGCAAGCAGTATTAGAATAATTGCATAGCGTAAGGATTTACGATCACGAACCACTGTAACTATACCTTTCCGGAATGCTATCGTTCGCAGGGCGGCTCAAGTCTCACAAAGGCTCTGAATCCATGTTGATTATATAGGATCATGCCGAATAATGGTCGATCGGAATAGAGTACTTTGCTCCTATGGCAGCCAGGACACTGGTGTAATTCAGCGTAGGAACAGAAGCGTGATGGCTATCCCCCACACCGCAACAGCAGTAAATCCGAGCGCGATCGGCTTGATCCGAGGCCAAAGCGCAGCGAACCTGCTTTTGCGGCGAACGTCGGCCAGCAGCCAGACAGCTGGGAACAGGGTGACGTAGTAAAGCGCCGAGTAGACTGGAACAAATCCATCCACCTGCACGGACGCGAACGGTAGTGATGCCCAGAACTGTACCCACCACAGCAACCACGACGCGCTCAGCCAGGCGACCGCGCCACTTACGGCCCCCAGAGCAGATACAGCCGGAACGAGCCCGATGAAGGCTGTCACGATGCCTGAGAGCATCAGGGGCAGCAGCGAGATGTCGGCGGTGAGCGTCGCAAGAGGCGAGATCACAGAGAACTGCCCGGTCAGTAGAATGCCAAGTGGCAATGTGGCTGCCTGGGCTGCAAGGGTCGTCGCCACCGGCAGCCCGACCGCAGCAGGCAAGCGCAAGCGTTTAGAGAATTCGTATATCAGTGGGGCAAGGGTCGTTATCCCCAGCATCGCCAGGTAGGACAGCTGGAATCCCGCGTCAGCAAGCACGTATGGATCTAGAAGCACCATGCCCGCTGCGGCAACCGCAAGAGCGGCTAGCGGGTCGTAACGCCTCCCCACCAACGGGGCGACCAGCAGAATAACACCCATGATTGCCGCTCGCACGACTGAAGCAGTGGCCCCCGTGAACGCCGTGTAGATTACCAGGGTCGCTATCGTCACCACCGTGAGCCACACGGGCATACGCCGCTTGCCTTTGCCCCCGCCCGCTGCAAGCCACACTAGCCCGACCAAAATGGGCATGACACAATACACACACTGCATATCCCGTTCGAGGCGCGCGTGGGCGTTAGTGTGCAGAACCGCGCCTGGCGCTCACCGGCTACTTTATAACTCACCTTACGCAGGGGTAAGGCTGAATGGTAAACTAAAGGCATGAGGAACAAAGAACTGCTCGATCTATACACGGACTACCTGATTAGCTCCTTCGGCCAAACCACTGGCACGGGACTGAGTGCGTTGCTGGGCGGGAGCATCAGTCATGACCGTATCCAACGCTTCCTTTCTCAAGCGGAGTTTACCAGCGCCGACCTGTGGCATTTCGTCAAGCCTCACGTGCGAAGTGTCGAAGCAGAAGATGGGTACATACTCGTCGACGACAGCATCGCTGAAAAGCCGTACACAGATGAGAACGACATCATCGCTGAAAAGCCGTACACAGATGAGAACGACATCATCGCTGAAAAGCCGTACACAGATGAGAACGACATCATCGCTGAAAAGCCGTACACAGATGAGAACGACATCATCGCCTGGCACTACGACCACTCGCAAGGTCGAAGCGTCAAGGGGATAAATTTCCTCTCAGCATTGTATCATGTGAGCGGGTTGGAAGTTTCGCTGCCTGTGGGCTTCCGGTTGGTATCCAAAACTGAGCAGTACGTTGACCCTAAAGATGGTAAGACTAAGCGGCGTGACCCCATCAGTAAGAACGAGCATTACCAGGCTCTGCTGCTCCAAGCGTGTAAGAACCAAATCGTGTTCCGCTTCGTGCTCAACGATGTGTGGTACGCCTCGGCACAGAATATGTGCTTCGTCAAACATGATTTGCAAAAGGACTTTATCATGCCCCTCAAGACTAACCGCAAGGTAGCCTTGAGTGCAGAAGATAAGCTGGGTGGCAGGTATGTGCGTGTGGACCAATTGACAGTGGAAGTGGGCGAGACGCGAGTAATCTACCTTGAAAGAGTGGACTTCCCCTTGGCGCTCGTAAAGCAACTCTTCGTAAACGAAGATGGTAGCCAAGTTGCCCAGTATCTGGTCTGTTCTGAGATCCAACTCACCGCCGAGCAGATCACCACTATCTACCAGAAACGGTGGAACGTGGAAGAGTACCACAAGTCCCTCAAACAGAATGCTTCTCTGGAGCGTTCGCCGACCCACACGGTATGCACCCAGACCAACCACCTGTTTGCCTCGTTGTGTGGGTACGTCAAGCTTGAGTTGTTGAAGATGTCCAATCATCTGAACCACTTTGCTCTAAAGAGTTCTATCTACTTGCGGGCTATGCAGGTCGCCTTTGATACCCTTCGTCAGTTTCACCCTGTTCGCCTCGCTGCGTAACGTGAGATGGTAATAGAGTTTTCCGTGACTGCCGCCAGTGCAATACAGACCGCCCAGACAAGGATACCACCCAGGAGGGAGCCTATAGCAATTAGCGCGTTCAAACTCCTGATGGCGTCAGGCGCATTCGCCGCATTGACGATATCTACCGCGAAAAAGATGCCAGTGCCCACCAGGATGAGCCAGCCCATTACACGTAGGAAACCGATCGAGGCCTGGGGCAATGCATTCATGGTTGCGTTCCTTCCTTTTCCTTACTCTCCTTCTGCCTTCTGCACGAACTCTGTAATCTCAGAAGGGTGCACGCCCAGGGCGTCGGCAATCTTCTTCATCGTGGTAAGGTGCAGCTCGCCGTGCTTGCCGCCTTCGATATTCCATATTGTGCCGGGCGAGACCTTCGCCTTCTCTGCAAGCTGCCTGGTAGTAAGGTATGCCCGCCGGCGTACTTCTTTTAGTGCCATAGTCATATGTACCTCCAGTGGAATTATAGCAATATCGGAGCAATATTGCAATACCTATTGCGTTCTTGCTATATTTCTGCTATAATATAGGAGTAAGACATAAGAACAGCGGCCCGCGAGTAC